>JBBKVQ010000336.1:0-47234 GCA_037968515.1 Bradymonadaceae bacterium
CCAACCGTTGACCTTCGCACAGGCAGCACGACGATCTTCACTTACCTCAGTTACGGCGACATCAGCGCTTATAGCGAGATCGACCCAGCATCGATTCCTTTGACTCTTCGTGTCAATAACTCGGCCCTTTCGATTGGACCATACACGTTTGATGCGACCAATTTTGCGGGCCGTGCGCTCACAATCGTAGTGTCGGGTTTTCTACCGCCGTTAACCAATCCGGACGATCCTGAAATCGGATTGGTGGCTTATACCGCAGCTGGCGGCACGGGTTTAGTTCTCCCTCCAGTGAACAACTGATCCAAACCACGGGACTCAACGCCGGCCACGGATCTTGCCTCGCCGCCTTTTTTTTGTGTCCGTATTCTTGTGTGTCGACTTAAATCTTGAACAACCGTGGGCGCATCGCCCGAACGATGGCGCGGTCACCGTCGATCTCGACCTCAAAGCGCTCCAACGAATCGCCGATACACGGGCCCTGAAAACACTCGCCCCCTAAAGCGTCAAAACCCGCACCATGCATAGGGCAAAACACATACGACTCGCTGGAATCCAGAAACTGGTTTTCTTCGGCGTCCAGTGGCACGCTCCAGTGCGGACAGCGGTTTTCGTACGCTACGAACGAGTCGCGGAACCTAAGCAGAAAGCCTTCTGAAGCCATGCCAAAGCGGTCGTGGTAGGTAAACTTGATGGCGTCGCCGTGCCGTTTGAGTGAAGCGATTTCCACTTCGGCAAGGACTCCACGGCCCGGAATATATGTGGTGTCGTCGTTCATGGCCTCAAAACTTGTTCGCGGGGCAACCGACTTCTATGATGCCACAGATTCGCCGAAGAAGGCCAAAATTGCGTGAAGAGACCCGATGAGTTCGAACGGCTGGCGGACAGTTGCCAATTTCCTATTTTTGCTCAGTTTTGCCTCCATCGCTGGTGTGGGCTGGGCTTGGTGGAGTTGCACTGACACGCTCGCCGAAGTCATGGATTCCGCACCGGATATCGACGACCGAAGCCCCATGGCTGAGCGAATTCGGTATTCCCAACTGGAATTCAAAGCGGTCGGGCAAACCGTGCCCGTTGAAATTACGGGCCGCGCACCCATGGCAACGCAGGCCTGCTCTGCGGCTTTTCCGGTCTCGGAAAGCCTTCCATTCCTGACACTTTTCATGGTTTTTCTGCTGAGTGGGATTCTTGCGAGGGGCCATGCAAGGCACAAGACTGGACAGGAACTCGATGAGGTCGGAAACGCACGCCACGCCACACGCACAGCTCAAGCCATTGCGATTCGAGAACCCGTGGTTTTGAAGCCAGTCACCGCGATTTCGCTCGATGTGGGCATTGACCTGAACACCGGCGTACGTCCCAGCGTTGATGACGAAGACGATGAAGATTCGCTGATGTCCTTTGTGGTGGATCGGGCCCGCGCCAAGGGCGAAGCCGAGAGTGAAGACGAGTTTGTTGGCTCGGATATCGGTGGTTTTTTCTGCCCGCCAGGATACGAAGAGAGAAAGGCCATTTACGTCGATTCATCCAGCGAAGCTGCACGGGACGACTACACCGACGACACACCGTTTAACGCGCCACAATATCCATTTAGGACACTGGACGGCGCCATGAAGTTCGCCGCGATGCGAATCGTGCGCGACACGCCGGGGATGCAGGTTCGATTGGCGCCTGGAGTTTACCAAAGCAGCGTCGCTGTCCCTGACCGAGTTGTCTTGGTGAACCACCGAATGCCGATCGAGGGCTCACTCACTCAGCGTTTGAAGTGGATCACTGAACTGGAATTGAATGACCCGGCCCGAGTCACCATTTTGCCGCCTGCGAATGCCGAGTTTGCAATTCGATTCGGAGCAGGCGTCAACCAGGGCATCTTTGGCTGTCATCTGGTCGGACGCGACGGCGTGTCTCAGGCCGGAATCGTTGGGATGGGAGCCCATAAACTCGCGATTTTCAACTGTCATATCGAAGGGTTTCGCAAAGGCGGAATTCGGATTGAACAGTGCGGCACCGAGGTGCCCGGCAATGGCACCCGCGTCATGGCCTGTGGAATTCTGCACAACTCGGCGTCTCAAGGTGGCGGAATCAGTGCTTCCAAGAGCGTCATCCGAATCACGACCTGCATGATTTCACGCAACCGAGCTCATAATGGAGGCGGCCTTTGGCTGTCTCTGATGAAAGCTCCCGTGGTCATTAACGACACCCGGTTTTCCCATAATATCGCCAAAGGAGATGTCCCCGAATCAGTCCTGGGAGACATCGCTTTGAAAGAGTGGGCGGGCCTTCAGGGCACTGGCGGTGCGCTGATGATGGTCGGGGGCGCCATGAAGATCGCGGGCTCTGAATTTGTGGATAACGCCGCCACACTGGCTGGAGGCGGAGTCGCAATCCTTGGCGGGAAGGCCATCCTTGAGGGCACCGAAGACCATGCCATGAGATTTCATCGCAACAAGGCTCGCGCGGGTGGAGGTTTTGTGGTGGCAGGCTGGGCCGGCGCCGAAGCGACTGTAAAATTGACGACAGCAGACTTGCAGCACAACGAGGCGCTGGTAATCGGAGGCGCAGCAGCGGCGGTGGGTTTGGCGACCGTGCAAGTCGCGGCCGCGAAGGCGTCTTATAATCAGGCCACAGATCGCAACTCCATCGGGGGAGCCTTTGGCGCGATGAACGGCGCTGAAATTTTGACAAAAGATGTCGAGTTTCGCACCAATACCTGTGTGGGATCTGGCGGAGCGTTGGGCGCGGTGAATGCCTCGCTGCGCTTGGGTGAAGGCACAGACATGCGGGACAACAGTTCCAGTCATGCCGGCGGTGGGATTTACATCATCACCGAGTCGCACCCCGAAGTCGCAAGTTTGATTAACCAAGGGACAATCAAAATCCCCTTTGTTTTGGCCATGAAAGACTGTGTGATTTCGTCGAATTCGGCAGATGACCTAGGTGGTGGATTGCGCGCAGGAAACGCCGCATCCGAGTCCACGTTTCCGTTGGGCATTCGTAGCGAAGGGGCGTCGAGGGTGCGAAACAACCGGACGAAACACCCTAACGCCGCGGGCGACGATGTCTGGGTCGTTTGGAACGACAACGTCATGGCGTCGACCGAAAACCGCCCCGGTCCAAAGCTGCTGTTAAAGTAGAGTGCCGCGCAGTCGCTCTATGATTTGTGATGCGCGGTCTATCTTGATCTCGCCGCTTCGAATCAACTCCTCAACGACATCGTCAAGTTCATCGGGAGTGGCCCCAGCTGTGGCCGCTACGCTGCGTGCATGCAGCGACATATGCCCCCGCTGAATTCCTTCTGTAGCCAGGGCTTTAAGGGCCGCCATATTCTGGGCGAGCCCGACCGAGGCCATGATTCTGGCGAGTTCTCCCGCACCATCCACGTTGAGAATCCGATGCACCAGCTGAACGGTCGGATGAAGTTTAATCGGGCCTCCCACCGTGCCGACTGCGATTGGAACTTCGATCTCACCGACCAAGGCCCCGTCCTCGACTCGCCAGACCGCTAGAGGCGAATATTTCCCGGTGCGGCAGGCGAAGGCATGGGCTCCGGCCTCCAGTGCCCTCCAGTCGTTGCCAGAGGCGATGCAGACTGAGCTGATGCCATTCATGATCCCCTTATTATGGGTCGTAGCCCGGTAAGGATCGATTTCGGCGAATTGGCTGGCGAGTTCGATGCCTTGCGCAACTTGTTCCCCAGAGAATCCACGCCAACCCAGCAGTGAAAACGGGATGCGACAGGTCGCTTTTGCAAGTCGTTCGTCACACAAATTCGACAAAATCCGCAAGAACACTCGGCCGCCGCTCAGCTCTTCGATATCGTCGGCGATTCCCTCAACCATGGTGTTAATCATGTTGGCGCCCATCGCGTCACACGCATCAACCACGAGGTGAACCACCATCATCTTTTGGTATTTGCCGCCGTCCAACACCCGGACCCGAATGTCCTTGGCCCCGCCGCCGCGCGCCAGCATCCCCGGCTCAAATGTGTTGGCTTTGGCCAAAAGCCTTGGGCGCGCCTCCAAAATTGCCTGTTCGGCCTTTTCAAGGTCAGGACATCCCACCACCTGAATTTGGCCCACCATCGTGGAACCCGCATACTCAGTGGTGAATCCCCCAGCATCGCGCACAATTTTGGCGACATGGCTCACCGCCGCGACCACGCTTGGCTCTTCGACCGCCATCGGTATCAAGTACTCTTTATCGTCGACGACGAAGTTCAAACCGAGACCGAGAGGAAGCTCCAAAACACCGATCGCGTTTTCGATCATGTGATTGGCGACATCAAAGTCGATGCCTTTTCCCTGCCGCAAGTAGTCTGCGTCCCCGTCGTCCAGCACACCCGACTCGACCAGAGTCTGCAGGCGCTTCTCGTGCGACATTTTGTAGAATCCGGACAGACGACTTGTGGGGCGGTTTTTCATAAATTTCTCACGTCGCTGAATAAGATGCGGCGTATGCTAATTCGTAACGTTGCCAGGCCGAATTGGCGCATAAAAAAGGATGAACGGCGTAAAATGAGGGTTGAGTGGTCGAGGACTGCGAGCTTGCCGTTTTGCGGCCTTTGGGAGTACACTCCCCATGCATTCCCACTTTAGATCGCCTCCGGGGAGGCGTACGTTTTGGACACCGACCATGGCTGCCGAGCATATTACCGACCGAGAAGAACTGCGGCGGTTTCTGATGAAGGATCGCCTTGCCAATGCGTACCTCTTGGGAAACCTCGACCCATCTTACTTTCAGTTTTGTAAGTGGTTTGGCCTGCGTGATGACAAGAATGAACTCGAAAACCTCGCTCTGCTCTACACCGGGCTCAGCCTCCCTGTGGTCTTTGTTGTCGGCAATTCGACGCGCATAGAAGAGCTGCTTCGTTCCTGTCGTGCCGACCTTCCCACGCGATTTCACTTCCATGTGCTCGAAGAGCAGATGACCGAAATCCAAGGGATTTTTGAGCCGGAAAATTTCCATCGTATGATTCGAATGGGGCTGAAGCGCTCGGCGTACCACCAGACCGACAGTCCAACACTGGCGAGTATCGAGGTGGAACGACTTGGCCATCGAGATACACTGGCGATCATGGATCTCTATCAGCATTACCCGGACAATTTTTTCGAACCCTACCAGCTCGAAACCGGGCTCTATTTTGGCGTTCGAGACCCAGACCTGGGGCTGGCGAGTATTGCCGGTATTCATGTTTTCAGCGAAGAACACGACGTCGCCGTCATCGGCAATTTCGTTACTCATCCTAGACGTCGTGGGCAAGGTCTTGCGACCGCTTGCACCGCACGGCTACTGGTTGAGCTCTTTGGCAGAGTGTCGTATGTGGCGCTTAATGTACAAGAGACCAACAACCCTGCGATTCGGATGTACTCGAATTTCGGGTTCGATAAGAACAATTACTTCTATGAAGGCCGATGCGCCTAGGAGCTGACGTGGTGGTCAAAGTTTCCACATCTGAGCTTCTGCTCGACTCACTGATCGATCATCAAAACGTTCAAGCGGCGTTATTGGTTGATTCGCGCGGGTACATCATCGAAAAACGAGGCAACTCGGCCGCGATCAAGGATGATGATATCACCGAAGGCCTCAAGAAAAGTGGGCTGGCAAATCTGTACGTTTTGCGTGCAGGATCAGACTTCCTGATCGTGGTTTTCGACGAAAAGCTGAACTTCGAGCGGCTCAAGGCTACGGTCGATGCCACTGTTCAGCAGTTCGACCTGACCGGGGCTTAGCCCGAGTTGCAAGGCCACGCATCAGCGTGGCCAAACACCCTAGAGATTCTCGAGAGGACCATCACCGTCGGCGCCAAAGCTGTTCACGACGACTCCGTTAGCCCGGAGCATCGAGATGAACAAGTTGGCCACAGGGCGCCCTGAATAGCGCACGTGCCGACCCGTCGTGAATTCGCCGTTCCCCTTTCCAGCCAGAATTACGGGCATATCGTCATGGTTATGACGATTTCCGTCGGAAATCTCGCTCGAGAAGAACACCGAACAGCTGTCTAACAATGAAGCGCCTTCGACATCTGTCGACGCTTTGAGCTTCTCGAGCAGGTACGCAAACTGTTCGATTTCCCATTTGTTGATGATCTTCAGCCGGTCGTGATTTTCCGCCAGCCCCTGATGGTGTGAGAGTTCGTGATGCCCTTGGGAAACCCCCAAGAAGTCATAAACTCGACCACTGCCGGCATTTGCGAGCATGAAGGTCTGGATGCGAGTCAAATCGCACTGCATCGCCAGAACCATCAAATCAGCCATCACCTGTGCCTTCGCGGTCACGGCGTAGCTGGTGCCCGGGCGGTCTGGAACACCACAAAGTGTGGCCTCATCCATCCCAGAGATCGCAAGTTCAAGAGCCCGAATCCCCTCGAGGTACTCTTCGATTTTCTGCTGGTCACGTGTGCCAAGCTTCGTCTTAAGTTTGCCTGAGTCCTCGATGGCATAATCGAGGATAGATTTGTTGTAGAGCCGACGTTTTCGGATCTGATCTGCGGTCGCTTGTGGGTCGAAACCGGCAAAAAGTCGGTCGAATACCACGCGAGGATCAACGGTTTTGGGCAGTGGTGTCTGAGGACCAGCCCACGAGATATTGCGCGCATATGCGCAGCTGTACCCCGAGTCACAGTTTCCGGTAGTTCCGCCGCCATCCATGCCCAATTCGAGCGAGGGATATCGAGTGGCGGCGCCATTGGCCTGAGCGGCCATCTGGTCAACCGAAATCCCGTTGGCAATATCGGCGCCTTCGGTCTTAAACACGTGCGTCGCAGTCATGAATGACCCGGTGCCAGCTGCGTGGTCTCCCGGACCGTCGGGTCGAGCCGACATATTCGCAAGACCGGTCAGCACCAGAATGTCGTTCTTGACGTTGGCCAGAGGCGCGAGGGTCTCGGTCAGCGCAAAGCCAGCGCCTTCGGTCGATGGCGTCCACGAAGGCATATGAATGCCGCACGGAACGTAATAGCCGAGCATTCGTGCTGGCCGCATATCCTGAGCAAAGGCGGACGCACCAAAGGGCGCCATGGACTCAAGGAGAGGAAGGGCGAGCGCAGCGCCAGCGCCGCCGATAAATGCTCGTCGACTGAGTTGCAATCGTTTCATGGGTCTGACCTCAATTCTGGAGTTCGCCGCCGCGTCGCATGCGGAACGCGTCGCTGAGTACGATGGCTGTAAAAATGTCGCGGAATCGGAAGTCCTGCTCGGTGGTCTCACGAATGATCGCATCGATTTGCGGCCTATCCCAGTTCTCGACGCCTCGCCCGAGGGCGTAAGTCAAAGTCTTTTCGGTAGCGCAGTAGGGCAATTTAGGTGACGCAGCGACAATGCTCGCGAGCTCGCTAGGACCGTTAAACGCGATATCCGGTGGCAAAATGCCCGCCGAGTCCACCGCGACTCCGTTGTCGATATCGCGCCAGGCGCCCACGCCATCGTAGTTTTCCATGCCGAATCCGATGGGGTCCATGACTCGGTGACATGCGTTGCAAGTTGGGTCGAGCGCATGCGCCTCGAGGCGCTCACGCAGGGTTTTCCCTTCGGTTGAAGCGGCATCGGTTTCAAGGACCGGAACGCCAGCAGGAGCGGCCGGAGGGGCATCACACCAGAGGTTTTCCAAGACCCATTTTCCACGAAGTACCGGTGAAGTAATGGTCGAATGAGACGTCGCGGTCAAAATCGAGGCATGCCCCAACAGACCACGTCGAGAATCATCGCCCCACTGATGTCGCACAAAACCTTCTGCCGTTATCCCAGGCACGCCATAATGTTCAGCAAGTCGAGGGTTGATGAAGGTGTAGTCCGCCAGAATCAAATCTTTGAGCGGAGCGTTGGTGGCCAACAGATCTTGGATGAACAGTCGAGACTCTTGCCTCATGTCCTGGGCGAGTTCGGCCGAAAACGTTGGAAACACGAGGTAATCAGGGGTCGTATTGAGGACCGCGTCCACATAGAGCCACTGAGCGGCAAAATTGTCGACGATCGCGCTCGCCTTGGGGTCGTCCAACATTCGGATAACCTGCGCGGAAAGGACCGCGTCATCCTGCAATTTGCCTTCGTCGGCCAATGCCGTGAGGGCGTCGTCCGGCATGGAACTCCACAAAAAGTATGAGAGGCGTGATGCGAGTTCGTGGTCGTTCAGGTTTCGAGCGGTCGTTGCCGTAGGGTCCTCGTCAATTTCGACTCGGAAGACAAAATGAGGAGACATCAGGATGGCGCGCAGAGCGAGTCGCAGCCCAGTTTCCACATCGTCGCCCTCGGACTGTGCAAGATCAATAAACTGAGTCAGACGATCGACTTCAGCTGACTCCAAAGGACGGCGCCAAGCGCGTTTTCCGAATGACTCAATGACTTGGCGCGCACATGCCACGGCATCGGGTCCGGCGGTATCGCAAGGCACGATCGAAGCGCGAGTCGAAACCGCGCCAGATGTCACGCCCATTGGGCCCTCGACTTCAAACCAATCCACCAGCAGGTTTCGGTCAGCCGGGATTGTTGCGTCGTAATAGTCGTTGGTGAACGACACGCCAACCGCATGGTCGCCAGCTGTGGTCGTGAATTGAACTTCGAACACGCCTGGGTCGGTACCCACGTTAACAACGTTGACTGTTTCCAAGGTCGCGCCGTTCAATAATACGCCCATGGCTGCTGCGTCGGGCCCGGCAGCCGTCTGCCACGCTTTGACCCGAATGATGTAGTCGCCAGGCGCCGGAAAGCTCGTCACCTGCGTAATCTCACCATTGGAATAGAGATTCCAAGCGTCGTTGGACACTGCACCCACCGAGCCACCAACGGCTTCGGCTTCAAATCGAGTGGTCGCTGATGTCGGAGCTCCAAGATCAAGAGCGGTATCAATCAAGGGTCCAGCTGCGTTAAAATAGGATTCAACATGCAGCGGTGAGATCGAAAGCACGTCCGCGATATTATTAAAACCGTATCCGAAGTCATCTTCGGGAAAGGTCCGCGCGGGTTGAGTCGTGTCGCCCAGCAGGTCGCGCACGGTATTATTGTATTCTGGGCGATTCAAACGGTGAATTGTCACGCGACCAGGGTCGATTTCGCCTGGTTGGACCACATTATTTCCCGTGGCGTTATTCTTTATCGGATTTGGCCAGCCGCTGTTATTTTCTTCTGCGTTTGGTGACACAAAATCCAGCGTCCCGCTCAGATCGCATCCAGCGAGCGCAAGCCCGATGACGGGCAATACCCATGTTGTCTTACTGTTCATCGACTTTCACCATGTACTGTCGAAGGATTCATACCGATCTTGTCAGCTGCAATAATTGCGCCGAATCATCCGGGCCCAAAACCACAAAAACTACCGTTACCGAGCGTTAAGAGCCGAGGTATTCATACCACAGTTTGGGGCGCTCTCGCCACTGACCGTGGTTGTCAGGACTCGTCTTGAAGACCGAGTCGCTTCACTTTTTCAACCAGGGTCGTTCGATTCAATCCCAAAAGTCGCGCCGCTTGAGCCTTGTTTCCATCAGCCTTGTTCAAAGCCTGTCGAATCAACGAAGTCTCAAGTTGTTCCATAGTTTCCGCCATATCCATGCCTTCACTAGGAACGTAAAGCCCCATCTGTGGAGGGGGTGGAGACGACCCATGAAACTGCTCCGGCAGGTCGCATGGCTCGACCACACCAACACGCTTCAAAATGGCAATTCGGGTGATCAGGTTTTCGAGCTCACGGACATTCCCCGGCCACGAGTAGGCCGTCATAGAAATCAACGCACGCGGGGAAATCCCAATAAGATGAGTGCTGTTGAGTCGATTGAAATTCTGCATCAGATGGAAGGCAATCACGCCGACGTCCCGTGGACGTTCGCGAAGGGGCGGCAGATGCACGGGTAGCACACAGATGCGGTAGAAGAGATCTTCACGGAAATTGCCGGCTGCAACTTCGCTCTGCAGATTCCGATTTGTGGCCGCGACGATTCGGAAGTCCAGTTTCTTGGGCTTGGAAGAGCCCACTGGGATCACTTCTCCTTCCTGCAAAACCCGCAACAACTTGACCTGCAAATGAAGTGGAATCTCACCGACCTCGTCCAAGAATATTGTTCCGCCGTTGGCGGCTTCGAACTGGCCTTTGCGGTCCTGATGGGCGCCAGTAAAGGCCCCTTTCACCCAACCAAATAGCTCTCCCTCAAGCAGCGTGTCCGGAATCGCTCCACAATTGACTGCGATAAATGGACCCTGCGCGCGCTCACTCATGTTGTGCACGGTGCGGGCGATGAGTTCCTTGCCAGTACCCGACTCACCTGTGATGAGGACTGGGGCATTGGCCTGGGAGATCTGGGGGAGTTTATCGAGCAGCTGATTGAGCGGCGAGTCGTCGGCGCGAATAAAAATGTCCCTAGGGTCACCTTGAATGGGCGCGCCGCCTTTGGGCACAGCCGACTCGATCGCGGCGATGATGGACGCCAAAGGCGCGTCACGTTCGACGACCTGCGAAGCGCCGAGCTTCATCGCGTCGACCGCGGTCGCCACGTCACCATGGCTAATCATGGCCACGATTGGGACGCTTGGCGCGACGCCAAAACCAGTCAAAACATCGCGGACGCGTGTTCTCTCTTCGCCGTCGGCGACCAGACAACAAGCAAACGTCTTGCCTTTCAAGAGGTCGGTGGCCTCACGGGGTTCATCAATAGCTCTGACATTCCAGCCGTTCGATGAGAGCGCTTCGCGCAACTCATCAACGAGGAAATCATCACCGACCAGCAAAATATGGTGCATATGCCACTCCATCGAGAGGGCACTCTACGAGTTTCATGGATGTGAATCTAGCGATTGCCTCAAGGAAGCCGTCGATTCATCGTATCTGCGAGCATGCCGAGCACGAGCATTTGAAACCCGGTGACAAAAAGCAGCACAACAGTGGTGTCCCAGATTCGCTCAGTGAAAAGGAACGTTCCAAGAGCCACGGCAACGGCTCCCCCCATAAATAATACGGCGATCGGTAAGAAGATCCGTAGTGGATCAAAATACATGATGGTTCGAATGATCAACTTGGTGAAGTTGATCGTGTCGTAAATCGGCCGGATTTTCGACGAACCTTCGCGTTTATTATAGTTGATAGGGGTGTACTTGACCCGAAACCCTGCCGAAAACATCGCCAAAGTGATCGTGGTGGTGAACGAAAATCCGTTCGGCAAAATATTATAAAATCGACGAACCACGTCGCGTCGCATCAGGCGAAATCCGGAATTCAAATCGGGGATTTCGTTTTGGCTCAAGATCTCGGCCAGCTTTCGAAGGGCCCATTTTGGTGGCTGCCGGATCAAAGGGATATGCGTCTTTGCGCCGATTCGTGCGCCAACAATCATGTCAAAGTCGTGCCGCCCTTCGAGGATCTCTGGAATATGAACATTGGGGTATGTTCCGTCGGCGTCAGTAATCAAAATCCATGAATATCGAGCCGCTTCGATTCCGGTCTTGAGCGATGCTCCGTATCCCTGATTTCGGGAATGAGACACCAGCCGGAGCAGGTCGTCCAGATACGGCTCAATCAGCTCTGCGGTGCGGTCGCTCGAACCATCATTAACGATGACGACCTCAAGCGGAACGTCGAGTTTCAGCTTACGAAGTTCGTCCTTGAGCTCCGAGAGCGTGGGACCGATTCCCTTCTCCTCGTTGTAAGCTGGGATCACGATAGAAAGGCCCTCGTGGGCCATAAGATGATCGTCACCGCCAATGTCGGCGGTGATATTCGGATTGTGGGTCAGTGTTGCCATGCGTCCTCCAACGGGGGCGCGTTCTAACACGGTCAGTAACGATCGTCACGCACGAGGACAAACCACGCATTCATCGCGTTTTTCTTGTAAGCGCGGCCGATAGTTACATGATCGGAAACTCGCCGCAGACGGTCCACCATCCCAGCGTAGACCAGATGTCCCAGTCGCGATTCATTGGGCATGATGGGTGGCCAAGCTACGGGTTTTTCGGTTGGGACTTCGAGGTAGTCCACAAAAAACTCGCCAGAAGCCTCGTCTTGGTAGGCCACGTAATAACCCGGTGTCGTGACCTTCCAAAAAGGAGTTTCATTATACCCGATCGCCCGGTTCGGCTCGAGGTTTGAGGGGCGACAGAAACGCTTTTCGAAATGGCGGAACGCCGGGAGGGTGTTGGTCCCAACGTGAATGACTTCCCGCAATGGCTCCTTCGTGGGCACCATTTGTTCGAGGGTCACGGCACGACCATCGGCTGCGTCAAAGAGCCGCCGCTGTAGCTTTCCGCTGAAGTGCCTCGTGGCAGCAACTCGTTCCTCGTGGGTCGCGTCGTCGAGAGCGACCTCGAGGGCGTTGATATCAATTGCGGGTTGGTTCATCAGACCAAGGATCTTGGACACAGCGTCGGACATTTTGAATTCCTTCTAACGAGTCGGTTTCGGGAAAGTAGGAAAGTTCCTAACTTCGCGCAAGGCCTTGCCGACTTTAAGTCGAGCCTTTAGAGTGCCGCCCGTCGGGGAACCCGGTTCAAATCCGGGACGGACGCGCCACTGTGATCGACCATGTTGATGCCAAGAGCCACCACGTAATCTCGTGGGAAGGCGGCAAAAACCGAAGAATATCTTCGAAGTCGTCAGTCAGGATATCCGACTCATTACAACGAGCACGCTCTTCGCGAGAAGAGAGCGAGGCCGCTATGCGAACTTTCATCGGCCTCATTCTGGCCATTCACGTGCCGTTATCTATTCAGGCCGAAGAGCCTGAAGCGACGATAACCACTCACGTTCGACCACTTCCAGATGCTCGGGTCCCGTCGGGTTTTATTACTGAAGTTGATGTCCAAGACACGTTCTTGGACGGGCAAAGTATGGCCGATGGACTGACACGCATTCCAGGTGTTTCGCTGCAGCGCCAATCAAGTTTAGGGCAGCCTGTGTTCGCTCGAATTCGTGGAGGCAATCCTCGGCAAATGACCGTAAGCCTTGATGGTTATGAAATCAGCGCCCCGTTTGGAGCCGGCTTCGACTTGGGCGGCCTGGCTTTTTCGGGAATAGATCAAGTCCGCGTTTACCGCGGTGCCGCTGCAATTGTGCAGGGAGCAGGCGCCTTGACCGGCGCGCTCGATCTAAGGTCCTCGACCCGAAAATCCCCGGGCTCAAACACCTCCGCCGGTATTCTACTCGGTAGTTTCGACACGGCCGGCTTAGCTGTCAGCGGTCAAATGGCCGACCAGATATCATCGGTGCGTGTGTCCGGGCAGGCCCGAGAATCCGCTGGAGATTTTGATTTCATCGACGCCCAAGGGGTTCAACACACCCGAATCAATAACGAACACCGCCGAGCGGGCGTCATGGTGACGGGCGAAAGGCGGCTGAGCGCCACGGCCAACGGTCGACTCACAGCGCTATGGGATGGCGGACTGCGAGGAGCACCGGGCCCAAGTGAGTTTCAGGAGCAGTTGTCAGCGGCGACGATCGAAGATGAGCGAGCCGTGGTCACGGCTAGAACCAACCAACGAAACAGCCTCGAGGTTGGGTCTATCGGCGTCGATACCCACCAGCAACTTGGAGCGCAGTGGCGTTCTATGACCTACACGAACCCCTCGAGCTTACTGGGAAACACCCCACTGGTGAACACGTCGAATTACTCGGGTTTCTCGGGGATTATCGGTGCTGCTGCTTTTTCAGGGCAATGGAGTACGCGTGTGCAGTACGAAGGCGGTCGCGACGTGTACCAGGCGGCCGACGCTGGAGCAGGCGTTGTGCCTTCAACAATTAATGCCGACAGGACGCAAAACGTTTTTGCCGGCTCCGCCGAGTATGCCACGGAGCTTTGGAGCGTGATGGCGGGGGTTCGAACCGAGATCATGGGAGGCTCGCGCGACGAGTACGCCGTGCTGCCTTCGGTGGGGGCGACCTGGAGCCCGAGTCGTTGGATTTCGTTGAGGTCGAATCTAGCTCGCACCTATCGGCCGCCAGATTTCGATGAGCTGTACTTGGATCTTGAGACACTGCGAGGAAACCCGACACTGAACTCGGAGCGCGCGTGGGCCGCCGACATTGGGCCTGAGTTGTCCTTTTCGAAGTGGCGTGCTGGAGCGGCCTACTTTGAAAATCGAATGGAATCCGTGATTTTGTTTCTGCCGGTTTCGAGTACCGTCATCGAGGCCACAAACCTTAGTGGTGTCACCTCACGCGGTCTGGAAACTTGGGCCGTTTTTGACGTGGTTTCTGCTGTTTCGCTGGCTGCGAACTACACTCTTACCCGCGCCAAGCGTGACGGCGACGATGACCAGTTGCCTCACCAACCCGTGCACGAGGGCCGTCTTGGAGCGCAGGTTCATGCCGCTTCTTGGTTGGATTTTAGTGGCGATGTTCACGGCCACTCTGCGACCAATCTTGATAATTTTGGGAACCTTGTCGCACCAGGTTGGGTGAGCCTAGATGCCGGCGTTTATGTGCGGCCGGGCTCGGGTGTCCGAATCGGTGTCTCGGCGCAAAATATTCTGAATAATCTCTCCAGAATCGATGGGCTTCAACAGCCTTTGCCGGGGCGAAGTGTCTACCTTTCCATCCAAATCGAATCGGAGCGTTTATGAGAGCCTTTTCGACGATAACATGGGCCCTGTTTTTGTTCTGTGTTGGGGCCTGTGGGGCTGATACAGCGGTGGTTCCTAGCGGTAAAGAAAGCCCAGCGGTGTGCCCAGCTGGAGCCGTCGGTGCCGCGTGGACTGGCCCCAAAAAGGTCGCGATCACTGGCCCAGCCGTAAATGTTTTACACGAAATGAACGGGGAGCTTTTTATTGTGGTGTCGCAAGACAACACGATTATTCGATACGATCCCAAGACCGGGAAAAAATCTGTTTTTGCAGACCTCGGGAACGAGCGCGGCCCTTATGATTTGGCGTTCGACGACGAATATATTTTTGTCACAAATTACCTGTCAGAAACGCTGAGTATTCTTGATCTCGACGGCAAAATTGTCCAAGAAATCTCGAGCCCAAGTTTTGATGGGCCGTCAGGTGTTGCGGTCACGGACCGCGCTGTTTACGTTTCGAATATCGAGTACCTTGGAACAGTCGATGGCTATGGCGCTGGCCATATTACTGTGATCGATCGCGCTGATTTTTCGGTGGTCGGTGATATTGCCACTGCCGCAAAAAATCCGCAGTTTTTGACCGTTCATAATGGAGACATTTTTGTGTCGGACACCGGCGAGCTTTCGTTCGACGATCTTGGAGCGGTGGCCAGTTCGGACGGTGCGATCGAACGGTGGACCGAAGGCGAAAACCTACTTCAACCCACCAAAGCTACGGCGATGCTGCCCATCGAAACACCCGCGCGGCGAGCCAGTCCGGGCAGACCGGCGTTTGTTGGGAACAAAGCGTACGTGGCAAGTGCAAGTGCTCCGGAAGTTTATGTCCTCGAACTCGGTTCATTTGAGTGGAGTCGCGGACTCGAAGATCCGATTGTATTGTACGCATCGGATCGAGACGCTCTGCATCACATCGCTAGTGACGGCACGATGGTCTACGTGTCGGCATTTAACGAAGATAGTATCTGGCGAATCGACCCATCTTGCGATCGGGTGCTTGGTGAGCCTATCGACGCTGGTTTTGACGACTTGCTCGAAGGGGCGCACTCACTTGTTGCAATGAAAACGGAAGCCGGCACGAATGTTTACGTGGCACTCAGCCTCGCCAATTCACTAATTCGCATCACCTTTGAATGAGATTTTAAATGACAGACGAAAAGAAATTCCGTGACCCAGAGATGGCGATCAATCGCGTGTACACTCGGAAAGGCGATGCTGGAAAAACCAGTTTAGTCGGCGGGCAAAAGGTCGCTAAGAGCGCACACCGAATCGAGACCTACGGAACCGTAGACGAACTCAATTCGTTTGTGGGAGCCGCACGCCTTAGCGTTCTTGAAAATCACGCGAGTGGACCCGATAAAGAAGGCTTCGACGAGCTCGGCGACACCTTTTTGCGCATTCAACACGAGCTGTTCAATCTGGGTTCAATCCTGGCAACTCTTCCCGAGGACGTAGGCGAATTTATGCCACGAGTCACAGCGAAGGACGTGGAAGCGCTTGAGACGAGTATCGACAAGTTCAACGAGAACCTCCCACCGCTGCGCTCTTTTGTGCTCCCGGGCGGAAACCGCCTCAGCGTCGAGCTTCATCAGTGCCGCACGATTTGTCGACGCGCTGAGCGATTGGTGGTGGCATTGGATGCAGTGGAAGCCACAGACGCTGATGCGTTGGCGTACCTAAATCGCCTCAGTGATGCGTTTTTTGTTTGGAGTCGTTGGGCAGCGATCCATGGTGGCGCCGAAGAAGTATTATGGCAGCCAAACAAATCCGCGAGCGGGTCAAAATGATCCATGATATCGCCATCATCGGTTCCGGCCCATCGGGGCTGTCGTTGGGTGCGCTTTTAAACGACAGGTTCGATGTGGTGGTGATTTCGCCTAATTATTATTCCAAATGGAAAAATAATTATGGTGTCTGGCTCGATGAGTTGCGCGAGTGGGACCTTCCCGAAGGATTCTCAAATATTTGGGAGGCACCGCAGGTCAGGTTCGACACACAAACGCTGAATCTAGATCGCAGCTATGCGCGTTTGGATAATTCTGCACTTCAAAACCAATGGCGTAACCAATTGGGGTCCGCCGCGATTCATGAAGCGCGAGTCAAATCAGTGCACCACAAAGCAGACCACGCCACGGTGATGACCGACGCTGGTGAGGTCCGAGCGCGGCTGGTCATCGATGCCCGCGGAGCGTCAAACCCTAAAGGACTGCCAGTCGCCGCGCAGACGGCTTTTGGTGCCCATATGCGATTGGATGGTGATCCGCTGGCAGGAGCAGACATGATGCTGATGGACTGGCGAGAAGCCGGTCTGCACGATGTTCCGTCATTTCTTTATGGCATGCGGCTTGGCGACACGTTCTTTCTGGAGGAAACAGTCCTAGCGGGGCGCCCTCCTGTGTCTATCGACCAACTCAAACATCGACTCTTCATGCGCTTGGAGCGAATGGGCTTGAAGGTGCTTGAGGTCATCGAAGAGGAACGATGTTTCATTCCTCTGAACCTGCCTCTTCCTAAATTCGAGCGCACACTCGCCGTTGGCGCAGCGGCGAGCTTTGTTCATCCTGCGACTGGGTATTCGGTGGGTCGCAGTCTGGTCACAAATCTGGAAGTAGCCACCAGCCTTGAGGCGATGTGGACCAGCGACCTTGATGCCATTGCAGAGGCGGCATGGAAAGTAATCTGGCCGGAACGAGCACGTGCAACTCGGCGGTTTTACGACCTTGGACTCGAAGTACTGCTTAAACTTGAGCCCGAAAGGCTACCAGAATTCTTCCAACGCTTTTTCGAGAGTCCTGATGCGCTTTGGCAGGGCTATCTTTCCGACACAAGTAGTGTGGGGGACGTGGCCCAATTGATGTGGCGTGTTTTTCGAAATGTCGACGTCGACCTGAAATGGCAGCTTGCCCGTCATGCAAGTATGGCCGCGCTTCTGCGGCGGCCCAGTTCCCATAAATAAGCTTGTTCTGTTCATAACGCCTATTGTACCGTCTGCGCATGGCAAGTGTATTGGTTGCATGGATAAACGATCGAGACCTTGAGGCCGCAGGCCCAGGGGGCATGGTTGCTAGCCGCATTCGGCGCGTCGTGGAGGATGAATTTTACTCACGCGTGTACCTATTTTGCTCCTCGAAAAAGAGCGGCCGTAGCTACAAGAAATGGCTTTCATCGATCGTGGCTACACCCATCGAAATCGAACGCGTCAAGGTGTTGAATCCATACGACTATCAAGAGGTTTGGGAATCGACACTCCAGGCGCTGGTCGATTGCCGCAAACACGTCGATGAGGACGAAATTGAGTGGAGCTTTTTGCTCGGCGGAGATTCGGCGGTCATGGACGCGGTGATGATCCACCTCGCCCACACCCAAGTTCCGGCCGAACTCCTGCAGTGGTCGAGGGCCAACGGCCTGCAGGTGATTGACGTTTCGCCCAATCATTTCCCCATGATGAATGGGTCGACTTCAGCAGCCGATATTGCAGATCCCGTCGCGGTCTTCCACGCGGCCGCAAGTTTCGAGGTCATTGAACACACCTCACCGGCGATGGCTCTTGTGCATGACCAGGCGCGTAGGCTCGCCGAATTGGATGTGCCGGTTTTGTTGACTGGTGAGCCAGGAACAGGACGAGAGTTACTGGCTCGGGCGATTCATAAGGCATCCAGCCGAACCGGCGCATTTATCGCGGTGGACTGCGAATCTCTGGAACCAGAAAACCAAACGGAAACACTTTTTGGACCCGCAGGGCTGCTCAAAAAGGCTATGGGCGGCACCTTACTTCTAAATTCGCTGGAACATCTGACGCAATCTGTTCAAGCCATGCTCCATCGAGCCTTACGTGATGGGCATACAGCGGCCATTCGTGGACCGCTCGACGTGCGATTGATGGCGACTGCGACTGGCACACCCACCGAGGTTTTAAATTCCGGCAACGTCCATGCGGGTTTGTTTCATGCCGTTGCCGTTGGGTTGCTCCATATTCCGCCGCTGCGTGATCGACCGACCGACCTTGGCCCTTTTGTAGCTCGAGTGCTCAATCGTATTTCGGAGGAAATGAACGGCGAACGCCTGCTTTCGAAAGAAGCGATGGCATTAATCGAACGAGAAATCTGGCCAGGAAATAATCAAGAGCTTGAGGCGACACTTCGGCGTGCGGCAGTGATGAGCGACCATCTGATCGACATCGAACACCTGCAAAAATCCATCTTCCGGGTTGCGGTCCATCACGACGATTTGACCGACGGATTCGATATTCAACAAAAGCTTGATGAGGTCGCGCGACATTATGTGGAAGAGGCCCTATCCTTGAGCGATGGAAACAAGACAAAGGCGTCGAAGATGCTGGGCCTGAATAACTACCAAACGCTCACGAATTGGATGCGACGACTCGAAGTCGGCGGCGAATCAACTTGAGCCGACACCCGCGGGCGTTTCATGCCATCTGAAGACACCAAAACCACAGAAAAAAAGCCGTTCATCGATTGGTTCCAGGGCGCTGTGCTGGCTGACCGTTATCTTGAGACGGTTCTTGCTGACTGGAAAAACACCCTACTTCTGATCGTGCAGGCCCCGATTCTGGCGGCGCTTGCTGTGCTGGTTTGGCAAAACCTGGGGAAAGCGACCAACAGCCTTTATTTTGTCATGACGTTGTCTGCGTTGTGGTTGGGATGCATGGATGCGTGCCGCGAAATCGTGAAGGAGCGGTCGCTGTTCCTGCGCGAAAAAATGGTCAATCTGAACGTTGCATCTTACGTCTATTCGAAAGTGCGGGTCCTAAGCCTGCTTAATATTGTTCAGGTCGTGCTCTACGCGGCAATTCTGCACAAGTTTTTGGACACGAGAATCCCGATCGGATGGGTGATCATCAGCCTGCTCGCAACGACGCTGTGTGGGACTTGTCTGGGGCTATTGATCTCGGCGGCAGTCGACCGAAGCGACTACGCCGTTGGCCTCGTTCCCCTAGTCATTTTGCCGCAGATTCTGTTCAGCGAATTTGCCATCGCAAAAGACGATTTCGAGGGATTAAGCGAATGGATCTACCGCGCGATGCCTTCGCGTTGGGGCTATGACAGCCTGATTGAATTTGCATCCACGGAAAATAAAATCCTATCGGCTGTCGGTCACCTTGTTCCGCTTTTTCTTTTCTGCGCACTCTTCCTGTTTCTCGCGTGGGTGATCCTGCGACGACAGTCCTACGCGTCGACGTGAATGCCGTCGGCAGATGGTCAGGTTTCAGGTAGTCGGTTTTCGGAAGTCGCAGAATCGCAGCACGGGCATCACAACCGACAAATGGGTTTGCCGTCAGGTGACAAAATCCATTGCATATTCTGGCGTACGAACTAAAGGTGCATCCCCCTTCAGCCTTCGACATCCAACACGCCGTGAAACTCAAAGACGATATACGCCGCATTCGCGGCCTGATTAAACCCGAGCGTGCGCGCTATTTTGTGGGTCTGCTCGCGCTTTTTGTGGTGAATCTGAGCGACGTGATCGCGCCGCTGTTCATGGCGCTTGCCATCGAACTTACCGAAGCATCTTTGACCGGAGCCGAGCCACTGACCCCAACCCCACTGGCGCTTGTAGGCTTGAATGCCGCAGCGTTTACGATGGTGGCGGCGGTGGTGGTCTATTTTGCACTTCAGTTAACGGCGAGCCTGTTTCGGTACCCGATGATGATGAAGATCGCGGTACCTTCGCACCAAATCGGGCAGAACATACGTCGTGCCTTGGCCAAAAAACTGCTCTTCCAAACTCAGGCTTGGTACGACGGCAAAAAATCCGGCGACCTGATGTCGATCGGGACCGCGGACATCATGGCCGTGCGTATGATGTTGGGGCCGGGAATCATGATTGCGGCCGACACCCTGATGCTCGTGACGCTGGTGCTGATCGTCCTTTTTGCGCTGTCTTGGCAACTGACATTGATCGCGCTGATCCCAGTGCCGTTCATTTACGTGATTACCAATCGATTATCTCACGCGGAATTCAAGGGTTTCGAAGCGGTTCAGGAAGACCTTGGAGTCATGACCGAGCGTGTACGCGAGAGCTACGCTGGAATCCGAATCATTCAGGGATACGCCCGCGAGGACCACGATCGACAGCGTTTTGCCGACTATTCTCGGCGTCATTTCGACAAGAACCTGTCTTTGGCCCGTGTGCGCGCCGCCTTCGACCCCACCCTGGATTTGATGCTTGGAGTAGCCACATCCCTGGTGCTGATCTTTGGCGGAATCGGTGTGGTGAATGGCTCGCTCACGCTGGGCTCGTTTGTCGCGTTTCTTTTTCTGATTCGATACCTATCCGGTCCGATGATCGGGCTGGGCTGGTCGATCTCGCTTTTTCAGCGCGGCCGCGCATCACTGCACCGTATCGACGAGCTGCTTGACGCCCCAAATTCGATTATCGATGGCACGGAAACGCTGGTTTCTCCTGTCGGACAGATCGACGTGAAAGGGCTCACGTTTGCGTACCAAACCCCGCGTGCCGGCGAGAATACTCAGGAAAAGTCTGGCAACGGCCCGGTATTGTCGGATATCTCGTTCCGAATTGATGCAGGAAAAACCCTGGGTGTTTTTGGACCTGTGGGCAGCGGGAAAACAACGCTCGTCTCGCTCTTGACGCGACTTTACGACCCACCCAAAGACACCGTGTTTGTCGATGAAAAAGACGTGCGTGACCTCAAGCTGGACAACCTTCGAGCCAACGTTGTTCTTGCCCCGCAAGAGACCTTCTTGTTCAGCACCACCGTCGAAAGAAATATCACACTTGCCAGCAATGAGGCCGAACTTGAAGTCGGCAGGGTTGAAGAATTGGCACGCCTTGCACACCTTCATAACGACGTCACCGCGTTTTCGGAGGGCTACGCCACTTTGTTGGGCGAAAAGGGCGTGAACCTGTCTGGTGGGCAACGCCAACGGTTGGCGATCGCGCGGGCGATCGGCGCAGATCCCAGGGTGATCATCCTGGACGATTGCCTGAGTGCTGTGGACGCCACGACCGAAGAAAAAATTCTCGATAACCTTCGGGAAGTCCTGGCTGGGCGAACAGGAATCATCGTCTCGCACCGAGTTCGCGCGGTCGAAAAATGTGACGAAATCATCGTTCTAGAAGGTGGGAAAATCACTGCCCGGGGAAACCATGAAGCGTTGATGAGCGCTGGTGGTTATTACGCGCAGATTGCCGATGAACAGACCCGCGACGGTCAAAATGGGGAGGGGCATCTATGACGAAGCCTCTCTCCAAGATTGAGCAAGAGGCGCTGCAGATCACCCAAGATCCGGTGCTTCGAAAGATGCTGGATGAGGAGCGGGTCGAATCCGAGGAACTCGACCTCGCCCTGCTGTGGCGCTTGATTGGATATCTGGGCCCGCATAAAGCTGTGGCGAGCCTGAGCGTCTTCCTGAGTCTAATCGAATCCTTTTTGATGACGCTGCCTGCCTATATCGTTGGGCTGGCCCTCGATCGCGCTCAGGGCGGCGGTACGCGGAAACCGCAGGTATTCGACCAAGCCTTGGATGGAATCGCCAATACGTTTGCCGATTATTCCAATGTGGGCACCACTCAAACCCGAGTGATCGTGGTTTTTGGCCTGATTCTACTCGTCGTTTGGTGTGTGCGCTGGGTCAGCGCAATGGCCACAACTTTCATCGTTCAAAAGCTTGGACAACAGGTTGTGCACGACCTACGCGTCGATGTTTTTAATCATATTACGAGCCAAGGGCTGGAGTATTTTCACAAAAACCCAGTGGGTAGGCTTGTGAATCGCACCACATTCGATGTGCAGTCGCTCTCCGAGTTGTTTTCGGACGCTTTTGCGCAGGGGATGCGCGATCTG
The DNA here is from genome assembly GCA_037968515.1 of Bradymonadaceae bacterium. GTDB lineage: Bacteria > Myxococcota_A > Bradymonadia > Bradymonadales > Bradymonadaceae > JBFFMO01. The sequence continues at coordinate 22,353 of JBBKVQ010000336.1, forward strand.
ATGTTCGTTTCAGTGCTGGCGCTGGTGATGTTGAGCCTCGACGTGCAGCTGGCGATGATCCTGATTTTGTCGCTGCCATTGCTCATCATCGTCGCACTCGCCTATCGCAAGCTCGCGCGGCCGTCTCTTCGTACGATGTCGGCGCTGCAATCACGGATGAACGGGTGGTTGGCAGAAAATATATCCGGTATGCGGGAAAATCAGCTGTACCGACGTGAGACACGCCGCGAGGCCGAATGGTGGTCTTTGACCCAAGCGCATCAAGCTTCGATTTACCGGGTGATTCAAGCCTGGGGCTTGTTGAGGCCGGGCATGATGATCATCAGTGGCGCTGCGACCGCGACGATTCTTGGATTTGGCTACGAACGAGTCAACGCTGGGTTGATCTCGGTAGGAGTGCTGGTCACTTTCCTTGAATACACGTCCAGAATTTGGGTTCCGGTTCGTAATTTGACCGAGAAGTTCAATGTGATTCAGACGGCGCTGACTGCCGGTGAGCGCGTGTTTGATATTCTGAATACACCCACGACCATGAACGACACCGCCACCGTCGATACAAGTCTGGCCGTCAATGAGGGAGCCATCCGATTTGAGGACGTGGTTTTCCGCTACCCTGGAACCAAAGAAGACGTGCTCAAAGGTATTGGTTTTGCGGTCCAGCCCGGAGAAATGATTGGCTTAGTGGGTGATACCGGCGCTGGTAAATCCACCATCATCCAACTTCTGTCGCGCTTTTATGACGTCAGCGATGGGCGAGTTTTGATCGACGGACATGATGTGCGCGATTACGCCCTGACAAAGCTGCGGTCGGGTATCGCGCTCGTGCCGCAGGATGTCGTAATTTTCGCAGGCTCTGTTCGCGAGAACATCACGCTGGGGGCGAACTATTCAGACGAAAACGTGATGAAATGTATCCGAGCAGTGTGTGCGGAAGACCTTATCACCAGGTTCGAAGATGGTCTTGACCATGTTTTTGACGAGGGCGGCAGAACTCTGAGCGCCGGAGAGCGACAGCTGATCAGCTTCGCTCGCGCGCTGCTAGTGAATCCACCGATTTTGATTCTGGACGAGGCCACGGCCAGCATTGACACCCGCACCGAGTCCGCGATCCAGAAGGCTCTCAAGGAGCTCACAATGGGTCGAACTACGGTTGTAATTGCCCACCGATTGAGCACGATTCGAGACGCGGATTCTATTCTGGTGTTGCGAAAAGGCGAGGTCATCGAGCAGGGAAATCACGAATCACTGATGGCACAGAATGGTGACTACGCCACGCTCTATCGTGCGCACACGGCCTGATCAGTCGGGATACAGGCGTCGCACCACGCCATCTTGAAGATCGGTCATTTCGTATTTTTTGGTCAGGTCCAAAACGACGTATCGTTTTTCGGACCGAGGTGCCCCAAAAATGACGACACAACCCTGATTATTTTCCTCAAAAAATATTCCGTTTTCGTCACGGTCATGACCGTGCAGAACGAAACGCAAATCCGCTGCTGGGCTTGATATTCTGGCGAGCATGTCTCGGGTATCTCGTTCGGTTTGGCCGTACGAAGTAATGATATCACTCACTAAATCGAAGCCTTGTGAGCGAGGGTCCAGAAAAGCAAAATCAATTTCATTCAACGAATTAATATCTGGAATTTTCCCCGGCGAACCATGGCACAAAAATGCACCACAGGGCGTGGAAACGGCCAATAGAGATTCGTGAAAGAGCACATGCATGGCGCGGATTTCCGACAGGTTCATCGAGGACTCAAGGTGTTCCGCCTCGTTCACATGGAATTTTCGCGTTTTAGGTCCGCCCACGTGCGACCACTCGTGATTTCCGATCACAAAAAGGACTTTGTCGCCCAACTCATGGATCAGCTGGATGACCTCAGAAATGATCTCTTTGCTATGATCTTCGTAGTCATAGAGTTCCGGATTGCGCACCCGTGCGCCACAATCAGGACCATGAACCAAATCGCCGAGAATCACCCAATACGTGTTGGGTTCCTTCTCGAGTAACCCATAATAGTGGCTTCTCAATGCTCGAAAGTCTTCGAGATTTCCATGAAGGTCAGTGCTTACAAGCACCTGCCCTTTTGCGGGCAATTCAAAATGACGACTCATCCAACTCCAACTCGGCTATAAGGTAGAAAAACCTATCCCTCTGATATGATGTGGGAATACGAGGGTGGGTTCGTGCAAATCCTCCGCCACTATGGTGGCGAAACTCCCGGGTTCTTGCCCAAGGGCTCAACAAAAACAGCCGTCATTTTGTCAGTTACCTACACTTCTTGAATCGATAAGAGCGACGCGTGCAAACATCGGATTCTCGGGATAAAACACCGAATGACCACTCGGCACACACATGCTCAGGCTTTAATCAAAAGGCTGCTGTCCGACGACAGTCAGGCGGCGGTAATCGCCGATGGTTGGCCTGAACCAATGGTAAGATTTGGATTTCACTTGCATCGTACCACATGGGACGTCGATGCGATCATGGACGAAATCGCCCGCGAGAACGTGCACAATGCAGCGCTGCCTAGGTCGGTGGCGCACCTATGGCCCGCCTTGCCAGGCGCCGGCATCACCCCGCTCCTCTACTCCTACCTAGCCGGAATCTCAGATGTCCGGTTTAAGGCCTCTAGCCGCGGACAGCATTTTGGCGATTTTGTGGATTCGTTAAAAATCCCCGATCTGCACTCTGGGCCGTTCGCAGACGCGCAAGTTGTTGTGGTTAGTGGTTCAGACGAGACGATCACTGCGGTCCAAGGCGCCACCGGTGGGCGTGTGGTCGGCTATGGCCACAAGGTCAGTTTCGGTGTCACCGACGCCCATTCCGACCCTGCGGCCCATGCCCGCGACGTTGTTATGTGGCGCCAACAGGGGTGTTTCTCGTTGAGGGGCATCGTTTTTGTGGGAACAGCGCACGAATCCCGGAGCTTTTGTACCTCGCTTGCAGAGCAAATCGGTCACTATGAACGGGCCTGGGAAGTAGAATTCACCGAACAGGACCTGCAGCAACGTGCTCAGGCGATGGGTGTTGCTGAGTTCTCCGCCGAGGTCTTCCCAGCCGGAAACGGGTTTGTACAGCTCGGCGAGGCCGCGATTGACGGCATCTGGCGTGCGCCATTGGTTGTGCAGGTGAAGCGAGTCGAATCGATTCAAGATATCCCAAACGCGGTCGGAATCCTTAAGCGACACGCTCAAGGAATCTCCACAAATTTGTCGATTGCTCGACTGGCAAATGAGCTTGGAGCAACCCGGGTGTGTAAACCGGGAGACCTGCAGGCGCCCGAAGCAGCTTGGCAACACGATGGATTTCCTAATATTGGCATTCTCGTTGGCTGAGTTTTTGGTCACAAAACAGAGGTAATATCATGCGCTGGCAAGGTGGAAGACGAAGTTCAAATGTCGAAGATCAGCGAGGATCTAAGGGCAAGATGGCCCTGGGCGGGGGAATCGGAACCATTATTTTGGTGCTGGTGGGCCTTTATTTGGGTGACGCGTCGATCGTGGAGCAAGCGCTCAACAACGCCCCGACTTCACAGAGCACCAGCCCTGCCCAGAACGACCCCGAACAAGAGAAGCTCAAGGAGTTCACCGCGGTGGTTCTTGCCGATACTGAAGACACTTGGAAACCGCTGTTTCGAAATATGGGGAAAACCTACGTGGAACCCAAGCTCGTGCTTTTCACCGGCGAGGTGAGGTCGGCTTGCGGTATGGCTGACGCGGCGGTGGGGCCATTCTATTGCCCCGGAGATCAAAAAGTTTACCTCGACATGAGTTTCTACGCGGATTTGAAGAATCGATTCAACGCGCCTGGGGACTTCGCTCAGGCGTATATTATTGGGCACGAAGTGGGGCATCACGTCCAAACGCTCTTGGGCATCTCAAGTGACCTCCACGCTCAAAAGGCCGGCAAATCAAAGACCGAACAGAATGCATTATCGGTGCGGCAAGAACTCCAAGCCGATTGTTTTGCGGGCGTCTGGGCCCATCATGCCAATCGCACGCGTAACCTGCTTGAGGCGGGAGACATCGAAGAAGGGTTGGGAGCAGCCACCGCGATCGGCGACGACCGTTTGCAAATGCAGGCGCGTGGTTATGTGACGCCCGATTCGTTCACGCACGGTTCGTCAGCACAACGTGTGAAATGGTTTAAAAAAGGACTAGAAACCGGCCAAGTCGCCGCGTGTGACACATACAGCGGTCCCATCTGACAGACGGTTTAGGAAACCAGTCGAAGCGGGGTGGCAACTAAGCGAAATGCAGCAGCGGCATCTTCAGGCGTCGCCTCGGTCAGCCATGTATTGGAGGGCTGGACAGACATCACAGGGCCACGTTTACAGTTGCCCATGCATTTGGTGTTAACGATCAGCGAGTCGCGTTTCAAGCCAAGTTCCTTCGCGCAATCTTTGACGGCCTGTGCGAGCTCCTTCGAGCCACGCTTTTTGCAGTCCTTCCCCTGACAGATCATGACGATTTGCTTTAGGTCATTCAGATTTCGAGCCATGGGAACCTCCAAGAGTCGTTCAACTCCTGAAGAATACCATTTTGAGAATGACTTTCAATACCATTTAGAAAGTTCGCGCGTTATTTCTTCTTGAGAGCCTTCTCGCGAGCAAGAATCATGTTCACAAACGCCTTCTCTTCTTTGCTCAGATCGGACTGTTTGAAACTCTTTCGCGGGTAATAGTAGCGCTGTTTTTCAAAGTGTTTCTGCAGGTCGGCGTCCTTGAAGGTGTAACCGTGTAACGCAAACACCGTATTGCGCATCACTCTCAAATCTGCCGCGCTCATGCCTTCTAAGTTCGTTTGTTCAAGCCCAGAAAACTCCATCATTCGGAAATGGTTGCGGCTCAGGAAACAACCCTCAACATCGGTTTTGGGCGCAAAGTCCTTCAGATCCCACCTTAAAGCTGGGCCGGAATCGGTCTTATCCAAGCGACTGCCTGGCGGAGTGATCACCCCGTCCCCGGAACCACAAGGAATCGCATCGTCGTCGCCCAGAATATCAATCTGTGATCGACCAATTTTTCCGCCTTTCCACATGCCGCCGGTCATCAAGATATAGTTCGGAATGATGTGTCCGCTTGAATCTGCGGTGATCCCTTGCCGGTATTTATTAACGACTTTGATCGTCTGTCCTGCCTTAAATTTCATCGGCCAAACGTAGGCCCATTTATAATAAAGGTCGGGATGTTTTTCGTTGAGTTTGACCTCTTGTTTCTTGAACTTGGTCGATACTCCGTCGACTGTGTTCGAAAAGTTCCAAACCACGGGATCGTTTGGCTTCAGCTCTTTAGACCCCTTTGGTTGGGCTAACTCAGTCTCCTCTTCCACGACGTAGAACGGGAATCCCATGGTCAGCTCGACCGGTTTATCGCTGGTATTTTTGAACGAAAACTCCACGCTAATATCCCACGAATTCTGCTTAGAATTCTGCTGAAGAATCACGTGTTCTTCGACCATTTGTACTTCGGTTGTCTGGATAGGAAACAAATTGCCCGGCGTTCCTCCCCATGCTGTATCGTTGGCCGAGGCCAGCGCGGGAACCAAAAATAAAATAAGGCCTAGGATTCGTGTCATTGAATTCTCCGTGTATTTGAAACACCAATATTTACGAGTTCGTCATCAAGTTGTTGGGACAAGGCCAAACCTGCCATCTTGAAGTCACCGCGCAGCGACCAAAATGGGTGTTTAAACGACGCTGGCCGATTTTTTTCGATCAGGAAATGCCCGACCCAAGCCGCGCCATAACCTATGATGGGCGCCAAGACCAAAAGGGCTGGTTTTCGGGAAACGAGGGCCACCCCCACTGTTGTTACCGCTGCAATGGTGCCACTGACATGCAGCGCGCGGTTGGTGGGATCGCTGTGTTCGTGCAGGTAATGCGGCCAGAAATCTTCAAACGACTCAAACTCTTCCTGACTCATACGACCCTCAGGGTGCTGGTTACGCTGTCTCTTGACAGCTTGCGTTCCGCGGCGTGCGGGCCATACTCTAGCGCATAAACGACTCTTTTGGAGTGGAACATGCGTCAGTGGACCTTGATTGGACTCATCGTATTGAGCGGAGCTTGTGGCGACGATAATATCATTACCGGCAACAACGATCCGAACAATACCAACACGAATAACGCCACAAATAATGCCACCAACGGAGGAAACAACATCGTCGGAATCGCCTGCGATACCAACGAGCAGTGCACGGCGCCGGCCAATTCGTGTCAGGGCGAGGTCGCAGTGCAATTCACTGGCGACGGAATCTGCGGAAGTGAAACTGGCGTGTGCAACTTCTTTTTTGTGACTCAACGGGTCGATTGCACCACAACCGTCCAAAGCTGTGAAGCCGGCGAATGTGTCGATAATGTTTGCACGACCAAGGTCTGTGACACCCCAACCGATCGCTGCGAAGGCACAACGGCAGTTTTTTACAGTCGGCCAAGCACCTGCGACGTGACCAGCGGAGCATGCCAAAACACCGAAGCTCGCGTGGATTGCGCTGTGCAGGGCGCGGAGTGCATCGGCGGAACATGTGTCGGGGCGTGTGTTGGAATCACCTGCGAAAACCCGCCCGTAGGAACCTGCGCGGGCGCAGTGGCGACTTCGTATGCCGATCCAGGCATGTGTAATCCTGCGGACGGGAGCTGCACTTACGCCCCCGAAACCACCGACTGTGCATTGACAGATCAAATCTGCCGGGCCGGCGCTTGTGTCGATTTTTGCGCTCCAAATCCCTGTACCACCGCCCCAGCTGGGACCTGTGCCGGACAAGTTGCCAGCGCCTACACCGCACCAGGTGTGTGCGACGAGGTCGCGGACTCCTGCACCTATCCGCCCGCAACCACCGATTGCGCATTGACCGGCAAACTTTGCGCGAATGGCCTGTGCGTGACCGACCTGTGTGCGAACGTCACCTGCGCTCAGCCACCAAACGCGTGTGATAATAATATGGCCAAAGTCTACAGCGGAGCTGGGGTCTGCATGCCGGCCAATGGCATGTGTGATTTTTCTGGTGTTGAAGTCGTCACCGACTGTGGAGCCAACACCTGCATCAACGCCGCCTGCGTGAACGTCAGCGCCAACGCCGGCGATCTGACCATCACTGAAATCATGACGAACCCCGAAGCCGTTGCGGACACCGCCGGAGAATGGTTTGAGGTCATCAACAACACCGCACGCTCCATCAATGTCGATGGCCTGGTGCTGGAGAGCATGGGTGACACGGCGTACACCTTCGCGATTGGCGCGCCAAAGCTCATCGCTCCAAATGCGCGCTACGTGTTTGGCATCAATGATGACAACCTAACCAATGGTGGCGTCACCGTGAACCAGCAATACGTTGGGATTGTGTTGAATGCCGCGGATTCGATCACGCTGAAGAGTGGTGCGACGATCATCGACACAGTGACTTGGGATGCGACGTTCCCTACGACGCCAGGAAAGTCGATGACCTTTGGCAATCAACGTAACCCAGCCACCGACGATAACCTGTTGGCTGCCTCATGGTGCGATGCGATCACCGCCCTTGGAACCGACTTTGGAACGCCAGGTGCTGCCAACGACACCTGCCCCTAGCTAGCGCTCAGTGGTTTGTCGGGCGACTTGGACCAAAGTCGAGCGGGTTTCAGATTCTTTCAGGGGCATTCCAAGTTTACGTGCGAGAGTATGTAATCAATCGGACACATTGATATGGGAAACACGATGCGTTATTTGATTCTAATATTGCTCTTTGTGTGTGCCTGCGGCGACGACCTTCAAAAATCTAAGAACCCCGTTCCCCTGCCGACAAACAACGACCAGGACGCTGGAACCAGCTCCGAGGACGGTGGTCAAGATATTGGGGTTGAGTCAGATTCGAGCACGACGACGGACATCGGCGAGTCAGACCTATGTGCCACCGTGTCCTGCGTCCCGAATGCAGTTTGCGTGGAGGTCGGCGACGGGGCCACTTGCGAGTGCCTCGAGGGCTTCGTCATGACCAACGAGGTGTGCGAACCCGACGGCGTGTCGTTGGTATTTACAAATCTTCCGGCGACCGAATCGAGCCAAACGGGAGAAGCCGACACCTATCAAATCCAAGCTGCTGGCCCACCGGCCGACCCGCTGACGTTTTCGCTCGTCGACAAAACCTGCACGTTTTCGATCAACGTCAATGCGAGTGGACTTGCCAGCTGGACATGCAGCACGCCGGAGACTTGTAGCGCGAACATACGTGTCGCTGCGGGCGACAAGTCGGCCACAGGAGTGCTTTCGATTGATTGCGTGGCGACACTCCCCAAGTTCACCTCAACCCCGACGGCCACGGCTCAAGAAGGCATCGTCTACCGATACTCTCCGACGTGCACAGACCCGAACGGAGCTTCGGTCGCGATTGTCGCCGGGGCCGGCGATACCTGCGGCGGGACCATCACGGGCGGCGCCTATGAGTTTACCCCGAGCGAGACCCAAGGCGGCGGCAGCTGCGTGCTGAAAGTCGGCTGCTCGAATGGTGATGCGACCGAGACGCAATCGGCGGTCATCACCATCGCTGAAACCAACGTTGCCCCGGTGTTTACGGGACAAGCGACCACACACAGCACCCATGCGGGTGATAGTGATTCGTTCAGCGTCAGCGCGACCGATGCTGATTCACCTTCGCAAAACGTCGTATTATCGAAGGTCTCGACGACCTGTGGATTTGCGGTCTCCGTCAGTGCGAATGGCACCGTCGCCTATACATGCGACGGCATAGAAACTTGCGCTGTAGTCGTGTCAGCCAGCGATGGTGTGGCGTCGACGAATCGGACCGAATCGATCGCCTGCACCAACACCGCGCCAACGGTCGCGAACGTCACGATTTCGCCGGTCACCATAGACGCACCGGGGCAACCTTTGAGCTGCGGGTACACGTTCTCGGACGCGGACGGTGATTCCGATATGTCGCAGATCTCGTGGTTGGTCGATGGTGTAGCAGTCGCAAGCGGTACGACATTTTCGGGATACGCTGAGTTCGACGTCATATCGTGCAAGGTCACCCCAGATGACGGGTTTTCGACCGGCACGGCGAAGACCTCGCCCGCCAAAACCGCTCCTGCTGCTGTCATGCTTGAGGTCAGTCGAACGTTCGCATGCGGTCGGACGCAATCACGAACCTTGATGTGCTGGGGCGCAACGCCTTCGGACTCGGCTCATCTTCCGACGTACGAAGCGGACGACGTCGAGGACTTCTGCGTCACCGACGACAACATCTGCTACATCGTGGCAGGCACGGTCACGTGCACGGGCGATTGGACACACGGCGTCAAAGGCAACAGCTCTTCGACGATCTTTGACGCGACGATGCTCACCGGCGCCTCAGACATCGCGTGTGGCAAGCACCACGTCTGCGCCGTCAAGAACGGGGGCCTGTGGTGCTGGGGACGAAATGACGACGGCCAAGTCGCGCGGTCGATCGCCGGAAACACCCCAGGCTACCAAACGAACACAAATTTTGGCTCGTACCGAACCGACCCGGCTGTGGTGAGCGGAATGTCGTCTGGCGTCACCGCGATGGCACTCGGCGCGAGCCACACCTGCGCGGTCCAAAACGGCGCCGTAAAATGCTTTGGAACCAATCGCGACGGACAGCTCGGGCGCGCAACAAATGTGGGTCAGCTCGGCGCAAACTCGACGCCTGGACAAGTCACAGGGCTTGGAAGTTCGGTGACACAAATCGCAGGTGGTGATGACCATACCTGCGCCATTGCTGGTGGCGTGCTGAAGTGTTGGGGAAGCTCGATCTATGACGCTATTGGTTACGCGACTCCCGCCAACACGTATTATTCCGCCACTGCAACATCTGTGGGCATCGGCACCATTCAAGGCGTCTATGCGGGCGGCCGGAATACCTGCGTCGTTCAGAGCAATGTCGTGAAATGCTGGGGTAGCAACGATGACGGGCAATTGGTCAGCGGCTCGACCACGAACACACCGCAAACACTTCTCGGCGCGCCAAGCTATACCGTTGGCGTAGGCAACAACGTCGTTTGTGGCCAGAAGAACGCCAGTATTTATTGCTGGGGAAGGAACACGAGCGGTGCCCTTGGTAACCTGACTGGCGTGGGTACGAACACGACCTACGGACCAACAGTGGTACTCGGTCTGTGAGCGTTCAAAGCCCAGCCCATCCGTCCTAACACCTGCCGCCGAGCTAGCGTTGGATCAAGCATTGTTGGTTGGCTAGTCGGCAGTAGTTGCCGCCAAACTCATTAAAACAACACTGCTGCGTACCGCCGCACGTGCCACAATTCACGTTACGGCTCACTCCACATCGGTCGATGGCATTGGCAAATCCACACTGGTTGTTATCGACCATGCAAAGCTCAGCATCGGTTTCACCCGCACACACACAAGTCACGCCGTTACCGGTGTAGCCGGAGCGGCACTTACAGGTGAAACCGCCAGCAGTATTAAGGCAATTTGCGTTCACGTCACAGTTATCGGTGTTCGCGAGACACTCGTTAATATCGTTGCAGGTCACACCGTTTCCGGAATATCCGCTATTGCAAGCGCAGGTGAAGCTCCCTGGCGTGTTATTACAGCTGGCATTGATGTCACAATTATCGGTGTTCGCGAGACACTCGTTCACGTCGCTGCATGACGCTCCAGTTCCGGTGTAGCCAGGGTTGCAGGCACACGTGAAGCTCCCCTGAGTATTGGTGCAAGTCGCCGTGCTGGCGCAGTTATTCGTGTTGTTGGTGCATTCGTTGATATCCGTGCATCCCGGACCCGAATAACCCGGATTACAGGTACAGGTGTATGAACCTGTGGTGTTCGAACACGATGCCGTTGGACCACAAATGCCGGGCGTTACCACACACTCGTTGATATCGTTGCAAGTCGTTCCGCTACCCGAATAGCCTGAATTGCAGGCGCAGGTGAACGAACCAGACGTGTCGGTACAGGTCGCGTTTGTGGCGCAGTTGTCGGTGTTTGCGGCGCACTCGTTGATGTTGGTGCAGGTCGTTCCAGACCCAGTGTAACCTGCGTTGCAGGTGCAGGTTTGGTTTGCGCACGAGGCATTTGCCGAGCAGGCCGGCAAACATACATTATTATCGTTACAGGTCACGCCATCGCCGGTGAAACCCACGTTGCAGGCGCAGGTAAATGAACCTTGAGTATTCGTGCACGCAGCGTTTGGAGAGCAATTATCTAAGTTCTGGCTGCACTCATTGACGTCAGTACAGGTCAAACCGTTGCCCGAATAGCCCTGATTACAGCTGCAATTAAAGCCACCCGTCGTGTTGGTGCACATGGCGTTGGAAGCACAATTATCGGTGCCAAGCGCGCACTCATTGACGTCTGCACACGTGCGCCCATCGCCCGAATAACCGGTCGTACAGGCACAGGCAAACGTCCCTGGAACGTTGACGCAAATCGCCTCTGCAGCGCAGTCGTCGGTGCTGGTGGCGCATTCGTCCACGTCTGCGCAAGTGGTGCCGGTTCCCGAATAACCTGGCTTGCAGGCACATGAAAAGCTGCCTGGCGTGTTGGTGCAAACGGCATCCGCTGCGCAGTCGTCCGTGTTGGCCACACACTCGTCGATATCATTACAGGTGTTGCCGTTTCCGGTGAACCCCGACAAACATGCGCAATCGAAACCACCTGGTTTGTTGGTGCACGTCGCGTTCGGCGAGCATGTATCGGTGTTGTCAGCGCATTCATCGATATCTTCGCAGGTAACACCATCGCCGGTGAAACCCGCGCTGCAGGTGCAGCTGCTGTCCATACATGAAGCGTTGGCGGCACAGGTTGGTGAACAAACGCTGTTGTCACTGCACGTAACCCCATCGCCCATCAGGCCTGGGTTGCATTCACATGTGAAACCACCAGCAGTATTGGTGCATGTCGCGCTCGTCGAACAGTTATCCAGACCGCCCGCACATTCGTCCACGTCATCGCACGCCAAGCCATCACCCGTGAAACCGTCGGGACACGTGCACAAAAAGGAACCTGGCGTGTTGGTGCAAGTTGCTTCGGCGGCACAATTATCAGTGCCCGTGGCGCATTCATCGACATCGGCGCACATCGCGCCACCGCAAATCAGGCTGCGAATCTGGCCACACTCATCCATTTCGGTCAGTGGGCCGCAAGAAACCTCATTTTTTTCACAAAAATCTAGGTCTGTTTGCGCTGTACAGGCGCAAACGTTGGTCGTCCCACCGCCCGCGCAGATGGCTGGGTCGGTACAGGTTCCACAATCGACTGTTCGAGACACACCGCAATTGTCTTCAGCAGTTGCCGCGTCGCAAGTCAGAATCAATCGAGCGCAAAGCTCAACGTCGGTTTCAGGGACGCACGCACTCACGTCGCCGCCAGCATCTGAGGCATCTTGTGCAGCATCGCTTTGTTTGGCCGGGTCGAACGCATCGGCAGCCAGACATAAGCCGGCTCCACCAAAGGCCCCTCCAGCCTGGACACAACGTTGATTCGCAGCGCAATCGCTATCCGACGAACAATCCGAGTCGGCACAGCCCGAGAACACGCTCAGCCCTGCAATCACGGACAATAAAAGTATGAATCTCACCATGTGATTGCCGCCTCAATGCTGTCTGTTTTCAATCGTATCGCCACAGAAGACTCGTCGGTTCGTGATAAATACCAAGTGGCCAAGCCACCAACGACCAACGCGCCGCCCACGGACACCAGAAGCACCGGACGGACCGCAAATCCGTCACCTTCGGATTCCAACGCCTCAAAACGGCTCTGGTCACCAGCCGCTGCCGCCGCACGCATATCGTCAAGTCTGGCCGATGTGGTGGTCATGTCGTCAACAACGCCAATCCCAATCAGCCCGACACCCACGCCGGCCGCGGCCAGCCCGATAATATCCCAAGGCATCGGGTCATTTGACACCGTGATGATTGGCTGAGGTTCTTCCTGGAAATTCACGGCGACGTCGGTCACCAGGTTTTCCTGAACCAAAGCTGTGGTTTCGAAAGGCAAGTACCCCGGTGAGGTGGCCTGAACGGTATGTTCGCCAGCTTTCATGGGCGTTGTCACGCCACAAACTTGCGGCTCTCCGTTGACCAAAAGGTTCACGCCGGTATCACACAAAACCCTAAGCTCGCCGTTGCCCACGCACAGCTGAAGGTCTTTGCGGCGGGCGTCGACATCAGCTTGAATTTCAGCATCGAGTGTATTTTCCTCGAGTGAATCCAGAACGCCCTTGGCCGCCGAACATTGATTGAGTTTCAGATGCGACCAGGCGATCTGCAGCTGCAATCGCGGATGGTCAACAATTTCTGAAGCACGGGTGAACGACTTGATGGCATCGTCGAATCGGCCCTCGTCAAAGGCAGTGGTCGCGAGCTTCAACTGCAGCTCAAACTCCCTGAGGTCAGCCTTGGACTGCGCATGGACGAAGTTTGGGGCCAACAAGAGGATTACGATGATGAAAAAGGCTCTATTCATTTGAGGTACGCATCCAGTAGGCTGTTGACTTCTTTGGACTTATCTACGTCCTTTGATTCTCCGACACTTTTGTCCGATTTGGATTTTTTTGTCGTCTTCGCGGGCTCTTTCTTCACCGCCGGATTCGTCTTGACCGTTTCGACCTTTACGACCGCTGGTTCAGCGACTGCCGGCTCAGTTGGCTCGGGTTCAGCGACTGCCGGCTCAGCGAGCTCAGGTTCGGCAACCTCTGGTTCGACGACCTCTGCCACTGGTTCGGGCTCTGCTGGAACGGCCTCGACCGCGGGCTCTGCCACGACGTCTGGCGATTCCTGAGAGATCGGTGGAATCACTGGGCTCTCGGCGGGCTCCCGCTGCATGAAGACGAGCAGACCGCCCATCGCCAACGCGACTAAAGCGACCGCAACCACCGCCCAAACCGGCACTCCTTTTGTCTGAACTGGCGGGGCTAACGCAGGTTGGGTGATCTGCAATAACGAGTTCGTGTCCATCATAAGCTCGGTGGCGGCCTCTGGCATACTCGGCGAGGAGGTCGCAGAATCCAGGGCAGCCTGCATCATCTTGGGAGAGCTCATATCCGGCAGCGCACTGATCATCGCACCCAAAGAATACTCGACCTCTTGCGCCGTCAGCGTAAAAGTCGGCGTGGATGACTTTGCAGCCTGAAGGGCAGACAACATCTCATCGGCATCCGCATACCGTTGCATCGGATCTTTATGCACAGCACGAACGATGACTTTCCCAAGCCCTGTATCGGCCAGGCGCTGCGGGAAAATGAGCGGCATTTGAAGATGCTTGATCATCGCCTGCGCAGCTGTTGGTGCCTCAACAACGCGTTTTCCAAGCAGCATTTCTGCGAAGATCAAACCTAGCGCGTAAATATCGGCTGGCTTGCCACCATCACCATGAACAAACGACTCGGGGGACAGATAACCGGGGGTACCAGTGATGGTGCCGGCCGAGGTAAGCTGTTGCTGCACGGCCTGGAGGCTCTTCGCGATGCCAAAATCCAAAACCTTGGGGACGTCTCGTCCACGCCGGTCTTTTGTCATGAAAATATTGCCGGGCTTAAGGTCCCGATGAATCACTTCTGCAGCGTGGGCCTCGGCCAGACCGTCCAGAATCTGCTCGGCTACGGCCAAAACGCGTTCGGTGGACTGAGGCCCCTCGCGGACTGTCATGGCTTTGAGCTCCTCGCCCTCCAGAAACTCCATCACTAGGAACATGTAGCCCGAGTGAGATTCCCCAAAGTCGAAGATTCGCACGATATTTGTGTGATTCAGCTCTTTACTGATGCTGACTTCGCGTTGGAATCGTTTCCAAAGCGTGTCGTCACCGGCCAAATGTGCGTGCAGAAATTTGATGGCAACAGGCCGATCGAGCTGCAGGTGGTTCGCCAACATCACCACACCCATGCCACCACGCGCGATGACGGAATCCAGACGATATCGGCCGTCTAAGACCTCACCCACTTCAGGTAGGACTGCGCCATCATAGGTTCTGACGGAATCTGACTTCAAAATTCACCAACTTTGGGCCGTAGGTCGCAAACTGCGTGGCCCATTCAGGAGTGGAGAATTTGCGCTCTCATCCCGGCCACTTCGACCTCCACTCCGATGGTACACCGTTTTCTCAGCAACTTCCACAATATCGCCGCGTCGTAGGCCTCAACGGTGTCAGGGATATGGTCTAGCAGCGCCCGTGAACACAGAACAATCAGACGCTCTTTGGTTCTCGAGAAAGCCACATTCGAGCGATTCATATTCAGAATGAAAGCTTCATTTTGGGTGATAGCGACCGGGTCGGAGACCGTGGCCGAAAACAAGATCGTCGGGCATTCCCCACCTTGTAATCGCTCAACAGTATCGACCATCGCAATCTCGCGACTCCAGGGCTTAAGCGCGTCTTTCAAAAGCGCGCGCTGCGCTCGATGAGGCGTCATTACCGCAACGGACGAATCGGGTAATCCCGAGGAGGACTCCATCACGGCGCGTGCGAGTTCCACTTCGAACTTGTTCGAGTTTCGGGAGCCTGCCTCGTCATGAAGGATCAGAAACAAGCTACCGCTCTTCCAGATATCTTCGAGTTTTGAAACGTCGGCGCGGGCTGCGGGTATTGCTCCCTCGGGCGCCCGAAGCACGATGCCGTCCTGCTCGTAGACAGGCTGAATCAACTCACGGATTTCGTCGGGCAATCTGTACGTGACTTCCAGGCCGTCGCGAACCAAGCGCTCTGTGGAACGCGGCAGCGTCGAGATTCGGGACCCAAGCGCGTCGATCGCGGCAAAGGCGCTGACATGAGGCTGATAAAGCACCGCGGGAGGACGGTCTTCTCGCGCCCAATCGTGGGCAACGATTGGCGATAACTGTCGATGGTCGCCTGCGAGCATGATTTGCCCATCAGGATGGACGTGTGAAGCCAGGGCCAAGAAATGAGCAAAAGGCATCATGCTGGCCTCGTCGATCACCAACAACGACGTCAATAATCCCGTCCCGCGAGCCTCTTCAAGCCCCGTTCCAACTGTCGAGGCAAACTTCAAAACGCCGCCCGTGGTCCCTCCAATCACCGCAATGCCGCCCATGCGGGCCATCGCGTTGAATTTGTCCTTCAGTGCGTTTTCGTCCGCACGTCGAGTCGTTAGATTTCCCACCAAACCATCTGGCTTGGCTTGGCCCCCAACTTTGAAAAACTCGATGCTTCGTCCTTCGCCCTTCAGTTGATTCTGAAGCTCGGGCCACGCGGCAAGCGTTTGGGCAGCTTTTTCTAACAGCGTATCCACGGCCGTATGAGTGTTTGCCGACACCAAAATAACGCCCGTCCTTTTGCCTTCTAAAGCCCTCATGAGCAGCGCTGATGCCGTCAACGTGGTCTTTCCTGTCCCGGGCGGTCCCTGCACCAACTGAATGCGCGCATTGATTCCGCGGCACACGATTTCGACACGCCGATCAGCCATTCGCCCCGATAAAAGGCCCTGCACCCGCGTCAAAGTTTTGGGTGCAACGGCTGGAACTGACGGCCGCGCAGGGTCAAACCATTCGATGACGTGGTCTCCCTGCGGATTAGATCGCCGCCCCGGCCCACTGGTCAGGCGCTCTTCTACACGTCGACTCACAAAATCAGCCACCGACGAATCCATGGTCGCGCGTTTCCACGGCGGGTATTTTGCCGAGAACGTCCAGCTGCGCGGCATATAAGTATCGTCATCGTTTGACCGAAGTATATCGATGGCGAGTTGGCCTGTTTCCCAATCGATCGCCGTGACGATGCCTGTCCTGCCGTACGACAAAGTGTGCATAGACAGACCCGCATGCGGATCAACGACTTCGTTCAACCGAATAAACGCGCCGGCTTCTAGCCCGCATTTTGTACGCAGCGACGCAAGCGTCAGCCCATAACCCTCGGGATCAAGATACCCGGCCAGTTTCGACCCCCAATCGTCGGTCGTGCGCAAGTCTTTGACCGGAACCGACACACCATTCGCCACGCGTACCCACGGTGGAACCAAGTGATCGCGAACCCACTCGGTGTAGGCGATATGTTGATCAAATCTAAGAAAGTCGACGGCAGCTTGCACCGCATTTTCTGTGGCGAGCTTAAAGCGAGGAAGTTCACGAACCACCACAGGCTTCTTGGTGATCGCCCGATTTTTAAGCGGAATGGACTCCTCTAACCAGCGCAAGGCGTGAACCCGCGCCAACAAGTAGGCATGCATCACGTAAGGCTTACGGGCGCCTTCGAAATCGTCCGCCCCGTCGGACAAGGTTCCCCAATAGGCATGCCAATAAGGCGCTGGCAGGTTATCAGCGAAATGAGCTCGAATTTCTTGGGGCTGACCGTCCACGGTATGCGTGAAATCAAACAGACCTTCATGAAAAACCTGGGCCAGGTCGACGATATGGGACCCAATTTTACGCTTCCAGTGAAAAGTGCGACCAAACCACGGCAATGAAACGGTCGGCACCAAGCCATTGCTCGTCCAACCCGTGGCGTAGCGGGTCGTGACATCGAACTGAAGCGCCGAATAAATCAGTTGTTCCAGCTTGTCCCGACACCCAAAGAGTTCGCGTAAAGCGCCCAACGTTCCCGTACCCACACGAGCGGCGGCTTCCAAAAGTTGATTGAGTTCGTAACGTGACCAAACGTAGAAATGCACCGACGCCAAGTCGCTCTCGTCGGCAATCACTTCAATCGCTTCGACAACTTCGCGGAAGAAGCCCTGCAGCATTTCGAGTTCTGAACCTTGGTCAGTGGCGTAGTCGCCCGTCCATGGGGCGCGCTTGAACCTGACGACATTGCCGCCCTTCAACGCGGATTGGTCCTCTTCGATCATCTCAGACGCCCCAACCTCACAACGGCTCTGGCTGTCAGTCACATGCGCCGAAAGCCCGACGATTCGATTTTCGACGTAATCGTAGGTCACATTCAGAAAGACTCTTATCAACCTAGGATGGGCGCCAAGGTCCACAACGTCGTGTTCCGGCAGCTGTCCGAATCCGGTATTCGGGATCCAGTGCACCTGTTCTGGACTCCCGTCCAAAGTGGAGCGTCGGGCCAGGGCGCGAAGATGAAGGGACTCAAGATCGCCGCTGAAATCGGGGTGGCGACGAATTGTAGCGCCCAGTTCAGACTGTACGTCCAAGTCTGCCAAGTCGTTCAGATCGGCGATCCCGGCAGCCTGTAGACTCCTGACCGTGGTGGGTGGCAACGACAACAACTCAAGGCCACGGCGTCTGGTCGTGGTCGAAAAGCAATGTGGGGCGTACTTGCACGAATCGCAGTGCGCCTCGATTTGAAAAGGCAACGCCTCGACTTCGGATTCAAGAATCCTTTGAAATAGCCCGCCATGAGCCAACAGCCGCTCGACGTCGTTTTGAATCGCGTCGACCGATTGAAAAGGTTGGGCCTCTAAAATCGATTGAATCGCGTGGGTTTCTTCGTCCACCCTCACAATCACACACTGAACGTCCTCGGGCCCCACGGGCAACCCACCCACGAAGGTCGGCATCTGCTTCAAGAGTTGCCGGACCATCAACCGATAAAGGCACGCCTGCACACGATGGTAGGTTTTGTCACGACGACTGGCCTTACACTCTACCAGCCGAATGAAAGGACGGCCGTCCACGACGCCCGCGAGCACGAAGTCGATCCTCCCACGAATCTGGAATGGCCCGACCTGGCCGCTGACTTCGACTTCTCGGGCAAAACCGTCCTCGTTTGGGTCCAATTGGTCGAGCTGCTGAACGAAGTCCATCCATTCAACCCCGGGATCGCCGGGGTAAGGCTGGGCAATCTCGACCAATCCAGCGCGGCGAAGTGATGTTTCCCATTCGTCCTCGCGACGAGCGCCAGCGGCTTGCAAGACTGGATCAATGTCCGAGAGCTTCAGCCCAAGCCCGAGAGCGTTAAACGCGGCGCCACGATTATGGTCGAGCTTAAAACGCCGATGACACGACTTGTGTTGAATGAACTCGCCGATATCCGACACGCTGACGTGGTGCATTCTGGTTTCCTGATTTGTTGGACAGAGCGTGCCAGAGCAAAGCCGGCGTGGCTAGGCGGGTCGGACGACTTCTACTCGTTCGCCAAACTGCCGAACCCAAGGCCACACTTCGACGTCGGTGTTCACGGAAAATGTGAGCCTCAGTCGTCCGTCTTCAAGGTCTTCGAGGACCTGCGTTGGGTGCCAACGCCTTTCCGAAATGTAGAGTTTTAGCCAACGCTCATCGTCAAAAATCAGCTCAAATTCGATCAGGCTTTTGGAATCACTTCGGAAAATCCCAAAACTGCCCTCCGTGTATTGCACTGGGTCGTAGTCTGCTTTGCGCGGATAGACGAACCTCCGACGGAGCTTTTCAACCGACATGATGCGGTCCACCGCATAAATCCGAACATCGTTGTCGGTGCCTCGTCCGATCAAATACAGGGCGCTGCGATGCACCGCTAAGGTGTAGGGCTCAAGCTCGACGGTGAGATCGGCGAAGGTGGCCGACGTGTATTTCATTTGGACGGCCCGGCGGAACATCAGGCAATCCAACAAATCACGAATCACATCTTCCTTGGTGGTGTAGTCCTTGGGAGCGTCGGGAAGTTGGAAAAACATCCGATCGACGTTTGAAAGAACGTCGTCGATAAAATGTTTTTTTTCTTTCACACGTGATCGAAATTCGACCAAAAGCTCATTTGAGGCCGTTCCGATCGTGGTTTGTCCCACGAAACCAAGCAATTGTTGCGAGTAATGAAGGGCTGCAACTTGCGACACAAAGGTCGAGTCGTGAAGCCTCACTTCATCGCCAAAAACCAATCGAAGGTATTTGGATTCTCCATCCGCCACTTCACGTAGGTTCGACTCACCCTCGCCGTTCATAAACGGTTGAAAGTGCTCGATAAGAATCTTTCGGTATTTTCGATAGGTCCGGTCTTTGATTCCCAGCTCACGCATGAGCGAATCAACTCGCCAGCCTCTTGAATCTGTCATCACACGATGAACAATTCGTGCAAGATTGAACGGTAATTGATGGTCTGACACTACACCCACCCACAAAATCGAGGTCTGTTCCTTCCAGCGTACACGTACCTCGACACCTCGAACAGCAAGTATTTATGCGACCTTGCGGAGCGGCACGATACGTGCCGCGTGTGGGTGATTTTCCGCCTTGATTACAAAAAAATGCGCCGAGAATCCCTGTTTTTTGGAACTGGACTCCGGATTGGCGGTGCACACGTTGAATCTGTCCAATGATCTGGAGTCATTCATGCCGACAAAATTCGAGAGTCCTCACGCAGAACTTCAAGCACTTTTGCCATGGTTCGCCGTTTTGGCGGGTCCACGCCCATCGCGGCCAGCGTTTCGTACGATTGCTGAAGCAGCAACGTTCCAAGAGTCCAAATCGTTGGAAGGGGTGATTCAACCCATTTGGGCCATCAATCACGAAGATCTTTTGGGGAGCGAAATCGCCGGATATACGATTCTCGGGCGAGCAAACTAAGCACTCAGAGATGGTGCATTGCGGCTTGGTTGCGAATATCCCACAGGGTGACCGATGTCTTTTGGATGCCCATGCCTAGAAGTTGAGACTTCTGGTCAAAGGCCAGCGCCCGCAAATGCGCGACCTCTGCGGTGATCTCAAAGAATGATGAGCCGTGGATCAGCGAGAGAATTCGCACATTTTGGCCGCTGTCGAGCACCGCAGCAATATAGCCATCGTCGGAAATCGCAATCGAAACTGGATTGGCGGGCAAAGGATCAAGCTTCTTGGCGCGTTTGCTATGCAAGTCCACCAACTCAAGCCCACCACCCCAGTACCCAATCAACACTTTGTTCTCGGTGGGAGAAATGCTCAACGCGCTGATCGAAGGCCCGCTGGGGATCAAGACCGTCGTGGCGTCCTTGTTCAGGTCATGAACGACCACTTGGCCACCTTCGGTTCCACAAAGGATGCGCTGTCCGCGGCCATCAAAACAAATCGCATACACACGATCGGTCACCGAAAACACATTAACCGGAGGCTTCTCTGGATGTTTTGAGTCCCAAGAATAGACCGCTCCATCCATTTCAGCCGCAAAAACGCGGTCTGACGCAGTATCGATGAACAGCGCAGTGACCAGCCCCGGGACCGGAAGAAGTGTTTGGAAAAAACCGTCGTTTTTCAAACTTAAAAGGTGTACGCGATTCAGTTGGTCAGCCGCGGCTGCCAATTCGCCGGCACGATTCAAGGCGGTAGCCGTGAATCCCTTAACGTCCTGAGCGACCACCTCTGGCAGGCGGACCTCGATGATTGGACGAACAATTTTGGTCAATCCCGATGACGAGGCTTCTCCGAGCGAAGCTCTCGGGAAATCGCCGGTCTCTACACGAGGCGAAAGGTCAAAAAGGCCTGTTTCAGTCTCTTGAGCAAGCCCTGGCATCGGAGGTTGCTGATCATTCGTGGGCTCTTCGAGGCTTGGCTCCATAAGCAGACGGTCGATCGACTGAATCACTTCCTGCATGCTTTGCGGACGTTTGCGTGGATCCTTGGCTAACATGCGCATCAACAGGACATTCAAAGACGCCGGCATCCGTGCGCTGGGCAAAACATCCAAAATATCGGGTGGCTCGTCATTCACATGTGCATCCATGACACGCAGACTTTCGTTCCCTGGGAACGGCGCTTGCCCTGTCACACAGTGGTAGAACACACACCCCAAACTGTAGATATCACTGCGATGATCGATCTTGGGATCTCCCACACATTGCTCAGGGCTCGCATAGAGTGGCGTTCCCCGAAAACCAGCGGTGTCGCCCACGGAGTCCATCATGTGGACGATGCCAAAATCCAAGATCCTCGCAAAAAACCCAGCGGCAGGCAGCCGCTCGATCATGATGTTGTCGGGCTTGAGATCTCGGTGAATAAACCCAAGGGTATGGGCTTCGTAGAGTCCATTCGCAATCTGTCGAACGATGTCTAGGGCACGCTGATATTTGATTCGACCGACGCGATCGAGCAGGTCTTGGAGCGTCCGGCCATCCACAAAGTCCATCAAGAGCACAAACACGCTGTCCTGCAGCTGCATGGCTTCGTAGATATTAACGACGTGAGGGTTGCGCATGCGACTCATCGCCTCGACTTCCAGCCGAAACCGGCGCAGCAACTCCATTTCAAATTCAGGTTTGCCGTATCGGCGAGTATCAACAATCTTGGCGGCAAAATGCCGGTGGATTTGCATCGCCTGAGCGCGATAAACGTAGCCCGTCGCACCGTCCCCAAGAAACTGATTTAGTACATAACGGCCATCAAGGATCCGGCCCAACCATGGGTAAGGCGACCCTTCCAGCTGAGCCCAGCCGGTAGGTGGACGCGCAGCGCCACACTCCTGGCACTTGTCCAGTTCATCGCGGACCAAAGTCGTACACACAGCGCAATAGCTTGTGTAATCCGACACGCCTACGCTTTGCCCGCTCTTCACACCTCACCACCTTTCAAAGTGCCCTCAGTTCATCAAGGCTTATTGATGATCTTTTTGGTCTCACCCGCTGAAACATCAACGTAGTAAGTTTTATCGAGCCCAAAGTCAGTATTCTTGAGGCTAATCTTGTGTTTACCCGACTTAATCTTGAAGTTCATAAGCGGTGTGTACCGCCCAGTATCTTGATTATCGATGTACACGCGCGCGACCGGTTTGGAAGCGATATTCAAGATCCCTGTACCGGTCGGCTCTTCGACCTTCGGCGGGTCTTTTTTCTCTACCTTCACTTCAGGGTCTTTCTTCTCGATCTTTTCGACCGGGGGATCCCGCCGCGGTGGAATGACCTTAGTCACATTGGCCACGGGTTCGGTATCGTCGGTTCGCCGAAGATTAGCCTCGAGTGTTGGCTCCGTGTCGAAACCTGGCTCGAAACCACCTTCCCAGTTTTCGTATTTCCGCCGTTCCACAACGACACGGTAGGTTTTGGATGCATCCAAATCCTTAACGGTGTCTGGAGTTCGTCCTTGAGTCAGCTTTTCTGAAGAACCCTTCGCGTAGAGTGAGTACTCGGCGCGATCTGGCACGCTTGTGATCTTAAGCGAGACCTTTTCAGGGCGAAGCCGAACGTCCACCGAATCTGCGGCGCCATCCTTAAGGTCGACCTCTCGAGTTTCGGGGAAAAATCCTGCACGTGTAACCTTCAGCGCGGCTTTGCCAAGCTTGAGGTCTTTGACCGTAAACGGAGTCACCTCTTCGATCGGCTTTCCGTTTAACTCGATCTTCGCACCAGGGGGATCACTCTTCACCAAAAGACTGTAAGTATGCTCAAGAGCAGACAGAGCCTCGTTCAAACGGTAGGGCTTTGACTCAAGGTTTTGGGTCAATTTGATGGGGACGTAGCCTTCTCGCTTCAACTCAATCGTTGTCTCACCAAGTGGTAGACTCTTCGAAAACGGCGTGTCGCCGTCATGAACCATGACGCCGTTGATCCAAACCTCGACGCTCTTTGGCTCGGTTTCGATTTGGAGGTCAGCTTTCAGGAGCTTCTGCATCACAAAGATGCCCACCACCACACAAATCATGGAGACGATGAGCACAATCGGGATGGAGACCTTTTTCTTTCGCTGAATCGGACGCGCGCCCGGAACCGTGTGCGATGGGGCTCGACGCGGTTCAATGGCCGGCAGCTGTGCAGTGGGCTGCTTGCCTCGCTGCGGTCGCGGGGGTTCCTCGTTGAACGAAAACCCTTCATTTTGCCAGCGGTCGTATTCCACTGTCGGGACTTCGTCGGTGGTATTGGCGTTACCCGAGTACACAATATCTGCGTCATCGAGTTCACCGCCATCCATCCGGTCGAAGATCTGAGTCTCCATCTCTTCTTCGCCCCAACTCAATCCAGAGTCCACCGTTCGCGACGGCGCACTGATAGGTGCCTTAGGGGTTGTGAGCGCCGCTTGTTCAAGCGGTTTGAGGTTCAGACTTCGGTAGTACTCACCCTTCTTACTTTCGAACTCGATGTCGGCGTTAAACGCCTCCTTCATGTACTGAGCAAGGTCTTTATTTGTGTAGTAATAGCTCTGATTACGCATGTAGCGCTCAAGAGCATCTGCAAACTCGAAGCTCGTCTGAAAACGATCGTCTGGCGAGCGCGCCAATGCCTTCAAAACGATGTCTTCGAGTTCTTTGGGGATATGCGGGTTGTAGAGTGAGGGCGGGCTCATCTCGACTTTTCGGATCTTCTCGAGGGTGTCGAAATCGCTTTCGCCCAAGAAGAGTCTTTCAAGCGTG
Source organism: Bradymonadaceae bacterium (assembly GCA_037968515.1). Classification (GTDB taxonomy): domain Bacteria; phylum Myxococcota_A; class Bradymonadia; order Bradymonadales; family Bradymonadaceae; genus JBFFMO01. The sequence continues at coordinate 46,511 of JBBKVQ010000336.1, forward strand.
AGCATTTCGTAGAGAACAATGCCCAAACTAAACAAGTCGCTGCGGTGATCGACATGCAGGCCTCGGACTTGTTCCGGGCTCATGTACGAAAACTTGCCCTTCAGGATTCCGACCTGAGTCTGACTGGTCTTCCCCTGCGCCTTCGCGATTCCAAAGTCGATGACCTTGACCTCGCCTTCGTAGGACATCAACACGTTCTGCGGCGAAATATCGCGATGAACGATGTTCAGGTCCTTTCCGTGGGTGTCCTTCTTATGATGCGCGTGGGCTAGGCCCTCGCAGACTTTCATAATCGTGTAACAAACACGTGGGATACTGACTTTCTCGCCGATTCGACGCGAGCGCTCATAGATCGTCTTGAGGTCCTTTCCGCCGATGTACTCAAGGGCAATGAAGTAGGACCCATCGACTTTTCCGAGGTCGAAAATCTGGGCGATATTGGGATGGTTTAGCTGTCCGGCGATCTTTGCCTCATCAATAAACATATTGATGAAAGCTTCGTCCTCGGCGATTGCCGCGAGGATCTTTTTGACCGCAAGAAGGCGCTCAAAGCCTTCGACCCCGAAGGCCTTGGCTTTGTAAACCTCGGCCATACCACCCACATTGATACGCTCAAGTAGGTAGTACTTTCCGAAGGGAATTGGATTAGGGAGAATGCCCGGTTCGCTCATCAGCCCGCTTGTCCGTCACGCCAGCTTTTTTGCTGGCTGGTCTAATTGGTGAT
>JBBKVQ010000337.1:0-14904 GCA_037968515.1 Bradymonadaceae bacterium
CTTTGAGGCAGGACGGGTCGACTTTGAGCATCATTGGGTAAATCATGAGCCAAATCAGCACGGCCACAACGATGTTGACCCGAGCGATTTCCAGAGTCGCCACGAACTCGAAGAGGCCGGGCGCCACAAGGCCAAGCCCGATGCCGGCCGCGATGGCTAGGCCCACCCAGAGCGAAAGAAACTTTTCGAATATGCCCATTAGCGGCTCTCCTTAAGGGGGCATCAAAGCGCCGAGACCAAAGACTTCAGTAGGGCAATGGCGTTGGGTTCCACGCAATAACAGACGCGTGGTCCGTCTACTTCGCCACGAATCAGCCCGGCTTCTTTTAGCTGCTTCAAATGCTGTGACACGGTCGACTGGGCAAGCGGAAGTTCGTCGACGATTTCGCCGCAGACGCAGGCGTTTTTGCGGATCAGAAGCCGCATGATGGCTACACGAGCGGGATGGCCGAGGGCTTTTGCGAGAGCGGCGAGTCGCTCGTTGGCCGATTCTTCATCAGGGTCGGATTCGAGGTCTGCAGGGGGCGGGCAGCACATGTTTTTTTTGGGCATGGGAGTCTCCTATCGTTCTTCGTGAATATACGATGGATGGGGTTACGTCAATCAGTTGGTTTCAGGTTTCAGGTTTCGGGTGGTCAGGTTTCGGGAATCGCAAGTCGCAGGAATCGCATGCAGGCCATAGGGAGGCTGTCGCATAAGGTGTCGATGACTAGGCTGATGTTGTGATTGGTCCGCGAGCCCTATGGCTCGCATGTGTTTGAATAATCGCAGGAATCACATGCAGGTCATAGGGCCTGCGGACCGGTCGCAGAATCGCAGAAATTGCAAAGTAGGCCGGAAACGGTCGCAGGAATCGCATGCAGGCCATAGGGCCTGCGGACCAATCACAGCGCCGGCGCTTCGAACTAAACTGCTCACTGCTCACCGCTGACCGTTGACTGCTAGCAGTCCATTCGTTCCACTTTATCCGCCGGAAACAGGCCTTCGACCGACAAATATCGCTCGCCGCTATCGCAGATGATGCAGCAGATTGTTTTGCCTTCGTACTCTGGGCGTTTTGCGAGTTCGCCGGCCACCCACAACGAGGCGCCTGCGGTGACCCCTGCAAAAACACCTTCGCTGAGGGCCAAGCGTTTGGTCATGTCGAACGCGTCGGCGTCCGAAACCAACATGATTTCATCGGCTCTTTCTCGGCCTCGTTTGAAGTTGTCGGTCACAAATCCAGGTCCGATGCCGATGAGCTTGTGTTTGCCCATATCGCCACCCGAATAAACGGGGCTGTTCTTGGGTTCGAACGCGACGATTTGGATGTCGGGGTTTTGATTCTTGAAGTAGCGCGACAGGCCTTCGAACGTGCCAGAGGTTCCAAGTCCAATCACCATCGTGTCGATCTTGCCCTCGGTCTGGGCCCAAATCTCGGGGCCGGTGGTCGCTTCGTGGGCGTCGCCATTATGCGGATTGGAGTGCTGGTTGATGAAATGGGCCTTGCCGGGTCGCGCCTCACAATAAGCGATGGCGCGGGCGCGCGAGCCTTTAGTGTGTTCGATAGCCGGGGTGAGCACGACCTTGGCGCCAAACGAATTTAGGATTTGAATGCGTTCGACGCTGCATGATTCACTCATGAAGATCCGGACTGGGAACCCATTGGCTGCGCCGACCATTGCGATGGCGATAGCGGTATTTCCGCTACTGGCCTCGACCAACTCGGTTCCTGGCGCGATTTTCCCGTCCTGCAGCGCCTGATGGATGATGTGTTTAACCGGTCGGTCTTTGACTGACATCGGATTAAACAGCTCGAGTTTCCCCATGATATGGGATTTTGAGTCCGGAAAAAGCTTGGTGATGCGCAGCATGGGAGTGCGTCCGACAAGTTCGCTGATATCGTTAACTACGTTCATGACTGGGCCTTTTCTGCCTGAATAACTTCGTAAGTGTGTTCAATTTGGACGCCCGCACGTGAGAGCATGATCGAGGCCGAACAGTATTTCTCGGCCGATAACTCCACCGCGCGAGCCACTTTGGATTCGTTCAAGTCGCGACCCGTGACAATAAAATGCATCGTGATTTCGGTGAAAACCTTCGGCGGTTCGGCCGCTCGCACCGCCTTCAAAACGGCCTGACACCCTTCGACGTCTTGACGGCCTTTCTTCAAGATCGTGACGACATCATACGCACTGCAGGCGCCGAGCCCCATTAAGAGTAGCTCCATCGGCCGTGCACCCGCGTTTTTTCCACCGGCATCCGGCGGCCCATCTAGCGTAATGGTATGACCCGAACCCGAGGTGGCGTGAAACTTCACTTCACCTTGCCAATCTATGACTGCTTCCATCGTTGACTCCGTAAGACTCAGGCAGGCTAACTCTGCGACGCGGCAATTCCTAGTAATATGATAGGGAATTGCCTTTTTATGCTGGAGAATTGAGATGCCGGAATCTGGAAGACGGGTGCAACTTGAACATGGGCCCTCGGTGGGCTAACACCCGCGTGTTCATGGTTTCATCTGGGTTTTTGGTGACCTGGGATTCGGAGAGAATAATGTCGACAGCCCTAGAAAACAGCCTTCACGAACGTGGCAACGACTGTTGCGAATTATGTAAGTCCTCGGAACTTCTGACGTCCTTTGTTGTCGCGCCTTTTGCGGATTTGGAAGTCGACCACAACGTTTTGCTGTGCGCGGCGTGCACAGAACGTGTCGCGGCTGATGAACTCGACGCAAGTCACTGGTTCGGAGTTCGTGAGTCGATCTGGAGCGAGCATGCACCGGTTCAGGTGTTGAGTTTTCGCATCTTGCATCGCCTGCCCGACGTTTGGGCGAAAGAGCTCTTAGAGCAGGCCTACCTGACCGACGAGACACGTGAGTGGGCAATGAGTGGAGTTCAATCGAGCGCGCCAACCGGTCCAAGAACTCTGGACAGCAATGGTGCTGAGCTCAGCGAGGGTGATTCGGTCACGTTGATCAAGGACTTGGACGTGAAAGGCACATCGTTTGTGGCCAAGCGTGGCACGCTCGTGTCCCGCATTCGCCTCACCGACAATCCCGAGCATGTGGAAGGCAAGGTCAACGGCATCACCATTGTGTTGAAAACCGCGTTCCTCAAGAAAGCTTGATTTTGCGATTTTCAACGGAATCTATGGCGAGCTGCCTCAGCACTTCCGTCAGCACGGGCTTGTAGAGGCAACGGATATCCGGACGTTGTAAGAATTGCTCCGTCTGGGCGGTAAACGCGCCGCCGGTGACAAAAACCAAGCGGTCCAACACATCTGGAGAGCTCGCTTCGAGCATTGAAAACAGCTCCAAACCACTCATGCCTGGCATGGTGACGTCGCAGATGACCAGGTCGGGTTTAGGGTGCGAGTTTAGGTAAGCCAACGCCTCCGAACCCGATCCAAAACACGTGACCTCGTGTTTGGCCAACACACGAGCCATGGACTGTCGAATCATCGGTTCATCATCGACCACGATGATCTGAGCTTTTCGTTTAGGGGCTTGAACTTTGGGCGGTTCGACTGGAACAACGACGTCCACCTTTGGCGTAATCTCGACCGGGGCGAAGGCAACGCGAAACGTCGACCCGTGGCCGACGCGCGAATGCACCTGAATGGTGCCAGACATGTCGGTTACGATGCTGTGCACGATGGAAAGACCCAGTCCGGTTCCTGCCTCGCGCATCCGAGTGGAAAAGAAAGGGGTGAAAATCGTTCCCAGATTTTCCTTCGAAATGCCGATTCCGGTGTCTTCGATTTCGACGACGACCTCTTTGTCTGTGCGGAAGAGCCGCACACGTAGTTCGTGCTGACCATGTTCTTTTGGGGTTTCCATGGAGTTGACCGCGTTCACCAGCAGATTCACAAACACTTGAACGACCTCTGTGGGGTCTCCAAGGACATCGGGAACATCTTCAATTTCGAGGAATAGCTTGATGCGGTGGCGGCGCTGATGCTCGGTTGTCGCAAGCGCAGCATCGAGCGATTTCTTGAGCGACACCTCAACATGTTGGCGAGCCTCGATTCGGCTCATTTGGCGCAGTGGTTGGATGATATGCTGGATTCGCGAGGTTCCATCAGCGATTCCAGCGAGGAGCCCAGCGATTCGTTCCCGCGTTTCTTGAGGTAAGTCGCCGAGCTCTTCTTTGAGGAGCTCCACATTCATCGAAACGTAAGCCAATGGATTATTGATTTCATGTCCAATTCCGGCCGCGAGCGTCCCCACTGAGGCCATGCGTTCGGCCACACGAAGGCGCTGCTCCACGATCGTTCGTGAGGTCTCGTCGCGCACCACAATGACGGATTCTCGACCATCGAGCAGCGGGTGCGAACTCACAGACATATGACGCTGTTGGCCACTCCTGCTGGGCGCGTTCACCCGTTCTTCGATCGCTTCGCCTTTGGTGACGCATTCGGCCAACCTGGCAAAGAACTTGTGCAATTCTGCGAACTCAACGGCGGGCATAGCTGAAAAGGCATCAGCGACCGAATGGCCGATAAGTTTTGTCAAAATCGCAGACTCTTCAACATCGCTACCCGGCTTGACGTCCAGAATCCGCAGCTCGTTGTCGAGGCGAAAGATGAGCTCGGGTTGGGCTCGCAGCATAGCGGACATGGTGGCTTCACTGCGTTCCAAATTGGTGCGCGTGATGCTGTCTTCAGTGACGTCGAGTCCCACGAGTAGGTCAGTTGGCTCGCCCTGAAAATCGACTCCGCGGACCATCCGAGCGGATAAGACGACGGTTTTTTTTGGGTCGTTTGTACGCAACCTGAGCATCGGCGCTTCGTGCAAGTCATCGCGAAAAAGTGCGTCCAATATCCCGTGATCTCCTTCCAAAAAAAGGTCGTGAATCTTGGCGCCGTCCGTCACGTTCGAGCGGCGAGAAAGTTTCTCGTAGGTTGTGTTCGAGTAGATGACTTCATGGTTTTTGACCGCCAAAACCACCGCGGGCATCCCATCAAGCAGGTTGCGAAACGACTCGGTCGCGCCATGCATTGCGCCAAAGGCAGCGTCCAACTGCGAGCGAAGCGCGAGGCGTTCGTCTTCGAGCGATTTCGACCGGCTAAATCGTTTCCACCATCCCATGGGGCGAGTTTTTCGCTTGAGACGAATCAACACCATGGCTTTGGACGGCGTGATTTTGAGAATCTCGTAATCCGACGGTGGCAGACCGATATATGCAGGCACCAAGGGCATCGTTCCGGCAAAAAGTTGGAACCAACCGATTGATTCTCTGAACCCTGGGCGCAGCGTCGCGGAAACAGTGAAGGCGTTGGGTCCAACGTCGGCGAGTGAAAAATCTACATGGTGAAAAAGGCTTGGAACAACCCAGCGAAATCCAACGCGGAAGATGGATTCTTCGTCGACAAAAACTTCGGGCGCCCTGGCAAGTAGGCCGCTATAACTGTCGTTCACAGCATATTTGGCGACTTCAAAAATCTCATCTTGGGTGGCAAAAAGCTGGCAGAATCGGTCACACAGGACCGCCCAAGCATCCCACGGTGCGCGGTTGGAAGGGGTCTCAATAAACTCACGAGTCAGCGGAAGGCCCTCAATGAGTTCGTCAATATTACAAAGGCCGGCTTGCTCGGCTGCGGCAAAAAAACTGTATGCACGGCAGGAGATCTCGGTCATTTTAGCCTGCTGTGAATGGTGAAGATGAACAACCAAGACAACTTTACAGGTTGTCTACTCCACTGTCATCGGCACACCGCCAGTCAGACTTAAATATCCAAGGAAAGAATATAACTCAGTTTTTTGGTTCTGGGTCGACGCGGTTCACGTCTTCAAGGTCAAAAGTGGGCTGGCGATTTGGATCACAAGTGGGCGGCGGGCCAAATCCGTCTGCATTAAACTCATACTCAAGCTCGCCAGAGCCTCCTTCTTTGAGTTTGGCTTTGATTCCGACCTTGTGATTACCCTTACGAGCCGGCGAGCAGTACGAGAGCAAATAGAAGCGCTTGGACTGCTTTTCGATTCGATCAGCGACCTTCGAGAACGCTTTCGAGATTTCGTCGGACTCTCGGCCAATGATCGTTTCGTCGCGACCAATCTGGTCAAGCTGGGCATTCTCCATCTCTTTTTCATCGCCAATTCCGATCGCGATAAGCTCAAAGTCTTTGTAGTCGTCCTTCTTGATTTCTTCGAGCATTTCATCCCGAGTCACCCGCGCAGCGCGGTCGGCCCCGTCCGAGAACACCACCAAGGTGCCAAATTTAAGAGGCTTCTTTTCTTTGTCGAGAGACTTACGAAGTGTGGTGAGCCCTTCGACCACGCCACCGTGAAGGTTGGTCGAATTGTCCTTCGGAATCCAGTTGCGAAGGCCTTCTAATCCGCCCGCGACGTCGCCCTGACTGGACGTGAACGGCACAACGGAATGAATCTTAGGCGAGCCGTCAAAGGCGTAGACGCCGACCTTTTGGGACTGGCCGACTTTTTCGCTGAAGATTTTGGCAGCGTCGACGATCGTTTCGATCTGGCCTGACATCGTGGTGCTACCGCTCACATCGAGCAAAAGCATCGTGTACATGACCGCCGCAACTTCTGGGTTTTGAATCACCTGTTGGCTCTCGTATTTCGAGACCAAACCGCCGTCTTCGTAGATTTCGAAGTCTTCAGCTTGCAAGCCGGTGACGGGTTCCTCCCCGTCTTGAACCGTAAAAAATACCCAAACGTTATTCGGTTTTTTCTGCTCCGAATTGATGCGGGTCATCTTGATGCTGCCGCCGCAGGCCGACAGCAAAATCGTGGCGCAAATCAGCACTACGCGAACAAACATAATCGTGTCCTTGAATGGTTTGCGCGGAGTATCGCAGGGGCAGGGCAAGTCGGCAAGCGGCTACCGTGCTGGGTTGGGTGCCGGAGCTATTTCACAAATTGGCTGAAAAAATCCCACATCGCCTGAGAGCCGAAATCGGGCCAAATATGATCGCCGGGGTGCTGGCAGTAATGCACGGGCGAGGCGGCGTCGCAGGTGTCGTAGGCGACACAGGGTGAGGGGGCGGTTGCAGTGGTCGTCGCGCTACAGCCGCCAAGGTCGCGGAAAAAATCACGGAACTGTTCGCGTCCTGCGACGAGCTCCAAGGTGCCAATCGTGATCCAAGACGCGGGTTTTCCAACACAATCGGCGGGGTCGAAGTAAATCACCGAACCTCCCACCGCGATGGCACGGATATCGGTCCTGCGACACCCGAGAACGCCGGAAAACGATCCGCCTCCGCTGAAACCCATCGAGAAGATTGCGTCTTCGTTGACGCACAGGTTTTCTTTGGCACGCGTCAAGATCGTGTCGAAATAGAGCAGCTCCGATTCGATCCTGGCCGGCCACGTTGCAGCACCCGCGTTGTAATCTCGCCATTGCCCGTCGATCGCTTCGGCGACGATGAGGATCGCGTCGTCCTTCAAGACTTCGCGGATATTCCGACTGCCGGTCGTACCGTCCCAGTAGCCTGTGTTGCCGCCGTTCCCGTGCAGAGCGAAGACGATTGGCCACGGTTTGTCGGCGCTGTAGTTTTGGGGTAATCGCATGATGAATTTTCTGGAACGATTTTCCAGCATGAAGGTGTTTTCACCTTCTGGAATGCCGGCTCCATCAATGCAGCCCGCGCTGCCGACCGGCGTCACCGCGACGTCAGCCTCCGCATCAGCACTCGCGTCGGCGGATGCGTCGATTTCTGTGACCAGGTCTGGACCAGTGTCCGAGTTGGACACCGCAGCGTCATCGCGCAAGTCAGCCTGAGCCTGCGCATCCGACATATCCGCCGGCCCAGCATTATTGCCGGCTGGCGCGTTGAGCGAACCTTCGGTGCAAGCCGTGGCCATCAGCAAGAGCGATATTAGAAAAATGATGTGCATTTTGAATCTCCGTGGCCCTAGTGTAACGCACACTAGAACTTAGGGTATCGAGATTTCGGTTTTCGGTGTGTTTGGCCAGCCTGCAGATGACTGGTGCTCAAGGTGCGAAATGCAAAGATTGAACATAATGATTTTGGCTGTCCTGGTCGGCTGTGGCGATTGTGACGACGAAGTGCACTTCGATAGCGACACCGGTTCGACCGTGGATGCCAGCATGGATACGGCTTCAGAGGCTGATGTTGGCAATTCGGATGCGACCGCAACCGACTCTGAACAGAGCGACGCAGCAGGCGATCTTGACGGGCAGGTTGATGCCCAAACCGATCTTGATTCTGCTGACGCATCGCCAGATATCCCAACAAAAACTTGTGGTAACGGCGCACTCGAGCTCGATGAAGCTTGCGATGACGGCAACGTCGCAGATGGGGATTATTGTGATGCTGTGTGCGAAACCATTACCGGGTCGTGCGGCGACAACACGCTTCAGGCTAACGAAACATGCGATGACGGTCTGACCGCTGACTGTGCGTCCACCCATGACGGCGGCGACTTGTCTTGTGTGCCCAACGGTTCGTGTTCGGCGGGGTTTGTTCTAAACGGTGCTGGGACCTGCGTCTCGAACAACACGACTGGCCTGACCGTGCCGTGTTCCAACGGCACCGGTTATTCGATGTTTAAATTTCATTACGATAATGGGTCTACAAGCGCTCGAATCGACGTCTGGGACGCCAGCTGTTCGTATTCCTTTGCGCCAAACTCAGCCTGCAACGTGCGCGAGGTCTATCCCGGTTTTGGCGATGTTTCTCGGACCTCCGACGGGTATCCCATTGCAACGTCAACCCACTATATCCGTGTGCGTTTCAGCGCGGCAGGGCTGAACTTCAACACCGCGACGCTCTACGTGCAGGCACGTTCATACGCCACGGGCGCGTCGACCAGCATTAGGGCGTGGTCGCCTATCTATGGCGATGTTTTGGGCGGGCCGGTGGATAATGATTTTGTCTATGATTGGTATCCAATGGATTGGACAGCGCTCTTGAGCCCCAGCGACCAACCAAGCCTAACAGCAGTGCAGATTTACGCGCATCAGGGGTCGTCAAGCTTGGCGGTAAAAGCGGTGGAACTCTGCGTAGAATAAAACGAAAAAATAGACAGGACTCCAATACAGCCTAGCGTGTTTTTGTCACACGACGTGGCTTACACGGACAAGGAGTCCCCATGAAACGCGTTATTCTTCTCTCTGCTCTCCTCTCGCTTGTGTCCACCTCGGCCTTTGCCGCGGGTGCCAATTCGTTGGCTTCTGGCGCGACTTCGCTCTCGCTGTCGATTCCAGCGGGCGGCAACCCCTACGCACCTGGGACGTTTGGCATCTGGTATGGTCTTTCACCAGAGCTAAACCTCGGCATCAACGTTGGCTTGGGCATCGATACTGCACCCGTCGACGATGTCTTCAATTTGTTGTTGGCGCCCGCCCTAAAGTACTATTTTCGTCCCAACGCCGAGATCACGCCGTTTATCATCGGACAGATCAACCTTGGGTTCACCAGCGCGGGCAACGACGCCGTGGACTTCGGAATTCTAGGTGGCTTTGGAGTGGAGTGGTTCGTGACACCGGTCTTCAGCGTGGCAGGCTACACAGGCGCTGGCATCGATTTGCTGCGTCCGAACGACACCGAGCCTTTCCGATTTGGTACGTTTACTTCGGGGCTCTCGGCGCAATTGTACTTCTAGGCGTTGGCGCTCCAACCCAGAGGTCTGTAGACTTTAGAAAAACCCCCGAGGAAAAAATGAAATACGGAATCGTTTTATTGGCGCTTCTTTTTGCCGGCTGCGGCGACGCGGCAACCGAGGCGCAGACTGTTCAGGCGCCGCTGGTGCTCTCCGATGCGAGCGGCCCGTACTTGGCCTTTGCGCATTCGGTGGATGGCTGGCAGTGGATCTCGCGACCCGTTGATGGCGCGCGAACCGTGCAGCAGCCGCTTTGGGGCAAACTTTCCAAAGAGTTCAAAGACGTTCGCTTTCGGCCAGGGGCTTTGAACTTTTCAGCCTCGGCTGCAGGAAGCGGAGCGTTCAGCGCGAGCGTTCCTGGCTATGGTTTTGGCACTGGCACAGTCAACTCGATCGACTTTTCGGCTCAGACACCCGGGTCGACGAGTTTTGACCCATCGCTTGGGTACGGTTTTTCAGGCCAATGCAATCTGAACGTGCTTTGTGACGTGGCATCCCAAGCTTGTGCCGCCGAGGGCGACTGCAACTTTGGTGATATTTCACAGTGTTATTCGGCCGTTTCGTCGAACTCACTTCCTGCTGAGTTGGGGCCTTACGTCTGCATCGTGGCCGACTACCTATCGTGCGCGCTGACGGCTCGAGGCGATCAAGAGCGCGCGTGTCTGTATCTCCTGGCGGGCTATGGCGTAGATTTGGACCAGAACGGCCGCTAGATTCGCCTGCAAGACTCGTGATAAACAAACCCCATGACTGAACGTATCAACCACGAGCCACCACTGTCGCCGCGCCGAGAGGCGCTTTGGCGCGTCATATTTCTTTCGGATACGCCCGCTGCGCGCAACTTTGATGTCGCACTGCTGGTTGCGATTGGGGTCAGCATCGTCATTGTCATGCTGGAGACCGTCGCTGGGTTGCAGGTTGACTACGGCGTCTGGCTTCGGCGCGCGGAGTGGTTCTTTACTGGCTTGTTCACCCTAGAACTCTTGGTGCGGCTGTGGGTGTGCCGAAAGCCCATGAGGTACCTGTTCAGTTTTTTTGGGCTCGTCGACTTGATTGCGATTATCCCAACATATCTGCAGCTTTTTGTGGTGGGAACTCAGTACCTAGCCGTCGTTAGAATCCTAAGACTTTTGCGCATGTTCCGAATCTTCAAGATGGCGCACCATATTGGCGAGGCAGGGGCGCTGATGGCCGCGTTGAGAGCGTCTCAACGCAAGATGTTTGTGTTCCTGATCTCGGTCATGACGCTCGCCTGTGTCGAGGGCACGCTGGTTTACGTCATCGAAAGTCCCCATAATAGTCAGTTTTCAAGCATCCCCCAATCGATCTATTGGGCCGTTGTGACGATCACGACGGTTGGATATGGGGACATGGCGCCGGTCACAGTTCTGGGCAAGATCATGGCGGCGATCATCATGCTCACTGGCTTTGCCGTGATCGCGGTCCCGACCGGAGTCGTGACCGCGGAACTCGCCAAACAAGCACTGACCGACGATCGCCTTTGCGCCGAATGTGGCACAAAAGGCCATAATCACCGCGCCATCTATTGCCTGCATTGTGGCACGCCGCTTTCTCTGCGGTGAGCAGTGCGTGATGAATATTATTTGTCTGTTTCTTTCTCGGCGTTGCTGTAGGTCAGCTGCGGAGAATGCGCAGCTGCTGGTAGGCGGGCAGGCTGGTTATGCTGCAGTTGTTGAGCATTATGCCCCCCACCCATTGGATAGCCGGTCGGCGTGAATTCCACACCATTATCGGCGATGATTTGGGGCACAAAACCAGGTGATGCCGCAGCTTTAAGCGAGTCAGCGTACTCGTTGAGCCGCTGAGTCATCTGAAATCCCCATTTATCTTTGACCTGACGGCATTGATTTAGGTCAATTTCACTGACCAAGACGCCATCGCGGGTGCGCGAAAGGCCAGGTGTGCGGCCACCATCGGGTGCCGTCACATAGCTCGAACCGTAGAAGTGGCCAAAGTCGTTATGCGCGGGTCCGCCGTCGCCGGACGTGAACGCGTTGGGGAAACTCTCGGTACCGATTCGGTTGATGCCCGCAGTGAAGTAGTTGTTCGCGATGGACGCACAACGTGCCTCGACGCCCCACAGCGGCTCGGACAGCGCCCCTACGGTCGCTGATGGGTTGAACACGATCTCGGCGCCATTCAGACCAAACATCAGCCAATTCAGCGGGTGGTGGCGCCCGTAACAGATATTGATGCCGATTTTCCCGAACTGCGTCGCAAACACGGGATGTCCTGTGTCGCCTTCCATATAGTAGGTCGATTCGTTGAAATCGCCCACGCGCGGGATATGATTTTTGCGGTGCTTCCCGATGATATTTCCGCGGTTCCCAATCACCACCGCCGTGTTGTGGATTGTGCCACCATGCGTTTCGTCACGCTCAAGGATCGGCGAAACGATGACCATATTGTATCGGCGTGCAAGCTCAGCCAAAAACCGCGTGGACGGGCCATCAACGGGCTCTGCGAACTCCAGCCAAGGCTGCTTTTCACGGGTGCAAAACGCGAAGGGCATCGTCCAAGCTTCTTGCAGGCAAAGTACGTTGCAACCCATCGCGCCAGCGGCATGAATCAGTTTTTCGGTACGTGCGCAAAGTGCCTGAAATTGAGTTTCCACGGGAGCGCTGGTGGATTCGACGATCTGCGTCTGAATCACGCCAATGCGCACAATTCGGGGCGCCCGACGTTGTTCAGGCGTGACCGAAAACCGATAAGCTGCCACCTCAAAGTCATGTTCACCGGCCAGCGCCGTAGCGGTCGGCGGGATGGGCATGGCCTGAGGCATATTGCCGTAAAGGATGCGGAAAGCTTCGGCTTGGTCTGCTTCGGGCAGTTTGCGCAACAAGCTCTCAAGGCTTTCGATTTCGGATTTGGTCGCCATAAAATCACCATGGTTATGTAGGAAGTCGGGGCATTCTAGGGCAGTTTTGCGAGAAGGTCACGACCCCGTGTGACTCGCCGACACAAAAAGACCGCCTCGTGGGGGCGGTCTCGATCGTAGGCATTATCGGTTTAAAGAATAGTTTTTGCGTGCTGTTCTTTTGGGTCGACATCGACGGTCATACCGAATGCCATTTTTGCGGAATTCATGAGGCCGATGTCACCATCCCAGATTTCGGCAGCGCCCAAATCCATCCGCACAAAGAGCAGGTTCGGGTCGGTTTTGCCGCCTTCAAACCAAGCTTCTGCAAAATTGCTCCAGTGTTGATTCAGCCGCTCTTTACTTGTCTCTACCGTAAGGTTGCCGTGGAAGCGGGCGAAAATGCCGTGGCCTTTTCCTTCGTAAGTTGCCGCAGCGCGGCCCAATTTAGCAAAAGTGCCGTTTTTCTGAGTAAAAAACCAAATTGCGCTGTTGGCGTCTTTATCCAGCTGCGCGGTCATCGGCGCAGCAGACGAGGAATCTCCCTCGAGTTGAAGCATAATAAAGGGTGAATCCGACATGGATTGCCAGAATTTATTCTTCAGTTCTGAAGCGTTGCCGTTGGCGTATTTCATGGATTTCTCCGGTTTAGGTTTAACCGCCATACAATTAAAGGCGCTAATTTATTCCCAAAGAATTTCTATTTTATCGAAAAAGCCGGCCGCCTTTGCGTCGTTTTTCCAGCTCCACCTCGTAGGCCTCGCGTGCCTTCGCCCGCCTTATCGAACGCGCCATTCAGGTCTTCCGCATCGCCCATTTCGGCGTCGGTGCCGTCAGAGTTAACCACTACATAACTTCCACCTTCCAGCTGTCGCATGCGCCCAGCAGCGATTTCTTCGGCCACATCCACCGTCTTGGCCTCGGCCAACGCCTTGATGAAGTCGGATGTCTCGTCGCCGAAGGTCTGTTCTTCGTCGATGAACTGTGGGTCGTCAGCGGCATCGATGAAAGTTCGGGTTCCTTCGTACGAGTCTGTGACGGACGTTCTGATATCGGTTAAGTGGTATTTGAAATGCGAGGTGAGCAGCGCGTTGCTGAGGACCTAAAGGTAGGTCGAGGCGTTTCGCCACGTTGGATCTGGGTACCAGAAGAACATCAATGAACCACCACTGATGGTGTTAATCATGGCTTCTGACACGACTGGGTCGACCGTAGCGCAGCCCCAAGTCGGCACCACCCAGCCTTCGGTAGCGACGGTCTCGACGCGGTTTCCGTACCAAGGGTGCACAACGATAAATCGGTCGCGAACTTTGTCGTTAAAGCCAGGCTCCAAGCCATCAAGTCGTAAGGAATATCCATAATCGCCAAAATAAGTTTCGGCCGTACGGATAAGGCCCAGGCTTGATTGGTGGCTTTCTGGAGTGTTCGAAAACACCGACGAAACGCCCAAGTCATTCCCAACGATCGAAGCCACTCCATGGCCGACAGTCAGGTTGAACAGCAACTCACCGGTCGCCAGCTGAACCACCCACTGGCGCTTCAGCCGCGAGTGAATCGAAAAGTCCGTGATGGTGTATTCGAATCGTTTTGTCTCGGAGCGTTGCCACGACGTCCTGAACGCCGTCAGAGCATCGGTGGCTGTCTCGAGCTTCATGCCAAGCGGCGTCAGGTCTTGGGGGCGAACGAGGTTGATAGAAAGCTCAAAATCACCAGCGTACTCAATGCCTTCTTCGTCGACCCACGAGTCTGCGGCGACCCAGTAGGTTCCGGCCTCAAGGTAGGCGCCAGCGGCGAGGTTGCCGCGATCCATGCAAGAGTCGCTGTCATTTTCGAGCAGCAAATGGACATCAACGTCAGCACCCGCGCCCTCGTCGGTGACTTCGATCGCCAAAAACCCGGCATGGGGTAAGTCCAAACGGTACAGCCGCTCGGGCCCGCTTTCGTTGGTCTCCGGTCGGCAAGAATACGCATCAAACGAGCGCGTTCCGCCGGTTGTAGTATCGACAATTTGGGTAGGGAAGGTGTTGAAACAGCCGGCCTCGGCCAGACATGGGTCCGATGGAATCACCGGATCCATGGGGTCCATCGGATCGGCAGGATCGACCACAGGATCGACCACGGGATCGATGACTGGGTCTTCGGTCGTTGTCGGCGGGTCTTGAACGGGCACGCCGGTCGTCGGAATGTCTGCGCGAACATCAGGTGTGTTGTCTTCCTGATTGTCGTCTTGAGCGCATGACACGGCAAAAAGGCCGATGAGGAGCACGGCGCCAAGACGGGTCGGAAAGCACAGTTTCATAATCAGATTCCCTGAGTTGAATTTCACGAGACGAGGTAATCACAAAACGGCCGACCGCGAAAGTCGATGGAGCCATATTTAGGTGGTCAACCAACATAAATGCCTGTTTTTCTCTCGATAAGGAGCTGTTTTTCTCTCGATAAGGAGCTGTTTTTCTCT
>JBBKVQ010000338.1:0-5508 GCA_037968515.1 Bradymonadaceae bacterium
AAGCCGCTTTCACGCTGGTATTCAACGATACGCGTCGCAATCGCCGGACCGATGCCTGAAACATAGGTCAAAAGGCTCGGAGACGCCGTAGATAGCTCGACGCCGACTCGGTTCACGGCATCCACAACGACGGCTTCTACGGCTGACTGAAGGCGCCCTTGATCGACGTCGTGTTGATACATCCCGACGCCGATGGACTTCGGGTCGATTTTGACAAGTTCAGCCAGCGGATCTTGCAGACGACGGGCAATGCTGACGGCACCACGAAAGGTCACGTCCATTCCGGGCAATTCTTCACGTGCCACATCCGACGCGCTGTAAACGCTGGCGCCAGCTTCATCGACAACCGCATAGCGAGCATCTGTGCCCTCGATCGCCAAAGCCGCAGCCGATTGGGACTCGCTGGATGCCGTGCCATTTCCGATGGCAATCACGTCGATATCGTACTTTTTGAGAAGACTTCGAATGATCGACGGAGCTTGGTCTGCGCGATTATCGTGAATGAAAATCATGTCAGTACCCAAAACCGCACCGTATTCATCCAAAGCCGCCAATTTACAGCCCGAGCGGTAGCCCGGGTCGATCGCCAGCACCCGTCGATGGGTGAGCGGCGCCTGCATCAAAAGGTTGTTCAGATTGAGCGCAAAAACATGGATAGCGTGTTCATCGGCCGCGGCATCAAGTTCAGCGCGCAAGTCGCGGTCCACAGCGGGTTTTAACAATCGTGCGTAACCGTCTGCAATCGCATCAAAAACCAAGTCTTTGTTTTTACGCGTAGGATTAAAACGCCGGTCAAGCTCTTTGACCATGCGCTCATCATCCAAATCGACTCCGCCAGACAACGCTTTCTCGCTCTCTCCTCGCCGGATCGCCAACACCTGGTGCGGTTTCACACGCCCCACAGCCGCGACAAAATCATAATAGTCCTCGAATTTCGGATCGACTTCAGAGCCGCGCCGTTTCTTGACCAAAAGGCTGCCGTGGTCCTTCACGATACTTCGAACCAGACGGCGGGCCTCGGGCTCGGTCGAGAACTCCTCGGCAATGATATCTTTCGCGCCGCCTATGACCGCCGCTTCGTCGGGGTAGATGTCGCAAATGTACTTACGAGCTGTGGCGCGAACGTCTTCGTCCCGGAGCATCGCGCGCGCCAGGGGGTCAAGCCCTGCATCGATCGCCTTGGTCGCCCGGGTCTGCCGTTTGGGTTTATACGGCGCGTAAAGGTCCTCGAGCGTGGTCAGGTCTGTCGCCGACCGAAACGCCTTTTCAAGGTCAGGCGTAAGCTTGCCCTGCTCTTTAACACTGCCCAGAATCGACTCGCGACGAGCCTCCAAAGTCCGCACGCGCAAGGCCGTCGCTTCGACCTGACGAATCTGGACCTCGTCCAGATTATGCGTGGCTTCCTTGCGGTACCGCGCGATGAACGGAACGGTGTTTCCCTCGTCCAGAAGGGTCAACGTAGAGGTCACCTGCGCAAGCGTCAGGCCGAGTTCTTGGGCAATTTGTGTATTCATCGCTCAGATGTACCCAGAGTCGGTCGCGCCGACAAGCCGTGATTGGTGCAGCCATCACCACTCTGACCAGCCCACGGCATCACCGTTCGACGAATCCAGATAATCCTGTCACACTGCGTGGGTCATGCAACCAGCGCTGGGGCGGAACGATGATGAACAAACTTCGAACACTTTTAGTGGCCACCGCTATTTCTTGCGGCTCGACGGCGGCAATTGCAGCCTATCCCGAACCTGAAGATAAGCCGGTCGAACTTGTGATTACCGCGCAAATGCGCCCCCATTTTGACGCACTAAAACGTCGATTAGAGGCAGACCCTGCCTACGCTCCCGACGGTGTGCTGACCGATGCCCAGGTCATAAATATCCTAGCGTTTGGGGGCTGGGTGCTCGCCGACGGTGAGCTGCGGTCGACCGTGAACGAAAGTTCGATCCTACGCATCACGAAGATCGACGGGGCGATGCCCTATGATCTGGCCAAAAGCTGGGTCGGTTTGAACCAAATGATGGTCAAGGCCTGCGGTGACCAAGAGACTCGCACTCGAGTCAAAATCAAGATGTCCCTTAACGAAGACGGTGTCATCAAATCGCTAAATGTACAGGGGGCGCGACCTGAACAGGAGGCCTGCGTTCGAACTCACATCGAAGATTGGACGCTCGCCCCACGTGTCGAAGGCGCCTCCGAGATCGAGCTCTACGTTTTATACGCCGTGCCTCCGGAAATGCGGGCGTTTATTGCCCGGACGACGCAATCCTCGCTAACTCCCGATGAAAGTGTCGATGAAACCCCGGTCGAGTACGCGCCGATCGAAGTTGTGGCGACACTTTCACCAGCGCCCGAGGCCAGCGTTGAGCAAAAAGTCGAGACCGAGCCCGCTGCTCAGCCCCGGCGCCCAACCGTGGCCTTCATGGTCACGACCGCTACTTCCTTTGTGGGCCCGCGAGACGGACCTGAGGGACGAGGCATTCGGCAAGGGCTAGCGTTCATGCCCCTGAATCTTGAATTGGAACCGATGTTTGATTTCAGCCCAACGCAAAAGTTCGGGATTTTCTGGAAGTACCAACCTTTACCGTTCCGCGATGAATTCCGTGACGAGGACGCGTTTTCAGGACCGTGTTTTGGTGGCGAGTGTGTGCTTGGTGCAAGGATCCACACGGCGATCAATGAATCGCTGTCATGGAATGCCGGCCTCGGGTTTGGGAAGACTCGAAAGATGGTGAGCCTCATCGTCCCCGAAACCGATGCACGCTGCGGGCCAGGAAATCGCGAGCCCGGTAAGGACTTCTGCCTCATCGACACGGCTGTCCGCGACGGTTGGATTTTCCCTGAAGTTGGCTTGGACTACACCGCAGCGATTTCGTCGCGCGTAAGCTTGGTTGGCGCGGCGCGCGCCAATATCTCGATGCCTGATTTCGCCCTAAACCTGCATCTTGGCGCTGGCACTAGAGTTACTTTTTAGAGCGTTGCGACGAGCCCCTTGGTACATACAGCCGACGGTCCGTAAGCACAGCATCCATGGGCTGATCATGGGGTTCGGCTGGCAACGACCGATGCATTTGCCAGTCAAACGCGATTCCCAAGGTTCGGGTCGGGTTGGCCTCAACAAATCGGTCGTAAAAACCAGCCCCAAAACCCAGTCGATGACCTGCGAAGTCGAAGGCGAGCCCCGGAACCAGAACGACATCCACAGCCCCGGACCACGGATCACCATTAGGCTCCATGATGCCAAATTTTCCGGCTGATAACTGGTCACGACTTTCGACCGACACCAGCACCATTTTCCCTGGACCTACGACCCGTGGATACAAAACCTGCTTACCCGCAGCCAACCACGCATCTACAGCTGCACAGACGCTGACCTCGCCGGGCAACGCGGCATACACAGCGATGCTGTCGGCCTCAAGGGCCATTAGACGCTCACAAATTGTTTGGGACAGCTCGGGCGCGATGTCCGCGTGTGAATTGCGGGCGCGCTTGTACTGGGCACGGAGTCGGGCTTTGGAAGCGGGCGACTTCAATCCTGACGTTCCGCCTCTTCGACGGCCTTCAACGCAGCATCAATCTTGGCTTTGAACTGGTCTTTCAACGCTCGGTTTTGCTCACGAACCTCAAAGAGTTCTTCCGCCACAGTCATGCTGACCAACATCAAGATTTTTTCGAGCGGCACGCCTGGGGCGAGCGCTTGAATCTGAGCAGCCTTAGAGTCGATGAAGTGCGCAAGATCTTGGACTGCCTGCGGTTCTTTATCGGTTTTGATCGAGAGCTTTTGACCCCGAATCTCGATGCCGACTGAACCCGGTGCGGTGACCGTGCTTGATTGAGTGCGACTTGTATTCCTGGATCCGTGGAAACTCACGATCATGCCTCCGTGCATTAGTGCATCTAACCTAAACGCAGTGATCTACGGTTTCAACTCAAATACGTGGATTTGAATCCTCTGCCCAATATTGTGCATCAGATAGGTCAACTCAAACGTATGGAGGCCAACATGGCAACCCAAAGAATTGCAGAACTTAATCAACTACTTGCCGACGAAGCCGTGTACTACCAGAAGCTCCGCAACTTCCATTGGAACGTCCGCGGACCCGCATTCTTCCAACTCCACGTGAAGTTCGAAGAAATGTACACAGCGTCGGCCCTAAACGTCGACGCCATAGCTGAGCGAATTTTGGCGCTCGGTGGACGACCAAAATCCACCTTGAAAGAGTTTCTGGATGCGAGCCGCATCAAGGAACAAGCGGAAGTGCCAGTCGCCGAAAAGATGGTCGCAGAATTGCGCGACAACTTGACCGTGCTGGTTGAATACGTGAACACGGTGCGCAAAACCGCTGAAACAGCTGGCGACGACACGACCGTCAATCTGCTCGACGACCTGTCGCAACAGCATGAGCAAAACGCCTGGATGCTTCGCGCTTGGCTTAGTTAATCAGGTCTCGGGTAGTCGGCGCGGTGTCTGGTTTCAGGTAATCAGCTTTCAGGCAGGACATCGTTGTGATTGGTCCGCGTGGCTCCAGCCGCGCTGCGATTTGGTGCGCGTGCCTCCAGCCGCGCCTGCGCTTGGTGCGCGTGGCTCCAGCCGCGCCTGCGATTTGGTGCGCGTGGCTCCAGCCGCGCTGCGATTTGGTGCGCGTGGCTCCAGCCGCGCCTGCGATTTAGTGCGCTTGCGATGCGTACCCCGCCCTATGGCCCGCCTGAGATACAGCGACTGGTACGCGGGCCTCCCCCCGGCCTGCGACTCCTTAAGGTGCGCAGGCGCAAATCGCAACACGCGCGACCTCGCCACCGCCAAAATTAGTCCAATACATCATCGGACCATCCAGGGCGATTCCTTGCGCCCCAGATTGATTTCCAATCAAAAACTCGGCGGCTCCACCGGTTTTGGCTTTGCGCATCACCCCGTTGCCGTCAGACAAGGTCCAGTACACATGGGTCGCGTCCATGGCGACGCGTTGTGGATTATTAATTTGTGGCGCGAAATCTTCAACCGCCCCGCCCGCTTTGGGCCATCGCCGGACCGCGTTGTCCGATGTGGCGGTCCAATAGACATGGGTCGTATCCATCGCGAGTCCGGTTGCCCCGTCCTGCGCCATCGCTAGGACTTCCACGACCCCACCTGCTTTGGCCTTTCGCACCATCGTATCCGCAAAATAATTCACCCAATAAACATGGGTGGAATCGGTCGCGATGCCGTGTGGATAGTCTTGATTATCGGCGAAGGGCTCGACGGCCCCGCCCGCCTTGGGCCAGCGCATAATGGTATCGCCCGTATAATTTCCCCAATAAATATAAGTTCCGTCATCCGCGAGTCCCAACGGCCCGTCTTGATTTTCGGCGATCAGTTCAATCGCGCCGCCCGGCCTATCCTGCATATCCGCCACGACTTCCGGTACACCGCCGGCCTTGAGGACCCGCATCAACTGGTCACCATTTGCGGATGACCAGTACACATGGGTGGCATCAAGCGCGATATCTTGCGCCCCAGCTTGATTGTCGGCG
>JBBKVQ010000339.1:0-16355 GCA_037968515.1 Bradymonadaceae bacterium
TTGGCGGCCAGCGCGCCGGCTTCGGTCAGGGCTTCCCAGTAGGGTTTGCCTGCCTCCTGCGCGATCACGCGCGCGATGGCTTCTTTTCTGAGATCCAATTCATCCGCGAATCTCAGCAAGATCTCTCGCCGCGCCCCTTGGCCAAGCCGGTCCCAGCCACGTTGTGCTTTTCGAGCAGCCTCGACGGCCTTGTCAACGCTCGTGATACCCCAGTGCATCTCGTAAAGGACTTCGTCCAAACGCGCAGGGTTATGGCGCAATAGAGTCGCGTCCACGCTTGCTGGTAGGTTCCATTTTCCATCGATGAAGTTTTTCATTTTGACTCGTCGAATTTGAGTACGATTTTTCCGAAATGCGAACCTGATGCCATGACCTCAAAAGCGTCTTCGGCCTGAGTCCATGGGAATACATGGCTGATTTCGGGTCTGATATGATGTTGGGTGATGGCGCGGTTCATGTCTTCGAATGACTCGCGATGCCCCACTAAAATGCCCTGAACACGGACGTTTTGCATCAGGATCGGCAGCAGATTCAGCTCTTGCGCGGTTCCAGATAAAACTCCGATCAGGTAGACGGATCCACCGGGCCGAACAGCCTGCAGGCTCGACTTCAGCGTGCTGGCTCCACCCACTTCGACGACATGATCGACGCCGTCGCCTCCGGCCATTTTTTTTGCGGTCTTCCCCCAGTTGGCATCGGTTCGATAATTGATGGTGTGTTCAACCCCGGCCTGCCGAACTCTTTCAAGCTTTTCGTCGCTGGACGAAGTCATGATGACTCGTGCCCCAGCGGCCAATGCATAGTGCATGGCAAACATCGACACGCCGCCCGTCCCCTGAACCAAGACTGAATCCCCAGCTTTGATCTGGCCATGCGTAACTAAGGCGCTCCAAGCGGTAACGCCAGCACAAGGAAGGCATGCGGCTTGTCCGTCCGTGAGACCTTCAGGCGCGAGCACCGCGTCTTCCTCACAAAGGGTCATGAACTCCTGAAGGGTCCCATCAACGGGCCCGCCAAGTGTCCGTTTGGTTTTGATTTTCGAGGGCGTCCCTGAATGCCAGCCTTGGGCAAAGATGGGGCAGACGCGGTCGCCAACCTTGAACCGGGTCACTCGAGCGCCGACCTTTTGCACGATGCCGACCCCGTCGGACAACGGAATAAGTGGCAAGGCTTGTCGTGGATTATACTCCCCGCGCACCATCAAAAGGTCGCGATAGTTCAGGCTCGCAGCCTTCATCTGGATTTGGATTTCGTGGTTTTGCGGTGGGATTTTTTCCCGTTCCACAAGGGTCAGGTTTTTTGTCCCAAACGCGTTGAGTTCAATGGCTCGCATGGGCCTCTCCGTAAAATTCCAAGCATATATAGCCCGTTTCCCAACAGGTGTCGCCCTACCGACGAACCCCAAGTCGAGTTCGCAAAAGCTCGGTGGTGAGCCGTGATCCACGGGGGCTTAGGTGGGCGTCGTCGCGGTAGAGCCAGTGTTGCCCATCAAAAACCCGACATTGTCCATTGGGGCATAGCGCCGGCGCAAAATCGACGTGTGCTTGGGCGCTATCCACAGCCTCTGCATGGATTTTTTTGCCGATCGTAGGGTCCAACCAGAATGGGTCGTCTAGGCGCCGTTGTGGTGCACATTTTTCAGGCCAAAAATACAGGGCGGCAGCCGAACAGGAATCTCCCAGAACAACGTGATTTGTGGCCGAGTCGGGGTTGGGCTGGAATTTTGGAATAGGATCCAGAAGCAGCACACGAATGCCCGCATCCGACAACTCCCGGACCAAACCACGCAGGCCTTCGACCAGCACTGCGCGCTTTGCCTCCAGGTCGTTTGCATCCTCAATCCCAATGTTGGTCCCAGTGATATAGGCGTCCGTGGCGATTCCAATCACCACGATATCGGGTTTGGCAGCGAGTAGCTCGGAGCGGATCTCTTGAACCCAACGGCGACAGCGGCGATGTTCGAGTCCGTCGCGAGAGGTCTTCAGGTCGACGAATGGACAGCCAAGCATGGTGGTCGCCTTGATCGTGAAATCCCCAGAATTCGCGAGTTCTTTGAAAGCCGGAAGATGTTGTTGCGCGTTGGAATCGCCCACAACGATGACTCGAGTCGGGCCTTTCCCCCAAGCACACTGATTACCAACTGTTGCCAGGCTGCTCGCCGTGGCGCAGCCCGTCTTGGCATAATCAGTTTTGGCGTGACGCATGGCTTGAAGAATCGGTAGGTCGAGCGACCGGGAGACCTCGTTTTGAATGAACACCGCAAGAACCGGTAGAAGTACACAGACCAATCCAACGACTAAAATTGGACGTTGTTCGGCACGAGGCCGCTTGCGAATCGGGGTTTCTACCCATCGTTCAGTCAGCCACGCAGCGCCCAGCGACAGAATCACGGCGATGCCGGTCGCCGTGGGGTCGTTGGGCCAGGTGGCGCGAGCAAAAACAATTGCAGGCCAATGCCACAGGTACCATGCGTACGACAGGTCGCCGACTCGGACCAACCAGCGCGTCTCGAAGAGCCGTTTGAAATTAGAACGCTCGTCACGGACCGCGCCTGGAACGATCAGCAACGCGGTCCCCAAAACTGGCAATAACGCTGCGTAGCCGGGGAAAACCGTTTCTTTGCTGAAGAGCACCGCCGCCGCCAAAATCGCGGCAAAGCCGATGAAACCCAGACTGTCCAGTTTCGCGGTGACACCGCGCAGTCGGGGAAGCAAGACCGCCAAGAGCGCGCCCACGCTGAATTCCCAGACCCGGGTCACGCAGGTGTAAAACGCAAGGCTGCGGGTATCGATGCCCATGAATCCTGGCAGCTCAACCATGCCCAGGTTTAAGCTAAACGAGGCCAACCCGATCAGGGCGACCCCGCCCGCGAGCTTGGAATACGGATTGGACTCGTGTCGTTTGGCGGCGCGCCAGAGTCCGAAAATCAGCACCGGGAAAAACAGATAAAACTGTTCTTCAACCGACAATGACCACGTGTGCAAGAGCGGGTTGAACTCGGCGGGGGAATCGAAATACCCGGTGGCCTGAAACAGGTAGTGATTGGCGTTCAGAAGGGTCGCAGAAATCGCAGTCTTCCCCGTGGCGTCAAGCGCTCGCTCGGGCGCTAGAAACGTACTTGCCAAGACCACCAGCGTTAACGTCAAAGACAGGGCGGGCAAGAGCCTGCGGAGTCGTCGACGGTAGAATTGACTCATAGAAAACCGGTCGGTCCCCAATGTTTTGAGTATCCCGCCACTGATCACAAATCCGGAGATCACAAAAAAGACATCGACGCCGATGAAACCGCCCGTGACGGGAAGGCCAGTGTGATAGAGCACGACAAGCAATACTGCGAGCCCTCGCATGCCTTGAATATCGGTTCGATGTTCGAACACATATGGGGGCATCGTTAGATTGCTCGTAAGTGGAAGATCTTGCGTTGTGACTGGTCCTTAGCGGACATCTCGATTTTCAATCAAGTTTCCGCAACAATACACTGAACAAGACTCAAAAGTGACTATGGACGCGTAAGCATCCAATGAACGAAAAAATTCAAAGGCATAACTGCATGAATGCGAAACTCACTTCGTTACTCCTAAGCATCATCACCCTTGTCGCCGTCGAGGCCTCAGCCGAAAGAAATCCCGCTCAGGTCTATAATGACGTGCTCCGTGGGAACTTTGCTCGCACTGGAAACAGCATCATGACCTGCGATCGCACCCGGGAGACCGCCGCGAAGTGCAATGACGTTGAGCTGCTCGCAGGTGTTTCGGCGATCAATAACAACAATACCTACACGACGTGGATCGATATTGACGGCGTGGTAGATTTGGACGGCATCGGCACCACCGACGATACCTACAACTCGTCGCGTGGCACGATCGCTGGCTTGCCGGCCACGGCTCAAATCGAGTGGGCTGGCCTGTACTGGAGCGGAAACACGCGGAACACAGGGACTCGCACCGCGACGGCTCCCGCGGCTCAGCCCATCAGCCAGATTCAATTCAAGACCCCCAACACACCTTATGTCGCCGTCACCGGGGATTGGTGTGATGCGATCGGTGATCGTTATCAGTGTTTTTCTGATGTCACGGGCCTGATCAACGCCAATGGTACTTACGGTATCGCCAATCTAAAGGCGAACTCGGGTCAAGACGATTATGTCGGCGGTTGGGAGCTACTGATTGCGTATCGCGATGATGCACAGCGCCTGCGCAGTTTATCGGTATTCGACGGTCATTTGCAGTATAACGCGACCACCCCACGAACGTTTACGTTTAACGGGTTTCTGACGCCCTTGGCCGGCCCGATTCAGGCTTTCGTGACCACCAGTGTTAGCGAAGGTGATGCGGGAAGCCGCGACGACGCGACATTTAAATCCCAGACCCAACTGCTTCCTCGGACGCTGAGTCAGGACCTTGGCAACGGCACGATCAGCTTTTTGGGTGCCAACGTGGTCACGCGTTCCCCAGCTTTTAGAAACACGCTTGGCCACGACATCGATACGTTCGATGTCAGCACCGATATGCGAAACGGAGACCGATCAGCGGTCTTGTTTTTGCCAGCTTCAACCGGCGAAGTTAACGACTGGCATAAAACTGATTTTGCGGTCGATGTTTACTTCCCGAACGTGTTTGCGACCAAGACGGTTGTTGACCTGAATGGCGGCAGCGTCGTGCGCGGCGATACCTTGCGTTACACCGTTACAGTCAGAAACGATGCCACTGCCCTAGACGCCGCGATCAAAGTGGTTGCGGTGGATGCGTTGCCAAGCGGCCTCGACTACGTCCCGGGCTCGATTCGCTTGATCACAACCGTTTTAGGCGGCCCGGCGAACGGTGTGAAAACCGACGTCCCGGCGGATGATATTGCAGATTATTCGGCAGGTTCTCGGACGCTCACAGTCAGGTTGGGCCAGGGCGCCACTGCAACGGCTGGCGGCAAGCTAATCGTCGGTGCCACCACCAGCTTTTCGTTCGATGCCAAGGTGAATGCCTCGGCCAACGGGCAGATCGCGAATGTGGCGATCGTCCAACACGAAGGCGAAACGTTAGCCCAGCAGTTTGTGCGACCCGTGGCGGCTCCGACTGATAATCCTGTGACTCCCGCATACGACGAAACGATCGTCACCGTCAGCGATGATACCGACGGTGATGGCCTGGGCGACGAAACAGACACGGATGACGACAACGACGGCATCACCGACATCATCGAGGGCGGCGGCGTTGATCCTTCGGCCGATGACGATAACGACGGAATCCCGAACTACCGCGACCCCAGCCGCGCTGGCTTTTTGGATACCAATAATGACGGCGTAGATGACCGCTTTGACGCGGATCTCGACGGCATCCCCAACCACCTCGACCTGGACTCGGACGGTGATGGGCTTTTTGATGTCGACGAACACGGCGGCGCTGCATTTGATGCCGATAATAATGGCCAAATCGACTCGTCGATCGACTTGAACTTGAACGGTTTGGCTGATGTCGTTGATGGCGCGATTCCAAACGTTATGCCGCTTCCTGGGCAGGACACCGACATGGACATGACGGCCAACTTCTTGGACGTCGACGATGACGGTGACGGAATCCCGACCCTCCAAGAACGCCTTGACGTGGCCATCCATGGCGCAGGAGATCTGGATAATATCCCCGCGTGGTTGGACACGGATTCCGACGACGACATGATTCTGGACGCCGACGAAACCTTAGATATCGACGTCGATGGCATTCCCGATTATCTGGACCCATCAACTCGCTTCTTGACTGCTCCAGTCAACGGATCGACCACAAATTCCAACCGACCTTCGACCGCAGGAACAGTCAGCACCGGCGCGTCGGTTTTAGTCGAGTATGTGAATGCGGCAGGCACGGTGGTCGCAACCCGCACGGTCAACGTGAATAACGGGAACGGAAACTGGCAAACAGCTCCTACCGTCGACCTTCCTGATGGCACCTACACGGTGCGGGCAACTGCCACTGACAGCACGGGCAATTCGGCTGTGGATTCGGTCACGGTGACCGTGGACACGGTCGCGCCGACACTCGTGATTTCGACGCCGACTCAGGGGCAAACCGTTCCAACCGGCATTATCACGGGAACGACCGAGCCCAATGCAGTGGTCACAGTCACCTTCGATCCAACCTCTGCGACGCCTCAGGTGGTTACGGTAACAGCCGATGCTGCGGGCAACTGGTCTGCGGCTCCGACCTCGGCCTTGGCCGATGGGGCACACAGCGCAAGTGCGATCGCAACCGATGCGGCTGGGAACCAATCCCCAACTCGCACGCGGGATTTTGTGATTGTCTCGGGCACGCCCGTCGTCATCAACACTCCTGCAAACGGCAGCCTGAGTAACGATTCGACACCGGCACTTTCGGGAACCGCGCTGCCAAACACGACCGTGACTCTTGTGCTTGATGCTGGCACAGCGACTGAACAAACCGTGGTTGTGACGTCGAACGGTGCTGGTGCATGGTTTGTGTTTTCGCCGACCTTGGCCGAGGGGCCTCATACGCTGACCGCAAGCGCCGATAACGGAAACGGCGTGCCGAGTCAGGCGTCGTCGACCTTCACAGTGGACACCATCGCCCCCGCCATTGCCATCACCGACCCTTCCGACGGCGAGTTTGTGGGCGACGCGAACCCGCCCATCACCGGAACTTCCGATCCGAATTTGACCGTGAACATCGTCATCGATGGTGTGGCCGTGGGATCAACCGTGGCAGACAGCAACGGCGACTGGAGCTTTACGCCCACAGCTGCGTTGACCGAGGGCGCCCACGTCATCACCGCAACGGTTTCAGACCCCGCGGGAAACACCGCGTCAGATCTCGTCAATATCGTGGTTGATTTGACGCCTCCTACCGTGACTCTGACCACCCCCGCCGACGGCACAACGACTGGCGACACCACGCCAAATATCAGCGGCAGCACTGAACCAGGTGCGAGCGTAGAGGTCGCGGTCGATGGCACCGTGATTGGAACGGCAATTGCCGATGTGAACGGGATTTGGCGGCTTGTGGCGGCGGTCTTAGCGGACGGCCCTCATACAGCGACAGCAGTTGCTACTGATCGTGCTGGCAATATCAGCGCACCGGCGACTTCGACATTTAATGTGGATTCAAACCTTCTGTTTGTCACAATCGACTCACCCACCGATGGCGCAACGACTTCCGAGACCACACCAACGATTGCAGGCACTTCGAAGCCCAATGCCATGGTCGAAATCGTGGTCGACGGCACGCCCGTTGGAACGACCACGGCAGATGCCAATGGTGATTTTTCGTTCATGCTCCCCAATGATTTGAGCGAAGGCCCACATATCATCACGGCTTCCGTGATGGACAACGGCATCACGGCCAACGACGAAGTGACCATTAATGTCGATCTGACACCTCCGCCTCTCACGGTCATCGAGCCGATTGATGGCTTGGTTACGAGCAATTCATCTCCGACGATCTCGGGCGAAACAGACCCGTTTACCACCGTGATTATTGAGCTGCCCGACGGCACCATCATCACCTTAATCTCGGACGCCACTGGTGCATTTACCTACACACCGATCGACCCGATTGGTGAAGGCCCAGTGATCATCGTGGTGACGGCCGTCGACCCTGCAGGCAACGAAACCACCGAGATCGTAAACATCACGATCGATACGATTTCCCCCGCTCTCGACATCACCTACCCCGACGACAACGGCTATATCGCTGACGGTGCGGTGACGTTTACGGGAACCTCAGATCCCCTGGCGATGGTGACGGTGATTTTGGATGGCGTGACGATTGGAACGACCACCGCCGACGCCAACGGAAACTGGAGCCTTCCGGCGCCGACCCCACTCGCAGATGGCGTCCATAATGTAGTCGCTCAAACCAGTGATGCAGCCGGAAACCTGACTCAGGCCGAGGCCGACTTTATCGTCGATTCTCGCGCTCCAGATTTGACGATCACGGCTCCGGTTCAAGGCGCATTTGTGGCCCTCGGCGTCACGTCGGTCTCGGGCATCACCGATCCTGGTCTTGTCGTGACCGTCACGATTGATGGCCAGCTGATTGGCACCGCTACCGCGGATGCGAATGGTATGTGGAGCTTGGAAGCAAACGGGCTGGCCCTTGGGCGCCACACAGTATTGGCGACCACCTCCAACGCGGCAGGAGTGCCAGCGACCGACGAAGTCGACTTTATCGTGGGCTCACCCGTCGTGATTTTGCAGCCAGCCAACGGTGGCGTGACTGTGGACTCGACTCCGACCGTGTCGGGAACCGCCAACCCTGGCGATATCGTGGTCATCTTTGTGGACGGCGTTCGGGTCGGTGAAACGACGGCCGATGCCAACGGCGCATGGACGTTCGAGTTGACTGACGCACTCGCCAACGGAGAGCACACGATTCTTGCCGACAACGGCACGACGTCGGCCCAAACGACCTTCACCGTGGCCACGAACGGCGGCATCGTCACCATCACCTCGCCGACAGACGGCGGTTTCATCCCGACTTCGACGCCTACCATCACAGGCACGGCGACTCCGGGCCAAGTGGTCGAAATCTTCATCGACGGCGTGAAAGTGGGCGAAACCACCGCCAACGCCGATGGAATCTGGACGTTCACGCCTACCGAGGCCCTTGCGGAAGGCGAACATGTGATCGAAGCGCGTGTCCCCGGAAACACGACTCAGATTGTCGTGACCGTTGACACGACTGCCCCAACGCTGACCGTGACCAGCCCCACGCAAGGCGCAGTGATAGGTACGGACGTCACAGTGACCGGTACTTCCGAGCCCGGGGCAGTCATCGAAATCTTCGTCGATGGCGAAAAAGTCGGTGAGACGGTCGCCGACGAAAACGGCGACTGGTCCTACGATTTGACCGGACTTGGCGAGGGAAGCCATGTCATCACCGTCCGTGCGACGGATGCCGCCGGAAACGCGGTCGAAGAACAAGTCACGGTTACGGTTGGTTCCGCCACTTCGCTTAACTACGAGGTTGCAGGCGGTTGTTCATCAGGCGGCGCGATTCCGAGCCTGTTGATCTTTGGTGTGCTCGGGCTGCTGCGACGCCGTCGACAGGCGTGATTTCTGTCTTCGGTCCGCGTGGCTCCAGCCGCGCTGCGATTCTGTGCCCGGTCCGCGTGGCTCCAGCCGCGCTGCGATTCGGCATCCTGCCGACATTACGCACTTCCGATAACCGAAAACCGACAACCGCAGGCACTGAGCCACGCCTGTGCCTGCTTCCATCCGAGATCATTTCCACGTAAGATGCGTGGCAGACTTTGTAGGAATTGCGCATGAAGATTTCATTGGTTCGGGTGGCGGTCGTTTTTGCGGCGTTGTTGGTGGCATCGGGCTGTAAGCCTAGCTTCACGGACACAAAGTGTTCGACGGCGAGCGATTGCTTTGTTGGCGAGGCCTGTGTCGGCGGCACGTGCATGAGCGACCCCGGCACGGATGCAGAGTCCGACGCCGAAATCGACACCAATAATATGACCGATGCCGGTGATGACACTTCCGACGCCTCGGATGCCGCGCTTGATACCGATGCGGACGGCGTCGCTGACGATGTCGATAATTGCCCCGACATCGCAAACCCCAATCAGGCCGATCTTGATGCCGACGATATCGGCGACGCGTGTGATTCCGACCGCGACGGGGACACCATCGAAAACGATGTCGATAACTGCCCCGACCTGCCCAACCTTGACCAGCTCGACGCAAATAATAACGGCAAAGGCGACGCCTGTGACATGGATTTCGACTCGGACGGCATCGACGACCTCGATGATAATTGTCCGGGCATCGCAAACCCCAATCAGGAAGACGCCGACAACGATGGCGACGGCGATGCGTGCGATGTTGACCTGGATAACGACGGTATCGACGACGATGCAGATAACTGCGTAGACGTGGCCAATCCTGACCAGCTCGACCTAGATATGGACGATATCGGCGACCTGTGTGACAGCGATATAGACGGCGACGGCGTAGTCAACACGACCGATAATTGTCCAATCGTCCCCAATCCCGGCCAAGAAGATACCAACGCCAATGGCGTAGGCGATATCTGCGATAATGATAACGACGCTGACGGCATCACCAACGCTAATGACAACTGTCCCGATGTCGCCAACCCCGGTCAGGAAGACACGGATCTCGATGGATTTGGTGAGGCCTGTGACAACTGTCCAGGCCTGACGAATTCGCTGCAAACCGACATGGACAATGATGGTGTCGGCGATTCCTGCGACAACTGTGTCGAGATTGCAAACCCTGCACAACTCGACGACGACGGCGACCTGTTGGGCGACGTGTGTGACAACTGCGTCAACGATTTTAACCCCAATCAGAGCAACTTGGACGGTGACGCTGCCGGCGACGAATGTGACCCAGATCTGGACGGCGACACGATTGCTAACCTCGTCGACAACTGCCTTTTCACGGCCAATGTCAACCAGCTCGATTCAGATTCGGATGGATTCGGGAATGCCTGCGATAACTGTGTCGGAATCTCGAACGCCGACCAGATGGACCAGGACGACGACAACGTCGGCGACGTGTGTGACAACTGCCTCGCTGTCGAAAATACCAACCAAACCGATTCCGACACAGACTTGATTGGAAACGCCTGCGATAACTGCCCAGCATTGGCAAACTTCGGGCAAGAAGATTTGGACAATGACCTGATTGGAGACGTCTGCGATCCAGACATCGACGGAGACGGCTTCTTAAATGGGGCCGACTTCTGCCCTCGCTTGGCCACCGCGACCAATGTCGACACCGATTCCGACACCGTCGGAAACGAGTGCGATAACTGCCCGATCGATGCCAACACATCGCAGATTGACACCGACATGGATGGTATCGGTGATGCCTGTGACCCGAATTGAGCGATTTTGAACTGCTACTGATTCGCCACGGTGTGGCCGAAGAATGGGCGCCGGGCGGTGACTCCGAACGTTCATTAACCGAAGACGGCAAACTTCAGATTGAGGCGTCGTCAGTCGGTTTGACACGACTGGGTCTATCCATCGACTTCGCCATTTGCAGTCCGTTTCTTCGCGCCCGGCAGACCGCGGAAGTGCATTGTGCACGTCTCGGTGGCGCTGCAGAAACTTGGGCAGGCCTTACGCCTTCATCCCCAGCGTCAGCAACCCGAGACGAGATTCTGCAACGCGGAAAACTCCTGGCACCCGACCAGACGATGGCGGTTTTTGGGCATAATCCCAACATCACCTCGGTTATTTCTTTGCTCGTTGCTGGGCACGGGGCTGCGATGTTCAACGTGCGCCCCGGTGACGTAGCGCATCTACTGATTCCCTCGTCCATGCCTTTTGTGCGCGGCGAAAATCCTCCGCGAGCGATCGTGCTGGGATTTTATCCCTGCAAATACCTGGAGCGACTCGGAGCATCCCTGACTTGAAGAAAATCGCCTTTTTGACTGTGTTCTTGAGCTGCCACCTGATGGGGGCCTGTTCAACGACACCAACAACCAAGCCAGAGATATCGGCGGTTGCGGTCCAGCCGGGCGCCGATCGGTGGAGTGGCGATTCTCTCTACCTCCCAGCCAGTTCTCCGATCGTCCTCAGCGCTCGCCCTCAAGCGCTTCTGCGCGGGCTCGTGGAGCTCGCCGAATGGGCGGCTGATGCCGACCTTTACGCGGATAAAACACGGCCAGAATTTCCGCCCCTATTCCTGCTGAAACAAATATTGGGCGACGATATTGCCCAAACCGACACGTGGGCGCGCTACGGGTTCGACACAAATCGGCCAGTTTACATGGGTGTCGCCGCCTCTTCCGCAGACAGCGTGCGTTATCTGCACGAACTAGAGGGCGCACTTGCGGCCAAAATAGGCGCGGGAACCACTCCGTTATTGGACGCCTTATCCGCGGATACGCGCGCTCCGGGCCTGCACGCCGAAGTGCTGCGCCGAACTGCCGGATTGAAACCGTTTACCTCAGGCCGAGTTGTCGTGCCCGCGATAGACCCGGGATTGCTGGTTGATTTTATCGGCCGTCACGCAGTCACCTTTGGCTGGGCTCGTGTTTCCGTCGAAAATGCCAAACCCCTCAAAATGGGCCTGCTTGGCCGCGCATACATTCATCCCGACCCCGAACTGCCCGCGTTTGCCATGCGCGTTGTTAACGATGTGGTGCTCGTTGACGGCGTGATGTTGGGGCCATCGCAGTTTTCGAACATCGCAAACGAGTGGGAACAAGCCCAGCTGTTGGCTTTAAAAACCTGGCTCGCCAGCCCAAAATCGGCAGCGGGTCGGCCAGTCGCGCCGCGAATCATCCAGGACGCCGATCTGTCGATAGGTTTGGACACGCTCGAAACCTCGAAACTCGTTCGCCTGCGGGGCTTTCAGCGGAATCTGCAGCTTGTGTCCCGGGTCGACGCCAGAAAACGCGACGACATGTTGCTCTTCGGACTTCGTGAAACGTTGATGAGCGCCCTTGCGTGGGAACTCAGGGCCGATGAGCTACCCGGCGTCGCCTACAGCCTGACCGTGGGCGAGGTGGACTCGGCGGAGGCGCTGGAGTTTGAGATGACGATGTTTACGTCTCCAACAGCCGATCGGGTTTCGGTATCGCCGTCGACAACGGGCCTGAATGTTCGCGACCGCGGACTTTCCGCGTCACTTAGCCTCGCGCCATTTAATGAAGACGAGTGGAAGAAGCTGGTGAGCATCGACGACCCGGCTCAAACCCTTGATATCCTTGATGCTGGAGACGGAGACCCCGTTCTTTTTGCGATGGCTTTGCCGCGATTGATTACGGTAATTTTGGGGAATTTGGTCAGCGCCGGGGCAAACTCACTGAATCCGATCTCCGAAATTGTGAACTCTGTTCCAAACCTAGATCGCGTCGAGTTTGCGTGGGTCGGAGACACCATCGACGTGCAGCGACGGTTGGTGCTTTTGGCAACATTTCTACCGGGAGTCTCCGAGGGCGATCGTGTTGCCGCGTCGGCACACCTCGCCACCTTTGCAGCCTCGCTAGCAGGGTACGAACGAAATCAGGAACCACTGTGGATTGGCGAGACGCCCAGCCCTATCGGCTTGTTGGGTGCGCCTGGATACGCCGTCATGGGCGAAAATTACGTGTTTTTTGGCGTGGGCCTGGACGCCGAGGAGCTCGAGCACGAGCGCGCCGCTCTGATTGCACAATCTGGAGAATATGCGGTGTATTTCAGGGCCGAGCCTGCCACGTGGATTCCGATGCTTTCGCAGTACCCCATTCAATCTCTGATGAGATTCGATGGTGCCACGCTCGCGCAGCGCTTGGGGCCCGTTGAAATCACGATGGCACCCGAGCTCGAAGGTAAGACGCAAAGCCTCAGGTGGAGAATCCAGTGGAAGCGTCCTCCGCGACTGTAGTACGCTCGGCGCATGGATGAACTTTTTACAAAATCTGGGTTGGACGGACTCTCGGAGGTTTCCGAGGAGCTGGACGCTAATCGGTGGAAAATACGCTTCGAGGCCATCGTTGCGGCTGTGTCTGCTGTGGCTGCACGCCGTGAGGGCCTAGCGGAATGGGTAATGGTTTGGTTGCCGGCAGGGATGGCGCTTCAGAAGCTTGGGATGACGCTGGGCCGCCTGCTCTTTTCATTGTCGAACGCCATTAAAGGTTCAGCGGAACCTGACGTGTTCCGTGACCAGGTCCTCCAGAATCTGCGCGAGGACTTCGAGGACATCGTCGAGGTCTTCCCCGACGCCAGCCAATGGTTGCTTGGCGTTGATGAGCTAGACCGGCTAATCCGCGCGGTTGTTGAAGATCCATCAGCTCGTGCGACCATCACCGAAGTCGGAACCGCCTTGACGCAGCTCCTCGATGACGTCATCGGTCGTATGCTCGAAGTGATTCTAAGTGACGGAGAATCGCGTTCGGTCGATGTGACGGGTATGACTCACTGGATTGAAAACCTCGAGGTGATTATTCAAGCCGCGCTCGACCGCCTCAATCTCGACGGAAGGCTGTTTTTTCGATGATGGAAACGATCACGCAATCATTTAATGCTGGTGGAATCTGGATGTGGGTCATCCTGATTCTCGGAATTATTTCGTACCTGACCTCCATCGTAGCATTGGCTTTCTTGGGTGTGTCTTTTCGAAAACCGATCCGTTTGACGATGATTTGGTTTGGCGTGGTGCTGCTCGTACTTGGCATCTCGATCTTTGTGATTGGCGTTGTCGCTTATGGTGTGGGCATGTCTCAGGTAGAGCACGCACTCGCATATGTGGACGCCACGCTCATCGACCAGGCGCGTGAACACGGCACTCGCGAGGCCAAGTTGCCCCTGAATTTTTCGCTGATTATTGGTGGATTCCCCACGCTGGTTGGTGTCGTGGCTTTTATCCGCGGATTACGGTTGCCACGCAAACGCTGAGTGATTTTTAAGTGTGCGCGGGCCCCAGCCTGTATCTGATTCGTGATTGGAGATGAAGTGAAACGTTGGATCGTCGGGATAATCTTATATTGTGGTCTTTCAGGCTCCGCCTACGCTCAAGACGCAAGCGCTAAAGATAAACCGACGCAGGCCGTCGAGCGACCCGCAATCACCACCGGAAAAGCGGCAAAAATTAGTGCCGAAAAACCATCGAAAGGGAAATTCAGCGATGACGGTTGGGGAATTAAATTTAAAGTCCCATCCGGTTGGATCGCACAAAAAGGTTCCGATGGAATCGTCCTATCATCCCAAAAAGATCGTGGCTTCATTCTGATCTTTCCTCATGAAGCGACCTCGACCAACGATTTGATGGACGGCGCGCGCGAAGGCACGATCATCGATGGAAAGAACTACCTCCGTGTGATTGGCGAACCCGACACGACCTCGAAAACCAATGTTACCGCGAATTTTGGCGGCATTCTTGACGGAAAAGACAAGGTTAAGGGATACGCCGTTGGCGTCCTATCGAAGTACGGAGACGGAGCAGTTGTGCTCGCTGTTCACCCCGAGTCCACGTTCGATCCCAAAGACAGAAAGACCGTAGACACCCTTGTGAAGTCGCTCCGGTTTTATAAGCCCCGCGTCCCCAAAACCGTGAAGGATTGGAAAAAAGAACTCGGCGGTTCGAAGCTCGAATACTTGGCTTTTTATCGAAGCTCCGGGTTTGGCGGGGACACGGGAAGTACCACTCAGAATAATACGATTATATTATGTCCAGACGGCTCGTTTCTGTTTCGTGACCGCGGTCACGGGCCCATCAGTGCTTACGATGGCGGCGGCCTCGCTCAATGTGCGGACGATATTCTGGGGTTGTGGGAAGTCGAATCGACCGACGATAAAACTCGTTTGATTCTGAATTTCGACGGCGGAAAAACGGGAACGTTTAATGTGGATTACGACTCTCCAAAGCTTCGACTGAATGGCCGTCGCCATTTCTGGTCATCGATAAAATGTCGTTAGTCGGTTGTCGCTGACTAGCACGACCGATCCTACGCCATCAGCGTACCGAGAGTAACCGAACTTCCAGCTTCTTCATGTCGTCGCGAATTCTGGCCGCCGACTCAAAGTTCAAGTTATCCGCCGCATCGCGCATCTTCTGGCGCAGGCTCGCCATTTCCTTCTCGATGTCGGTGGCCGTCGCATCCTCGAAATCGAAAACGACACCGGAACCGGGTTCGTATTCTTCTTCGTCGTCCGGAACATGACTCTCAAGATCGTGAATCTTTTTAATGATGGTTTTGGGAGTGATATCGTGTTCAATATTATAAGAATGCTGAATATCACGCCGCCGATTGGTCTCTTCGATGGCGTATTGAATCGAGTTGGTGATTTTGTCCGCGTACAAAATGACCATGCCATCTGAGTTTCGTGCTGCACGACCAATGGTCTGGATGAGCGACCGCGCAGACCTCAAGAACCCTTCCTTATCGGCGTCCAAAATCCCAACAAGACTGACCTCGGGGATGTCGATGCCTTCACGAAGTAGGTTGATGCCGATCAGGACATCGAACACGCCTTTGCGCAAATCTCGAATGATATTCATACGTTCGATCGTATCGATATCACTGTGCAAGTAGCGAGTTTTGATGCCAAGCTCGGTCAGGTACTCCGTCAAATCCTGCGACATGACCTTGGTCAGCGTCGTCACCAACACCCGCTCGTTTCGCTCCACACGCAGCCTAATCTCGCCGTACAGGTCGTCGACCTGTTCCATGGCTGGGCGGATCTCGATTCGTGGATCGAGCAGGCCCGTGGGCCGAATGATTTGTTCAACGACTACTCCCTCGGTCTGTTCCAATTCGAAGTTTCCGGGCGTTGCAGAAACATAAATCAGACGTCCCGCTCGCTCCTGCCATTCCTCGAATTTTAATGGGCGATTATCGAGCGCGCTGGGCAGTCGAAATCCGTGCCCGACCAAGGTTTCCTTG
>JBBKVQ010000340.1:0-7950 GCA_037968515.1 Bradymonadaceae bacterium
GGAAGTTCTGCCAGCTTTGGAATCAAGTCCACGCAGGCTTCAGCGAGCTTCATCATCGGCATCAGACGACGCTCAAAAGTAGTTTCATCCATGTACAGATCACGGTTTAACTCGATCTGAATAGCGTGCACGCCGTCACGAGGACGGCCAAATGAGCGTGTAATCCAGCCGCCTTGGTAGGGTTTATTTACCGCAACCGAATACCCTTTCGATTTAAAATGACGCTCCACGGCCCAGGTGATTCCAGGATCGCACGCCGAGCCGCTCACATCGCCAGGGACCACGTCAGCTCGACGCGCTCCGGGGTCCGAATGACCCGACCGACCCATCGACGGCATCGAGTGACCGTCGACCAGAATACAATAGCCAAACTGAGCTTTAATCCTCGCAATTTCTTCAGCGATTGCAGCGTGATACGGGGTGTGAAACATCGCAATACGGCGTTCAAAAGCCTCGCGGCTCATCGGCGAAGACATGACCGGAATGCCATCGGTCGTGGTGCGCCAGACAACGCCACGATCGTGGTAGTATCCGGCCTTATTGACCCGTTTTGCGCCGCGAACCGTGGTCGCCGCCACGTCATCAGCAGCCCGATTCAAATCGACCACATAGCGCGACACACATGACCGAATCAGCGTCGCTCCAAAACCAGGCGATTTTGCCCAGATCTCATCGACATAAAGATCCAAGTCACGGCGCAGCGTCTGGTCGCCCACTGCCATTTCAGACAGGACCTCGTTGGGAATCCATTCCCCCGCGTGCGGAACATCCACAAGAATAGGGATCGTTTGTTTTTCGGGGCGTTCAACAACAAAATACTTATCCACAGGCCGACTCCAGGGCGTGGCGAATCTCTTCCATCACAAACGGCTCGGTCTCAATAGACTGTGCCGCGACAAGTTCTTCTCGCGCTTGCGTATGACCGCACTGGCCGATAGCCCATGCAATATGGCCACGAACCAGCGCATCAGGCTCGATTTTCAGACGTTTTTTGAACAGCTCAAACAGTGTCGAATCACGACGATTGCCTAACACGACCGCGGCATTCCTCAAAAGTCCGGAACGTTTAGCCCGCTTGATTGGAGACCGCGAAAACACCGTACTGAAGGTCGTCTGATCAAACTCCAGCAGGTCTTCCGGACTTAGAGTATCCAAAATCGGTCGAGTTATGAACGCATCATCCTCGGTGATTTCTGCCTTCCGATTCCAAGGGCAGACGTCCTGACAAATATCACAGCCAAAAATCAGGTTTCCGATCAACGGCCGCAAATCTCGAGGAATTGGGCCGCGCAGCTCGATGGTCAGGTAAGAAATGCATCGCCGGGCGTCGATCACGTAGGGCGACACGATGGCACCGGTGGGACAGGCGTCGATGCACCGTGAACAGGTGCCGCAGCGATCGGGTTTGGGTTCCACTTGCTCTTGAAGGTCCAGTTTCACAAGGAGCTCCGAAAGAAACGTGTAGGACCCGATCTGCGGATGAATCAACATCGCGTTTTTTCCGATCCAACCGATTCCTGCTGATGCGGCAAGATCGCGCTCCAATAGGGGCGCCGAATCCACGGCGGGTCTGGCGCCGACTTCCACACCTGTTTCGGCGTGAATGAAGGCACCGAGCTCAAGCATTCTGGCCCGCAAAACCTCGTGATAATCGTCGCCCTGAGCGTATCTCGAAATCCGTAAACCGCCGGCCAAAATATCACTTCCGGGGTTATACAAAGACGACAGAACCACCACCGTTTCGGTCCCGGGTTCCAGTACCGATGGATCGCAACGCAGCTCGCCGTGACGCTCTATCCAAGCCATCAATCCGTGGCGGCCCTCGCTGATCCACTCGAAGTGAGAATCCGCGTGGACCGCGCGGGCGGCTGGGACAAAGGCGACCTGGGCAAAACCGAGCTCTTGGGCTCGATCGCGGATCTTCTGAGTTAAAGAAATCACGCGATGATGCGGACCGGGCGGCCCAGCATTTGCCAGGCTTCTTCGGCCAAGGCGTCGGTTTCGATGGCCAATTCGGGTTTTCGCACGTTCAGATCATACGAGAGCATATCCAGGGCTGCAGCGAAGTTCTCGTAAGCCACAGGAACACCACGGACCGTCATGAAAATCTCGCGAAGGTTTGTCTCGACTTCGTCGTGACGCGCTAGCTTTTCGAGAGTCGCGGTCTCGAAAGCAAGCGCCTGAATTCGACCGGCGATATCCCCGATCTCGCCCATCTCGACCATGCAGGCATGGAAGACGGCCAACGCAGCATCCAAGTGCCCAGCCGCAAGTTCCACGCGGCCATGAAGAACTTTGCAATAGACTAGGCCGACCCGATCGCCCATCGCTCGGTAGCCTTCTGAAGCGTCGCGAATCAGCGTCTGCGCTTCTTTGAATTTGCGGATCGAAAACGCGAGCTCAGAAAGCCGAAGCTTACAGTGCGTCATGCCTCGACGGTCCTCAAATGCTTCAAATAAACGATGAGCCTCGCGATAGTGGGAAGCCGACTCCTTGAACTCGCCTCGGCACCACGAGATATGCCCAAGCACAAGCAGGGTCATGGCGATCGAGTGTCTCTTGCCGACTGCCTCAAAGATCCCCAGCGCACCACGGGCTTGTTCTTCGGCGCGGGCGGGTTGTCCGACTTGGCGCAGGAATGTCGCTGTATGCAACATCGAATGGGCCATCGCATCTTGGTCACCGTCGGTCTCAGCCAACATCATGGAGCGACGACGGTAAATTTCAGATTTCTCGGTGTCCCCAAGGCTCCACATCACGTCCGAAAGCGTCCGCAGGATGTCGCCCTCCAGGAGCCGCTGCTGTTGCTTCTGAGCGTTCTCGAGCGCCTTGGGCAACGTCTTGCCAGCGCCTTTGAGGTCACCCTTCAGGAACGCGACGGTACCCAAGCCAAAAAGACTGTGAGCCTCGACCTTCTGGGCCGTTTCGACCTGTCCACGTTGGTGCAATGACTGCGTTTCGCGAAGCGCTGCGTCAAACCAGCCCACGGCCTCGTCAAGTTCGCCTTGTCGCAGCGCCAGTTGACCAAGGCCCCAACGGGCCCAAACTGCGATCTCTCGATCGGCCGAACGCAAAAGCGCCCGATAATGCTCACGGGCCGTGACGTATTCGCCAATCTTGAGCTCGATATTGGCGACCTCCAGCGATACTTCTTCGGAACGCATCACAGACGAAACTTCCAGCAGGCCTTCCTCGAGGTCTTCGTCGATCGACTGGTCTTTTTCAGCCAAGCTCATCGCGTCGCGATACAGGCGAATCGCGGTATCCAAGTCCGAGCCGGCCATCGCTGATCGCGCGGCCTTCACGGTGAACACATAAACGCCACGAGCATCGCGAGCGCGTCGATAATGCTCGGCGATCTCAAGCGCATGTTCATTGACTCGGCTGGCGTAGAACTTGATTTTTGCCTCTGCCGCGGTCTTATGAAGTTCGCGTTGCGTGCGGCGGCCCTCCATGTCGTTCACCAGCACGTCACGCATGACGGCATGATTGAACTCCAGAACATCTTCGCCGCTGTGTCCCGCCTCGCGAAAAATCCCCTCGCGCACAAGATATTCGAGCGCGGAGTCCACGTGGGCGTCCAAAAGCGCGTCGCCGAGTTTTTTGAGGAAACCTCGCAAAAGTCGGTAATCAAAACGCTGACCCAAGAGCGCACAGCGTTCCAAAATCTGCGACAGCGCCTGCGAGTCTGGATATCGCGACGCGACACGCTCGGAGCGATATCGCATGAGTTCGACAAGTTCTTCCGGAACTTCTTTGTCGATGTCTACACCGGGTTGCAGCTGCCAAGACCCGTTCTGAAACAGGATCTTCTCGCTCTCTTGCAGGTACCGAACAATCTGGGTCAGGTGGAGTGCGTTGCCCCCACTTCGTTCAGCAATTCGACCCGCCATCACGTCATCAATGGGCAGTAGCTTTTGTACCAACTGGGTCGCATCATCCAGATCAAGGCGGCCCAACTTAAGGCGTGCCATCTCGACGCCAAAGCGCCCCAAACGAACCAGAGAATCCCGCATTTCTGGGACGGTATCGATGAGCTCCGAATTCACGGTCATCACAATCAAAACCGGATCAGGGTTCAAATGCAGACCGACCGCAAGATGCTCAAGGAACGCGATGGTGGTCTCGCCGGCGACGTGCAGGTTTTCCAGCAGAATCAGCAGGGGACGTTCACGCGCGACCTTGCGCAACATGCGTTCGATCACCGCAAAAACACGTTCCTGACGCGAGACGCGGTCGGTCACCGGCCCCGACCCGTCAAAGAGTTGCGATTCTCCGCCTGGGCGCATCAATTGGATCGAGGTGTCGATCTCTTCCTGCGAAAAGTCCCAGCGACGCAGCCGAGCTTCAATAATGCGCGGCATGTCGTCGTAGGGCGAGTCGCTTGTGCCGAGCAGGGTATCCAAAACACCGCGCATGCCGTCAAAACCACCGCCATTTCGAGTGTGATGTCCTACGGCGCAACGCATGATTCCCGATTCGTCGACTCGCACCTGAATCCACTGAGCCAGGCGACTTTTACCGATGCCGCTCTCGCCTTCGATCGTGATGAGCGCAGCGACGTTTTCCTGGGAAGACCGGCGCACATGATGTTCGATCGTACGCCGCTCGGTCACCCGGCCCACGAGCGGAGCAATCGAGTTGTTCATGCCGGGACGTGAACCGCCCAACATCGCGGCAGGAGGAATGGTTTGGCCGCCAAAGCGGCTGAGGAATCCAGCGTGCGAGACATTCCCAAACTGCGGCGCGGACATGTCGCCCAACATCGGCCCCTGCATCCATGGAACCACACTGTAGTTGCCAAGGATCGTGTGCAAAGCCTCACGCACCTCGATCGCGGTCTGGTAGCGCTCGTCGGGCTCTTTTGCCAAAAGCTTGTAGATTACACGCTCAAGTTCGGTTGGAACCTCGACGCCATCACGTGCCACCAGACGAGGGATGGGTTCTTTGAGGTGACCGCGCATCACAAGGCGTGGGTCGTCGCCGGGATAGGGGGGCCGACCAGCCAAGATCTCGAACAGGATCACGCCCAGCGCATAGAGGTCCACGCGGGGGTCTACCGGTTTGCGGCGAAAGATTTCGGGCGCCATGTATCGGGGCGTCCCCATGATCACACGCGCGTTTTGATCGTTATGTTCTTCGTCGTCCAGCCCACCGGGTGCGTTCTCGAGGCTGAGGTCGCCGTCCTGAGTCGCGGCGAGGCCGAAATCGACGAGTTTAATGACCTCGCGACCTTCGTCGTCGTGGGTCAGCAGCACGTTCGAAGGCTTCATATCGCGATGAATAATGCCACGAACATGAGCCGCAGACAGCGCGCTCAACACCTGATCGGTCAACGACATCAATCGAAGCGTGTCCAACTCGGCGCGCTTGAGCCCCGTCATCGCCGTGCCCACCACGAGTTCCATAGCGAGCCAAAGGGCTTGGTCACCTTGATCGGCACCGAAATCGTAAACGGCCGCAATATGGGGGTGATTTAGACGAGCCACAGCCCTCGCCTCTCGGCCAAATCGCCGACGGG
This sequence comes from Bradymonadaceae bacterium, assembly GCA_037968515.1. Lineage (GTDB taxonomy): Bacteria > Myxococcota_A > Bradymonadia > Bradymonadales > Bradymonadaceae > JBFFMO01. The sequence goes on from JBBKVQ010000340.1 coordinate 5,522, forward strand.
CTCGGGGCGTAAACGCCACTTGAGAATGAAGGACTTTTATCGCGACCTCGCGATCGAGAGAAGTCTGAAGGGCGCGGAATACCGTGCCCATTCCACCTTCTCCGAGCTTGTCGAGAATCACGAACCGTCCCGCGATCTCAGATCCTTCGCGGTACTCCGACATCGACGTGAATCCTAATTAACCGAAAAGAATATCAGACAACACGTTAACCGATGATCGGGTGCGTCGCTACTTTTGAAGACGCCATCCAGAGCTTTACTTGATGTTTTCTGGATGGAGCTCGATTTTTGCGCCCGCGCGAAGTTCCGCAAGCAAGGACTCCAAAGCCGCTTTGGTGGTGTCGTTTTTGAGCTGCGCAATGATTCGGTCTTGGACTTCGTCGAATTCCAAGGTGCCAGCGTTTCGTTTTTTGAGCGACTGAATCACGTGCCATCCAAACGGCGTACGCACGGGTTTCGAGATTTCGCCTACTTTAAGCGCGAACATCGCGTCTTCGAATTCGGGGACTGTCTGGCCACGAGGCACAAATCCAAGATCCCCACCTTTTTCATTGGAAGGCCCTTCCGATAGCTCGACGGCGAGTTTCTTGAAGTCAGCCTTTTTTGCCGTGGCTTTGGTGTAAGCCGCCAATGCCCGCTGATGCGCGTCTTCGACAGCTTTTTCGTCTGCGCCATCTTCGACTCGAATCAAAATATGTCGAGCCTCGACCGACTCCGGTGTCGCGAAAACTTCGAGGTTTTCGTCGTAAAACTTACGCGCCTCTTCGGGTGTCGGCGCTGCGAGCCCGCGTTTGGTAAGCACGCGTTCGATGCCGATCGACTGTTTGATCGAGTTGCGAAGCTCGTCTTTTGTGATGTGGAGCTGTGCCAACAATGTATCGATGTTGACCGTCTGCCCGGTCTCTTTCGAGACCCGCTCAAACTCCGTCGACATCTCGAGGAGTTTCGAATCCACTTCGGTTTCGGCGATGACAATCTTTTGGGCTTCGACGGCGCGCTCGACCAAAACCCGGTCGATAATTTTTTCGACCAGCATGTCTTGATACCGCGTCACCAAACCTGGTGGCATGCCCGAAGCCATCACCCGACCGATCTCGACATTGAACTCAGTGGCCGGAACTTCGACTCCGTCGATGGTCGCGATCGGGCCCACGGCCTTCACGGTTCCATCGGTCGCCACCGTAGGTTCGAGCTCGGTCTTTGGTGCGTCTTTGTTCGCGCCAGAAGTCGAACGGTAGTCGATTTGAGCCTGGTCATCGGGAATATCCGAAGACGAGGAACAGCCGGCGGCAAGAAGGGCAATGACGAGGTATCTTTTCACATAAACTCCATGACGAGGGTGTCGTCAGGACACAAAAAACCCCGCCGAAGCGGGGTTCTCTCTGATTTTCTTACTTGAGGAGGTCGGCCACAAACGAGCGCTCTTCTGAGAGTTCCGCTTCGGTTGCCTTGATCTTCTCTTTCGAGAAATCATTAAGCTCCAAACCTTCGACGATCTTGTAACCACCCTTGCCGTCGCAACGAACAGGGTATCCGAAGATCAAGCCCTCAGAGATGCCGTATTCGCCGTTTGAAGGCACAGCCATCGAGACGAAGTTATCGCCCGTTCCTTTGACCCAGTCATGGATATGGTCAATTGCGGCGTTGCCGGCGCTTGCGGCTGAAGATGCGCCACGTGCTGCGATAATGGCTCCACCACGGCTCGAAACAGTCTTGAGGAACTCGCCCTTAAGCCAAGCTTCGTCGGCGATCGCCTTGTCTGCTGATTTTCCAGCGATCTGAATATCGTAGAAATTAGCGTACATGGTCGACGAGTGATTGCCCCAGACACCGACGTTGCTGATCTTGTCGACGCCCACGCCTGCTTTGCGGGCAAGCTGAGTCATCGCACGATTTTGGTCGAGTCGTGTCATCGCGGTAAATCGCTGACGAGGCACGTCTGGTGCGTTGTGCATGGCGATCAATGCGTTGGTGTTGCATGGGTTTCCGACAACCACGACCTTGATGTCGTCGGCTGCGTTGGCGTTGATTGCCTTACCTTGGCCTTCGAAGATTGGACCGTTGATCTTGATCAAGTCGGCGCGCTCCATTCCTGGACCACGAGGACGACCGCCCACCAACATTGCCACGTTAGCGCCAGCAAAACCCTTGTTAGGGTCGTCGGTGATCTCGATGCCCTGAAGCAACGGGAACGCACAATCATCGAGTTCCATGACCACGCCTTCGAGGGCTTTCATGCCCGGCGGGATTTCAATCAGCTGAAGAATGATCGGGGTATCTTTCCCGAGCATTTCGCCAGCGGCGATTCGGAAAAGCATGGAATAGCAAATAGCGCCAGCGGCACCGGTGACTGCAACTCGTACGGGCGTCGTCATTCTAAACTCCTGGGATCAAAATTCGACGCAATACGCCCCGAATGATTCGCCGGG
>JBBKVQ010000341.1:0-2824 GCA_037968515.1 Bradymonadaceae bacterium
ATGACATCCTCGTCAATGTGTCGGCGCAGCGGGGAGCCCCTTTTTGCGTGGGTCCGAAGCACCTTGGTACACACCATCACGTTTGACTACAACTTGAACAGCAGTGAATCCGGGCGAGATCTTCAGCTTGTGGCCCCGCTTCTCAAGAATCGCCGCATCGGTGTCGCTGATGGCTTCGATGAAAACAAGGTCTGGCATCCACTGGGCGTGCAGTCGGGGCTCGCTGACGGCCTCAAACGGCGCCATGCCAAAATCCACAATTCTCAGAATCGTCTGCAGAGTACCCGAGATGATCGTGGGGCCGCCGCTGGCACCAACAGCCATGAACGGTTTGCCTGACTTCAAAATCAATGTCGGACTCATCGAGCTCAGTGGCCTTTTCCCAGCAGCAATCGCATTCTGTTCGTTGCCGACAAGCCCGTACGCGTTGGGAACCCCTGGCTGTGCGCTGAAGTCATCCATTTGGTTGTTTAGAACAATGCCAAGGCTTGGTACGGCCACCATCGACCCAAACGAGGTGTTCACAGTCGAGGTACAGGCCAACATATTCCCGTCACGATCGATGATCGATATGTGCGAAGTACCCGAATCATCTGGGCCAGGGGCTGTGGTTCCGTAGGATTCCAGCGCCCCGACCGTCCATGGCCGTATCCGAAGCCGCAGCTCGTCCGCATAAGATTTGGAGATTAACTTCTGGACCGGCACCTCCACAAAGTCCGCGTCTCCAAGCCACCTGGCACGGTCTGCGAAGGCATGTTTAAACGCCTCAATAATCACCGTGTTTGACTCGACCCCGTACCCAAACCCAGGCAATTGATAGCCTTCAAGGATATTCAGGATCTCAAGCAACGCAGTTCCGCCCGATGAGGGCGGCGGCATCGTCAAAATCTCCAGCCCTCGGTAAGTCCCTTTCAAAGGCACTCGCCAAGTGGGCTCGTAGGCTTTCAAGTCGTCCAGCGTCAGCACTCCCCCAGTGGCCACCACCGCGTCGACCAACTCCTGTGCGGCTTTGCCCTCATAAAACGCTGAAGGCCCTTGTTTTGAATACGCTTGAAGGAATTTTGCCAACGCTGGGTTCTTGTGGCGCTTCCCAGCCACCACGGGTTTTCCATTATCGGTGTAAAGAGCCAAGAGTTCAGGATGACGAGCCATCGACTCAGCTTTTTGAGCCAGACGTCCCGGCAAGAGCTCGCCGACCTCAAAACCATCCCGCGCGAGAACGGTTGCGGGTTTCACGACCTTGGCCCAGGTCATTTTCCCGAATTTCTGGTGCAGGGCATGGAGCCCAGCAGCCTCACCAGGTACGCCGACCGCAAGGCCACCCTCGACCGAGAGTTTGCGGTCTACGACGCCGTCAACCACGTACATGTCATGACGTGCGGCCGCTGGGGCAACTTCCCGAAAATCCAGAACGGCGGATTCTCCGGCCGCAGCACGAACGACACAGAACCCTCCTCCGCCCAAACCTGATGCGAAAGGGTTCAACAAACCGAGTGTCAGCAACGTCGCGACCCCGGCGTCGACCGCGTTCCCCCCGTCTTCCAAGACCTTCGCACCGACCTTTGAAGCAAGTGGATGATCCGAAGCAACCATGCCGTTAGGAGACGAAACTTGCGTCCAGCCAACGCTCGAAATAAACGCCAAGGCTAATGTGACAATCGCGTTACAGATACAAGTTGATTTCATGATCTCGGCCTCCGGTGTTTGACACGTCGCACCCAATTCCTATTCTCCGCGACATCCGAGTCAGGTGCTTCCGAGGCAAAATCTATGATGGTTCGTTCGATATTTACCCTCTTTGCAAAAAGCCCTTTTGTCCCCCTCATTCAGATGGCTGATAAGGTGGAGGAGTGCTGCGATCAGGTTCCTGTTCTATTCGATGCATTTTTTGACGGCAATTACGAATCCGTTCGTGGCATTGCCGAGCAAATCAGCCATTTGGAACATGAAGCGGATGTCTTGAAGGCCCGCCTACGCGACGAACTGCCCCGAACCATCTTTCTGCCGGTCGATCGCCGAGACTTCCTTGATGTGTTGTCGGCGTTGGACGCAATTGCAGATTGCGCCGAAGACGTAGGCATCCTTTTCACTTTGCGTGAAATGGAGCCTCACGAGGAGCTCATTGCCCCACTCAAGAGCCTGATTCGGCGAGTGATGGCGACCGTATCTCATGCCGCCGCGACCGTGCGCGTTCTTGGAACAGTCGCCGAGGCAGGTTTTGAAGGTCGAGAGGCCAAACGCATGCTGTCGATGATCGATGAACTCGGTCGTTTGGAGCATGAGGCTGACCTCGTGCAAGACGACTTAGCCCGTCGTTTGTTCGCGTTGGAAGATCACATCAAACCCGGCAGCCTTTATATCTGGAATAAGATTTTCAATAAAGTCGGTGACATGGCTAACCATGCAGAACGCATGGGCAATCGACTCCGTCTCTTTGTAGCAGTTTAAGAGAGAATACCATGGAAATCGCATTATGGATGGCCATCATCTTTGGCTTTTACATGGCTTGGAGCATCGGTGCGAACGATGCTGCAAACGCCATGGGAACCAGTGTTGGCTCCAAAGCCGTCACGTTCAAAGAAGCGGTGATCATCGCCGCTGTTTTTGAGTTCCTTGGTGCATTACTCGCTGGTGGAGGAGTCGCGGACACGATGCGAAAAGGCATCGTCGACCCCATGCTGTTTCAGGATCCAGCGTTTTTCCCGGCGGGAAATGGGTACGAATATTTCGTGTGGGGCATGATGGCCGCGCTCATCAGCGCGGCTCTTTGGATCCATATCGCAGCCTTTTTGGGTTGGCCGGTATCCACAACGCACAGCATCGT
>JBBKVQ010000342.1:0-10515 GCA_037968515.1 Bradymonadaceae bacterium
GCTGGAGCCACGCGCACCAAGCGCAGGCGCGGCTGGAGCCACGCGTACCAAGCGCAGGCGCGGCTGGAGCCACGCGTACCAAGCGCAGGCGCGGCTGGGTGTGCGTGCATCCTGCCCGCACTGCGACTGGTTACGTAAAGTCGCGACGAGATAGAATCACGATCGTCGCAATGAGGGTCAGTCCTACGTAGGACCCCGCGTACCACGACGCTGCACCAATATAGTGTAGCGGAATAGTGACGTCGTACGTGGTCTCGGTCGATAGGTTCAAGCTCTGGAAGTCGGGCAGCAGTAGTTTTGCCGCGTCGACCAAATATCGAGCCTGGGGGGCTGTGTCACGCAGGCTTGCACGTGCCACGTCGAGTTGACTGCTCAGGCTGCCCGCGACGAACACGGCAGCCGTGACGAGTCCCGAGAGCAGCGATGAAGAGAACGAAGCCAGGAGCATCGCTATCGACGTCACGATCGTCAGTTGAAGGAAGAGCGTGACGTACGCGAAGCCCATGGTGGTCGTGATCTCTCCACCTGCGATGGCGACGTTGGCTGCAGAAACTCCGAAACACACGGCGGTCACCGTCACACAGAGCATCGTTACGCCCATGTATTTACCGATCACAAACTGCCAGCGGGTAATGGGTTTAGTGAGGAGTGTGTAAATCGTGCGTCGTTCGATCTCGGCGTGGAAGAGTGTGATCGCGGCGTAGACGGCAATCGCGACACCGAACATGGTCGACATCCACAGCGACATATCGCGCGCCACACGGGCCTCTTGGTTCACCGACATCTGTCCGAGCAAAATACTCATGCCAACAAGGGCAGGGGCAAAGAGCCCGAAGGTCCCCAGCATCTTGTTTCGAAGCGCCTCGCGGTAGGAGTTCAAGGCGATGGCAAGGATTGGGCGCCAGATGCGATTCATGAGACCGCCTTGGTTTCACGCATGAAGATGTCTTCCAGGCTTTCCTTGTGGGGCGTTACTGATTGCACAGTGCCTCCTGCGTTCAGTACGGCCTTTAAAACCTCATCGCGTTGAGTGGGGGTATCGACCTCGATCAAGACGTCCTCGACGCCCTCACGAAGCGTACGGGCATAGTCAAAGCGCTTAATGTCGAATCCGCTCAGCTGGATTTCGTATCGAGTCGTGGCATCGGTCGTCAGCTCTTGCACACTGCCGACTCCCTTCAACACTCCAAGGTGCAAAACAGCGACTCTGTCGCAGATTGCCTCGACGTCGGGAAGGATATGGGACGCGAACAACACAGTTTTGCCTTCTTCGCGGAGCCCAAAAATCAGGTCGCGCACTTCTTTGCGGCCAGCAGGGTCGAGTCCGCTCTGCGGTTCGTCCAAAATCACAAGCCTGGGATCATTGATCAACGCTTGGGCGATTCCAGCCCGTTGCCGCATTCCTTTTGAATAACGTTTCAGCGGGCGGTCGGCAGCTTCGGTCAGGCCGACACGTTCGATGAGCTCCGCCGCACGTTTTTCAAGCGCCTTGCCACCCATGCCAAAAAGCTGGCCGTAAAAGCGCAGCATTTCCCGTGCGGTCAGGTGTTCGTAGAAGTAGGGGTTTTCGGGCAAATAGCCCATGTCCTCACGCGAACGGACCTCGCTCGCCGAAATACCATGCACTTTGACCGTGCCTCGTTCAGGCGTGACGAGCCCCGTAATCATCTTGATCGTCGTCGTTTTGCCCGCCCCGTTGGGCCCAATCACGCCAAAGATCTCCCCTTCATTCACGGAAAAATCAACTTGGCGAACAGCGTCCACACGCTTGCGCCTGAATCCAACGCGAAACGACTTAGCGACATCCTTGAGCTCTACAATGACGGTCATTGGAGTTTTTCTTCTTGAAGGGGCAGCCAGAAATCCATGGGAAGGTATGGCTGAGACTGCAACAACGCAAGATCGAGAGAGTTTCGATTGCTGCTCAGGTATCCGGCTATCGTGTCTTGGCTGACTCCAAGTCGCTGTAAGGATTCGAGAATCATGGGTTGTTGTTGGCTGTTGCTGGTGGCAAGGAGTGTGAGCAAAGTCTGAGCGTCTTCTGATGCAGCGTCGGATGACCCATCTGAGAGCTTTCGTCGTTGATTTGCAAAGTAGGCTACTACGCTGGGAATCTGGACGTCAGCGCCTGGTCGACGTGATGAGAGTTCCAGATATCGGATGGCCTCCGCTGCCTCTGCCAAGCGTTCCTCTTCGGTATGTTGCGCTGAATATCCGATATAGTTTAGCGCCGCTGAGTAAGGAAGGTAGGGGTCGAGAGGATAGGCCTCAATGCCTATGTCGATGAATCGATTTACAAGATCGAGGTCCGCTTTGGTTACAGGCCATCTGCGAAGGAGGTAAGCGCCTGGAAACCATTCATAAGCAGCATAGAATCTCGGGTCCAGATTTACTACTTGTTGAATATTTAAGGGCATGAGGTCTGAACTCCTCCCAGCGCGCCGTGCCTCACCGCTTTCGACGACTGTCCAACTCCAAGCGATATCGGCGCCAAGGGTGTCGAAATTCAATAGGACGGTTGATATCGCATCAGACGAAGGTAGTTCAGCACCTCGCCACGATGCTTCCCGAAAGCGCAAGTTTGCCCGTTCGAACTCTACAGTGGAGTTGAGAAAAGAGAGCAGGGCCAGAATTGCCCCTCCAGCCACGATCAGTCTCGGTATCGGCATAACCACAAGTCGCAAAAAAAAAGGCCACGACAGTGGCCTTTTGAGTTTAGCTGTTCCGAATTATTCGAATTCGTTGATGACGAATGCTGGTGTCGTCTGAACATCTTGAGTCTGAGTGTCGATGCTCATGCTCTGCTCGAGTGTGTGATATGGGGCGCCGAGATTGAAGTCAGCGTAGGCTTTGATCGTTGCCTCGGCAGCGACATTCACCCCGATGCTTTCGTACTCGTAGGCGAAGTAGGTCGGATCTTCGAAGCCGACCTTGAGCTTGTTCAAGACTGCTTTGTCCGTCGTTGCTGTTGCTGCACCAACCCAGACGCCTGGAATCTTTTTAGAGCCGCCGGTTGGGTAATCAGCCGGTGCGCACGCTGAGCCGGCTGCTGCTGCAGTCGAACACATCGTATACGCTGTGCCACCTGGAAATGAATAAAGCGTCCAATCTACGGGCATACCGAACGAGTCCGACAGACCGGCACCTGCGGTACCAGCATGCCAAGGTTGGTCGCCACCGGCGCCCACTGCAGGTGAGTAACGCTGCTCTGACGAGAAGTACGACTTGGCGCCTTCCGACATCTTCTTCATCGTCGCTTCGGCTTCAGCCGTCTTGGAGCTCTTGATGTAGCGAAGGAATGCGGGGATCGCGATGGCTGCCAGAATACCGATAATCGCGACAACGATCATCAGCTCGACAAGGGTGAAACCTTTTTTCTTGGTACGAAACATTTTCAACATGGAAACTCCTGTGGTGTTATCCGGGTTACACGTTCAGTAATACAATGAATGTGCCAACCTGTGAAATTTTGTTTTTTCTCTGATTTTACAGGGGATTAGTCGAGGTTGCCCAGATTGACTCAGAGCAGATGGGTGACGCTTTCTGTCGCAAACCGACGAAAATTGTCACTCTCCTTCGTTCAGAATCACAGGCGTTGGAGTTCCACTCGTCTGGATGACTGTGGTTTCCACCCCACCTGCGGTCAATTGTTGCCTAACACTTACGCCAAAACCTTGGCGAGTGGTGTCTACGCCGACGACGCCGCAGATATCACAGCCAGGGCCCGAGCCGTCCCACGCGTCGATCTCGATTACGACATCCGACGGAACGACCGTCGTGAAATCTAGAAGATTCTCGAAGGCAGCTTTGCTCGTCGCGTTGTACGTGATTGCGGTCCCATCGGCTGGATAATACAAATTGTTCCGAGAACGGTATCGCTCCTGCCCAGAAGCAACGTCCAGTGCAAGCTGTTGAAGACGCTGGATTTTACCGGCCTTTATGTAGCGGCCATATGCGACGGAAGCGATCGAGGCCAGGATACCGATGATCGCGACGACAATCATAAGTTCCACCAGGGTAACTCCCTTGGTCGATCGATTTTTACGAAGTAAGTTCACGTTGATGGTCCGATATAGGTTCATGATGGACTCCGAAGGGATGTTAAATGCAGGAAGATGTACAGCAGAGTATGCAATCAACAGGCCCGAATCAGTTGGGTTCGTCGATTGGCGTCTGCCTGTTCTCTGGGATTTTGGGAGGCTTCTGCCTGTTGATTCTGGAGTTCTTTACTACCGGAATCAACTCTTTATCTACTTACACGTTGGCGTGGGCCATTCTTTTCGGATTATTGGGCGGCATTGCGTGTCTATTCGTTCATATCGTGGTGCTGAGGTTTCCACGTTTGTTTGAAGCGATATGGGGAGCGCGAGAGGGAAGCCACAAATTCAGCGCGGTGTGGGGGCTTCTGGTTGTCTCTCTGATTTTCGCAACCGTTCAACCGTTTGCAAAACTGCTCGCGATGACCAAGTACGCCCCGAGCTTCGCCCCGGCCCTAGCGACGGCCGTATGGCTTCTTACGGGGTGGGTCGTGCAGCGTTTCATACGACACTTTGGCGCGAAGGGATTACGCGTATCATGGCTTTTTGCGATGACCTCAGTGCTTTCGACTGCACTTTTTTTCGACGTGGTCCGTCCGCTCATGCCGGTGACAAGTTTTCCTGTTTTGTTCGGTTTGATTTGTGTTGTGTCGGCGACGATTCGGCTTGGATTGCCGGAACGGTTAGTGGGGGCACGGTTGGGAGGGCTGTGTGTGATTCTTGGGATCGGCGCGTTCGTTCATTTGATGTTCTGGGATGGCGCTGAGCCCAAGACGGCCGCTTTGGCATCCTCTGGGCCGGTGTCTGCTTCGTTTGCACAGGGCTGGGTGGGCATGACTGATCTGGATGGTGATGGGCTGAACCATATCGGTGGGGTGGATTGTGCTGCTTTGGACGCCGACATCAATTCGCTGGCCATGGAGACGGTCGGCGATGAAACTGACGAGAACTGCAACGGGGTTAGCCTTCAGGAATTCATTCCTACGGCGCGATTGGGTGCGAACGTCACGCGACCGATGAACGTGTTTTTGGTGTCGATCGATACGTTTCGATTTGATGTGAAGGGAAATCAGATCGGCGGACGTGCCCTTACGCCAAATATCGATAAGTTTGCTGCCGGCTCGTTGGATTACATGCGGGCGTACTCGCCGAGCACGTATACGAACGAAGCAATGCCATCAATCATGTCATCGGAGTACCCCCAACGCTGGCACGGTAGTGGCGTCTATTACGGTCAGGAGTCTACGCTTGCTCAGTTGCTGGGCGAGCAGGGTTACCAGACCGAAGCTGTGATCGCCTTTCCATGGCTGCACGACGGTGCGATCTTGGGGTTCGACTACGTCGACAACGAACTGGGGTGGGTTGAAAAACATGGCGCCGAGAACGGTCGTGAGCTTGTGACGCGCATGTTCGAGCGAATCGATATTAGGCGTCCCAACACTCCATTCTTAGGCTGGATTCATCTCTTTGAGCCGCATGCGCCCAATGCAGGCGGATTGAATGATTCGTGGCTCGGCAGCGATATCCGAGGAAGGTATCTGCAGGATATATATGCTGCCGATATAGCATTTGGAGAGTTCATAGCGGGTCTTCGAGCTCGAGGGCTTTTTGAAACCAGCGTTATCGTCTTCTTTTCCGACCACGGTGAAGCCGTGGGTGAACACAACATGGCGACGCATGTGTGGGCGAGTTGGAACTCCATCGTCCACGTGCCCCTGATCATTCATGTTCCAGCGCAGTCACCAAACGTCGTCACTTCGGTTGTATCGACTCTGGATATCGTCCCCACAATCCTTGCCGCCTTAGGAGGCAAACCGGACGGCATCCGAGACGGCATGGTTGCTCCGCCACTTGGCCCGGCGTCCGATCGAAAAGTCTATGTGGTTGCTGATGCGCAAGACACCACGCCTGTCACCAGAGCGATGATTGCCGGGGACTATAAGGTGATTTGGAACATCCCGTCACATACGTGGCTTTTGTTTGACGTGGCCGCCGACCCTGATGAGCTTCGACCGCTTGATGAGCCAGCTCGCCTAAAGGCGATGCGGACCGAACTTTTCACATGGTGGGAAGCCACTTTCAACGACGTACTTTTGAAGCGAAAAGCAGAGTTGTGGAGCAAACGTGCTCTCTATTACCCGCACGAATACAAAGGCGATGTGGGTAATATGCTTGAGTTAAAGAAGCGCTAGTCAGTCGCTTCGGATTGCTCATCATCATCGGCAAGTCCGAGCTTTTTCAGCCGATAGCGGAAAGAACGAAACGAGATTCCGAGGATTTTTGCTGCCTCAGTCTTGACGCCTTTGGCCCGTTCTAGGGCCTGGAGTATCAGGCGCGACTCTACGGCGCCCAGCACTTGGTCCAGATCGACCCCGGACGGGTCAAGTTCTACGGAAGGGGAGGTCGAGAGTGATGCCGATGCGACGACCAAAGCTGGCAGCACCTCAGTTGTCACCATATTGGTTGTTTCCAGCGTGACCGCCCGCTCCATGATGTTTTGCAGCTCCCGAACATTTCCGGGATAGCTGTAGTCCAGCAGCAGGCGCAGCGCGTCCGACCCGATGCCTTCAACGGGATTGCCGATTTCCTCAGCGTATTGACGTAAGAAATGCTCGAGCAGCAGCTTGATGTCACCAACTCGCGCTCGCAGTGGCGGAATCTCGATGGGGATCACGCTGAGGCGATAAAAAAGGTCCTCGCGGAATCGCCCCTCTTTGACCTCGAGTCTTAGGTCGCGATTTGTGGCTGCCACAACGCGGCAATCGACGCTGATTTCCTCAACGCCACCGACGGGTTTGACCTTTTTCTCTTGCAGCACTCGCAGAAGCCTCACCTGTGCGCCAAGCGGCAACTCTCCGATTTCATCCAAAAAGACCGTTCCCCCGCGGGCGGCCTCGATGATGCCCACTCGGTCTTGGGCGGCGCCAGTGAACGCGCCCTTCTTATAACCAAAGAGCTCGGACTCGATGAGGCTTTCTGGGATGGCGCCGCAATTCAGCGGCACGAAGGGTCCGCTCAACGGACCTGAGTCATGGATGGCGCGAGCGACCAGCTCCTTGCCCGTTCCAGACTCTCCGTGGATTAAAATCGTGGTTTTGGTCTTCGCGACCCTGCCGATGAGGTCAAACACGCCCCTAATGGCGTCGGAATCGCCGACGATATTTGTTGCGTGCGCCTTGCCACTGACCTCGCTGCGCAGAAAGAGATTTTCAGAAAGAAGGGCGTGTTTTTCAATCGCTCGATTGATGACGATGCGCGCGTGGTCGATCTTGAACGGCTTGATCAGGTAATCGTACGCCCCGAGTTTAATTGCAGAAATCGCAGTTTCGGGCGTGGCGTGTGCAGTGATGACGATGACTTGTTGGGCAGGATCGACGGCTCGCGACGCCTCGAGGACCTCTAAACCGCTGATTCCCGGCATCTGAAGGTCGGTGAGCACACACGCGTAGCGCTCGCCCTTAGCAAAGAGCGCAACCGCGGACTCGCCATTTTCTGCTGTGTCGACGCGAAAGCCGGCTTTGGAAAGCATGATACTCAGGAATTCTCGCATGCTCTGTTCGTCGTCGACGACCAGAATGCGTGAGCGTTCGATATCTTCAGTCATTCAGTTTGGCCTGTAATCAGACGCTTTGGCGTCTTCTGAAGCGTAAGACGAAATGCCGCGCCTTTCAACGACGCGGACTCTTCGAGCATGATTTCTCCGCCCTGTTCCTCCATGAGTCGGAATAGGGTCGCTAATCCCAACCCTGTTCCCTTAATTTTGGTCGTAAAAAAGGGCTCAAAAATCCGATCTCGAATCGTTTCAGAAACACCGCTGCCATCATCGTCGACAAAGAGTTGCAAGACGTCGCCCGCGGCGTGGAGTCGGAGCATGATGTTCGAACTGTCAGCCTCGGCAGCGTTGTTGATTAAGTTCCACAGGACCTGTCGGGTAGCCTGGTCGTCGATGTAGGCTTGAGCCGAAGCAGGGGCTTGCACGTCGATCTTGAACTTCCCTCGAGTCTTCGCGAGGTCGGTCACATCTCGAATCAAACGCAGCAGATCGGTGGGCTCTAGCGCTAGGTTGTGCGGTCGCGAATACTCAAGAAAGTCCGAGATTAACACATTCAGACGGTCAACTTCTCGAATCACAATACCCATCAGCGCACGGTCGCTTTCGTTTTCGGTTTCACCCTCGAGCATCTCGACGGCGCCACTTATTGAGCCCAGCGGGTTGCGGATTTCGTGCGCGATGGCCGCGGATAACTGCCCGATGGCCGCAAGTCGTTCCGAGCGACGCATCTGAGCCTCAAGTGCCCGGATGTCGGTCAAGTCTTGGAAAATTACGATTTGCCCGTTATCTCGACCGCTTGCGTCCGAAAGGGGGGATACCGAAAATCCCAAAAAAACTGACTTGCCATCGCTACGCTCAAACGGGCTCTCGCGTCGACGAAGCGGGTGTTCGGACTGAAGCGCCGCCCACAGTCCGGGGAAGATGGCGTCGATGGGCCGGTCCATCATGTCCGTGTCTTCAAGGCCTGTGATGTCACATGCCGCACGATTGACGAAGATGACGTTGCCATTCAAATCTGTGGTCACGAGTCCTGAACTCAGGCTTTCCAAGATGTTGAGGTTTAACGCCTTCAAGTCAGCAAAGTCGGACTTTTGTTGGACGAGCTCTTTTGTAGCCTTACCAAGCCGGTCGGCCAGATATCCGGCCAGAACTGCAACGACGACCGAAGCCGTCGAGTTCACGGCCAAACGAAACAGAGTCACCTTGGTGGGGCGGAAAATTCCGTAGATATTGGGCAGCGAAACTAGGCCAAGATCAACGAATGCAAAGAGCAAAAACGCGAGGATTGACGCAGCCGCGGCCTTGGCAGCCGCTGGGCGTCCAAGAACGACCGCAGCATTAATGATGACGACGTAGAATAGAAAAAGGAAGAGGCTGTCGAGGCCGCTCGTGACTAGAGCAAGCGCTACCGAAAGCGTGAAGTCGACAACCAGCTGGACCTGAGCGTGTCGAGTTGGGTTGACCTTACGCTTTAGCGCCAAGGCGTAGCCGATCGTCAGCAAGTACGTGCCAACGATAAGGCCTAGGAGTGTGTAGTTACGAAACTCGCCGAGGTTTGTGAGCGAATCCGCGTCGAGGGCGATGGCTGTTCCAAGGAAAATGGTCACAACGACCACCCGGAACAACATCAACCCCTCGAGGCGGTCTGCGACCGCGCTGCGACTGAGCGGGACCGGCATCAGCTCTTCTTGATGTTGCCAGCCATGGTGAAGATGGGCAGGTACATCGCGATGAGCATGCCACCCACTACGATTCCCAGGAACACCATCATCAGCGGCTCAATCATCGAGGTCAGATTGTCCACTGCAACGTCGACTTCGTCTTCGTAGAAGTCGGCGATTTTATTGAGCATCGTGTCCAGAGCACCTGTTGATTCACCAACGCCGATCATCTGAACCACCATGTGGGGGAAGATGCCAGTCTCGGTCAACGGGTCGACCATGTTCTGACCCTCAGAAATCTTGGCCCGCACGTGCATGATCGCTTTTTCGATCGTCATATTTCCAGAGGTTTTAGAAACGATCTCGAGCGAATCAACGATAGGCACGCCCGATGAAACCATCGTGCCCAAGGTTCGGGTAAATCGAGCAACGGATGCCTTCCGAACTAGCGGGCCGAAGAGCGGGGCCTTCAAGATATAACGGTCGAATATCGCACGCGTGGTCGGGTTCCTCATAAACCATGTGAAGAACATCGAGGCGAAGATGATTCCACCAACAATGTAAACGAAGTTGGCTTGCACGAACTCCGACAGGCCCACCACAAATTGGGTTGGGGCTGGGAGTTCGCCTCCGCCCATTTCGGCGAACATGGCAGTGAATGTTGGAATAACTTTGTAGAGCAACAAGATCACGACCAGAGTCGCGATCACGAGAACGATGATTGGATACGAAAAGGCGCTTCGAATCTTACGTCGCAGCTTCTGGGACTTCTCGATTTCAATCGCGAGACGATTCATGACGGTGTCTAGAATACCGGCTTCTTCGCCAGCCGACACCAGGGCGCAGTAAAGGCCATCGAACGCGGTGGGGTGCTTTCGCATCGTTTCCGCGAGAGTCTGCCCCGATTCCACGTCTGCCTTAATGGCGAGAATGGTCGCGCGAAATCCCTTATGAGGTTCAGCGCCACCGAGCAGGTCGAGGCATTGAACGATGGGCAAACCCGCGTCGATCATGGTGGCGAACTGCCGTGTGAAAACGACGAGGCTTTTCAGCGGCACGCGTGCCGCAAAAACGCCCATGTTCAACTTGGTACCCTTCTTGCGAATTTTACCAACGTCGATGTTTTGAGCACGCAAGCGTTGGCCGACTTCGTCGGAGCTTGTCGCGTTCATTTCACCTTTTCTCGTCTCGCCGCCTCGTGCGGTGCCTTCCCAGACAAATACCGGCATGGCTATCCTACTCTGTTATCAGGTGTACCGAATCC
>JBBKVQ010000343.1:0-14234 GCA_037968515.1 Bradymonadaceae bacterium
CCTATGGCCTGCATTGCAGCTTGTGACCGTGAGCGGTGAGCGGTTATTTTGGGGGTTGGCTTGGAGCTACCATTGCGGTGCCAAAACTAATGATTCTTGCCATTTCGTCGACGGTATACAGTGCGCTCATGGTTCCGATTTTTTTGTTCTGACGGCATTCCACACGGCTCGTCAGGTCTGCGATTGTCGCACGCATGATCGTTGGCGTTCCGGCGATCAACTGCTTTTTCATCTCGGGACATAAGCTCAAAAAATGGGTGGCCTCTTGGGATGTGCCAAAAACAAAATCGATATTTACCAACGGAGCTTTAATATTCGAAATAGTCAGCTTTGCTGATTCGAATTTAACGTCGCCAAGACTGCGCAGCTTAGCTGTTGTGCCCCGTACTTTCATCAACAACAGCAGGTCTTTGGGTGCCGATTTCTCGGGTTCTTCACTAATTGGTGCCCATTCCGCTGGGACCAATTCCCCAAGTGTTCGAAACGACTGTTCTAACGCCGTTCCCCGCACACGATCGTGGCGTAGCATCCATGAGTCGATTAAACTTTTGGTGCCGGCACCCGATGCAGCCGCAGCTGGACACTTGGACTCGAAGGTCTGAAAGGTATCGACCTTCAATAGGGTTCCGTCTTCGGCAAATGTATTCCATTCGCCGACTTTCACACCGTCGACGTAATCGCCCTGCTGGTGCAGCTGACTGTTCGAATGCCAGATCGTCCACTGCCCATGTTCTTTTCCACACAGATACTCTCCGCGTGATTTTGGTTGGGCATTGGGGTGGTAGGTGGTCCACGAGCCGGCTTTTTCGCCCTTCGAATATTGCCCGGTGATGGCTGGCGCCTGATTAGGATGGAATGCCAGAAAGCGGCCTTCCAAAACTCCGTCGACATAGATTTCGTCGCGGACGTCTAGGCCTTGTTCGGTTTTACGCGACCACGGGCCCTGTTTTTTGCCGTCGCTATAGGCGCCGGTCTCGATCGTGCGATCGACAAAAACGCGGGTCGCCGGGCCTTGCTCGAGGCCTGCAACAAAGCTCACTTTTTCGGTCGCTCCGTCTCTCCATAGAGTCCACGGCCCGGTTTTAACTTCGTTTTCGAGTGTGCCCTCGGCTTCGATTTCTGCGTCCGGCTGATAGCGGGTTACGTGCAGCAAATCTCCGTCGCGGATCGTTTGTTCTTCCAGAACACCGTTCGCAAACCAGACTTCACGGCTTTGAGTCGCGCCGTCGACAAAGGACTCGACACTCTTCAGGGTGCCGTCTTCGTACCAACGTTTGCGAACCAGCGGCAGACCATCTGGATCAAATTCGGTCCGCATGGCTAGCGCGCCGGCCTTGGTCCACTGAAGCTGAAAGCCCAAGGACCGAGGCAATCCCATACGTCTGCAGGTGACTTCACGGCGGCCATCGGCCAAGGCTAAGTCATCGACATACGTGCCGTCTGGGCAGCGGTACTTGGTTTCTGCTTTGCGGTACGGCCATCCTTCAGCGTCAACCAAGCCGCCAGATACAGCCTTAGGCCCACCACTTGAACAACCCAAGATGGCTACAAATCCCAACAATGCAAAGCGCTTCATTTTTGCGCTCCGTTGACGGATTTGGTGCGCACGCGAATGCGTTTCATTTGGTCGCACGCAGCGTCACATCCGGCTTCGCAGGATTGAGAAAAGAGCTCACGGGCGGTCGAGATATTTCGATCCACCTCGACCCCTTCGTTCAGCATCACGGCTGCGTTGAAACAACCCAAGGGGTCGCCGCGATTGCAGCCATCGACATAAACCACAAACGCTGACTGTCCCGTGGTGATGTCCTCGGCTTGGTTCTGGCGATTGGCGGTTTCGTAGTAAGTATTTGAGCGTTTCAGATCGACCGGAACACCGATGCCTTCTTCGTAAATCTTGGCGAGCAAGATGCAGCCCGAGGTCTCCCGATCATCACAGGTGGACTCAAGATAAGCCAGGCCCTTTGCGGGGTCCGCAGGTACGCCTGAGCCAAACAGGTAGGCCTGTCCGGCACCAACACAGCCAGGGCGATACCCAAGTTCACAGGCCTTCTGGTCAAGCTCGATCGATTTTTTGAGGTAGTCACCAAGCTGCCAGATACCGCGATACGCGCTGGCAAGCTCTGCGCAGCCCTCGGCCACGTTGGCGTCGCAAGCGGTTGCGAAGTAAGGCATGCCTCGGCGGCGAGACAGGGTTCGGCCAAGTTCCACGCAGGATAGCTGTTGCCCGCCAGTACACGCCGTTTCTAAGGCGTCACGCACTTTTGCCGGGTTAGCGTTTGTCGTGCCGAAGAGTTCGGCCAATCGTGCACACGAGGGGGAATGGTTCAGCGTGCAACCAAACTGGTACGCAATCAGCGCGTCACGCCGGCCTGCGGGGCCGTGAGTGACTTCGGAGTCGCCCCATTTCACGCATGAATCGAGATCCCCGTTGATGCACGCACGATGATCGGCGGTTTTCACCGCTGACGGAGTCGTTGCACAGCCAGCAAGAAACATAAAAAGGCTTAGGAACCGCAATGGGGTCACTGTGAATCCAAAAAGTTGATGCGAACGTCACCGAGCTCGGCCAGAAGGTATTTCTTGAATTTTTCGCGGATTTGAACTTCGACCTGACGAATGCGTTCTTTGGACACGCCAAACTCGTCGCCCAGTTGCACCAAGCTTCTGGGCTCCTCCGAGAGCATGCGTCCAAACCAAATCGCTTTCTCGCGATCGTCGTCAATCAGTTCGCCAAACGCTTTGATTGCCCCGCCCAGCTGCGAGTTCATCTCGTTTTCCGCAGCGAGTTCTTCGGGGTTTTCCTGGTCCGAAGACATCAGCTCGCCGACAGTGACTCGCTCGAGCCCCTGTGCTGGCGCGTCCATCGATACGGCTGGAGCGTCAAGCTGAGCCGCGACCCTGACGACCTCGGCTTCGTCGACATCCAAATACTCAGCGATCAGTGCCGGCGTTGGCTCCTCGCCGCGGCGAATCAGCTCACGACGTGCTTTTTTGAGGTTGTAGAACAACTTCCGGCCAGCCCTTGAGCTTCCGATCCGCACGGGATGAAGATGATTCATCAAATAGTTCAGGATCATGGCGCGAATCCAGTACTGCGCGTAGCTGGTAAACTTTACGCCGCGGTACGGATCATAGCGAGTGACGGCCTCGGCGAGCCCGACGTTTCCTTCCTGAATCAGGTCCAGTAAGTTGGTCCAGCGGCGCTGATATTCGCGCGCAATCTTCACGACGAGCCTGAGGTTCGTCATGATCAACATCTTGGCCGCGTTATTATCGCCTTCTTCTTTGTAGCGTTCGGCGAGTTCTTGCTGTTGTTCAGATGGCAGCGGCGCGATGTGGCTCAAGCGCGACAAGTAGCTTGTCAGCGGGTCTGTCAGAGTCATCTCGCCGTGAGTCGCCCCACGCATCATCGGCAGACTCAAGTCACCAAACGTCTCGGCCTGGTGGTCCAAAGTCTCGGCAGAGATGTCCACCTCGGTCGGTGTTTTGTCTACTTTCGCCGCCCGTTTGGGTCGATGAGACGTGTGTTTTTCGCGATTAGTCATCCGTCAGCCAGGCCCAAAGATAGTGGTGAGTGTAGCGCAGTTTCATCAAACGCTTAACACACTCTGCAAAAAGGCAGAGTTCTCAGCGCGTAGATGCACGAAGTCGCTTGCTGGTTGCGGACTTGGCGACTTTTGCCACGTTGGGGTCAGAATTGGTCTGCCACTCGATAAGCAGTCGTTCCGCGCGTGGTCCAGCCACCCACCGTAGGCCTCGAAGAGCCCATATTTTCACGTCCTGATCGGGATCACGCAACGCGGTTTCGATGATTTCGAAGGTCTGATCGCTAGCGATCTGTCCGAAAGACCGCGCGACAGTGTAAACGGCCATCGAGCGAATCTCGGCTACCGGGTCCGACAATAACGAGCCCAGAAAAACCTGTGCTTGTGGCGACGGATAGAGGCTCAGCAACGAAATGGCACGCTTGCGCTCATAGCCACTAAGGTTTGCATCACGCGCCGCCGTCATCAGCACCGCGGCCGGACTTTCAAAAGCGGCATCCAAAGCTGCTTTTGTCGGCAGGGTGTCGATCGACGCCAAACTGGACTTAAGGTGGGTCATCTCAGCTGGTGATTGTGCGGCCGCAGGGACAGCCATCACGGACAGCAAAAGAACACATAGTATTTGAAGCTTTTTCATTATTTGGCCTCCTGACGTACCCATGGATTGAGGCGCATCGTATTGCCCTGAGACGCCGACAGTTTGTCGCCGTTGCCCGAGTTATGCATCACCATCGTGGGATCGTTTTCGGGGGTATCGGGAAGTTGATCGTGAAGCTGTTGCCCGCCACCAAAGTTCTGCTCACTGGTATGGTAGAGCCCAAGAAAATGGCCTACTTCGTGGGCAAACACCTTGTACAGCGGCGTTGGAGCCTGAACCGAGCGTTTAAGGGCTAGGACCACGCCACTTCGGCCGGTACCTATGATGCCGGTAGGACCAGGAATTCCGCCCGAAACCCCCAGCAAAATCCCGAAACCCTGCGAACCCGCGGCGCCGGTGAGCAGGTCCTCGACAAAAAACACGTTCACAGCATCTTGAGGCGCATTTGCTGACTGAGCAAAGAGTCCGGCCAGGTCGCTTCCTGCTCCAATCACATTTTCGATCACGTTAAAATCACCTTCGATATCGTTGTAGGTGACTCGGCCAAGCTTCACGCCCACCTGGGCATAGACCGTATCGACGTTTTTAAGTGTGTCCTGAAACGCCGTGTCCGTAGGCGCGGTCGCAGCGGTCAGGCCCTCGGCACCTGAAAACCAAAGGTTTACATCCAAAACGCCGTCGATGGGCGGCGCTGGCAAGATCTTGGCAGTAACGATCACTCGGGCCAGCCCTGCCACTGGAGTCTGATTAAACAGACCAAGCATCTTGAACGAAAACACCGAAAACTCATGGGTTCCTGCTTTGACTGAAACCACCGGATTGGTAGGTGCCATGCCAGCAAACGCCGCTTCAGACGACGTCACGCGTTGAGCGCAATTAAGGCAAAGCGACGGTGCCCCTTGGTCATTATTCAACCAGCCAATATTCACCAACGGAGTGCCATCACCGTTATCCCAATGCCGAAGCGTGTACTGTGTTGGCGAATCGCCCACGATCGTGATCACGACCGACTGCGTGTTTGCAGGAACCTCGAATTGAAAGGGACCAGCGACGCCGTTTTCGACAGTGGCGATGTCCTGTTCAAGCAAAGTCACAAGCTCTGGACGCGGTATCACGACAAGATTATTTCCCGTCGTTGAATTATTCGTCTGATTATTCGACTGGTTAGTCGTCTGATTACTCGTGGAATTATTCGTCTGATTATTTGTCTGATTATTATCAGAAATAATAACGATGGCTTCTTCAGAATCATCACCGCAAGCGACTGAGCCTACGATCATCAAAAGGGGCAATAGTTTTCGGAGCATCGCAACACCTCACGCGTCGTCCGTGGAAGGTGGCAAAGTTAGCAAGGTGCCCATGTAGGGGCAAGTAGTGACACGTCGAAACCGTATCAAAGGCTAAGAACCCACTCGGCTAGCCCATCAGCGACCTCGACCGCCTGGAATTTCTGCAGGTTGTGGCCACCTTCTTCAAACACAAAACGCGGCCCCGCAGGCACTAAGGATATCATTTCTTCGATGATGGCGGGTTCGATCAGGTGGTCGTCTTTTGCCCAAGCCACAAATGTGGGGCAGGTCAGCGCGCGCAGATGTTTTTCGTGCGCCTCAAACTTAAAATTGGCGAGCGTCTCGATGGTCATTCGGACGTCCATTCCCGTGATATTCCTGAAGCCTAGGTTCTCGAATGCCGAAAGTATTTTATTTTCTAGGGCTTTCCCAAGAATCGGCAGACCAAGCGCCAGCTTGAGCATCTTGATATTTGGCAGCGCCCTGATCCCCGAATGCGGTCGGATGCCAAAGGGTGCCAAGAGCGCTAATCCCCTTACTTTTTCTGGATGAGCAACCGCGTAGGCCGTCGCGTAAGTGCTGCCAAACGAGTGACCCAGAATAACAACAGGCTCGCCCAATCCATCCACGATTCGATCGACATATTCGGTCGCGCCCGCAAAGGTCGCTGGGTATTCGCGGGCAACTCCGTTGAATCCCGGCAGGTCGACCCGTAGCAGTCGAAAACGCCCGTCTATTGCGCCGCCCAAATATCGAAAATCACTCACGGAACCGGGCAGGCCGTGAATAGCCAACACGACTGGACCGGCGCCTTCGTCCGTCCAGGCGCCCCATGGCTGGATGATTCGGCTTGGGTCACTGGGTGATTCGGGTTTCATAAAAGCTCGCTCGGTTGGGTTCCGAGCAGCCGAATATCACCAAAATGCGAAACCGAACACCGCTTAGGCCCGCACGCCTAGGATCTCTCCGTAACCGCCGGGAATGAAGAACTCGTTGAGCTCCAGCCCCATAATCGAACAAATAGTGGCTGCAATATCGGCAGAACGTGGCGGTCGATTGGTCATTTCGCCGCCTTCTTCCTTCAGATCCACGTTCTTGCCAATGGGACCGCCGCCACCGGACACGTCGTACCCACCGATGGCGCGGCCACCCGCGACTCCGCCGCCCACAAAGGTCACGGACGTATAAGGCCAATGGTCGTCGGTATAGTTGAAGTTTTCGCCGGAACCCCGTGCCCAGGTGCGCGAAAATTCGCTAAAAATAACGACCAGCGTGTCGTCCAACAGCGATTTTCCGCCCACCATTGTTTGCTTCATTTCGCCTAGGAACCGCGCGATCACATCGTGCCCGCCACGCGTGTTCAAGTAGTTACGCTGATGCCCTGGCTGGCCGCTGTGCGTGTCGTAATAAAAGTTTGGCATGTACAGGTGAATCGAGCTCGTGAGGTCGGCCTTCATCAAGCGCAGCGCCATATCGAATACGTTCTGAAACGCGGGGCTGGTCACGTTTTCATCGGCCAGGCCGTAAGTGTAGCCCCACGGACCCATGCCGTAGGGCTGTTTGCCGCCAAAGCTTGGGTTTTCGGTCATGTATTCGACGCCAAGCGTGTTCGTCAGGACATCGACCACGTTGCGTGCAAGGACCTTCGAAACGTCACCAAAACCGTCGTAGAGGGCTTTCAAGTGCTTTTCGGTGGCAGCAGACTGCGACTTCCCGCTCATCGAGCGTGTGGCGTTCAGGACGGCCTCTTCCAGCAAAGTCCGCCGGGCGTTTCCGTCGATTTCGCCGGCCCAGTTTTTGGCTTCGACCTCGGTCCGGGCGTTTAACCCCTGCCACCACGAGGTCATCTCGGAATCTGATAATGACTCGCGCAAGGCGTCCAATCCCGGCACATAGATGGGGGCAGCGCGCGACGGCAGATCCAGAGGGACCGGCATGCCACGCGAATCCAACGCAACGCACGGAAGCGGCCGAAAATCTTTGGTCGAAGCATACAGCGCGTTGGCAATCACGGATTGCACCGCCGGCGCGCGATACTCGCCGCCTGCAACACCACACATGGCCGAAACATAAGCGCTTGCGTGCGCGGCTGTGCCTTGGTCGATGCCGTGAACCACCGTCGTTTGATTCCAAAGATCGTGCTCTTGCCACGAATATCCTAAGGGCAGGTACTTTCGCCCGTTGGCCGTGAGCCGGCTTCCCGGGTCGTTGGGATCCCACGAACGCGCGACCTGAAGCGGCGCAAAACCACCACCGCCTGCGCCGACCTCGATCAAGTCTTCAGCGGTGTAAAACGCCGACTCGGCGACGCCCGCGCCTTGCACGGGTGGAATATTGGTCGCTACTTCTTCGGGAGTGATGCCGCCCCACATGTACTGAGGCGCGTACCCTCCAGACAGGTAAATTGTGACGACTCGGCTCGGAGCGCCTGCTCTTGGTGCAGCGTGGGCCTTGCCTTCGAGGAATCCGAATTTATTGAGTAATGCGAGCTGAGCCCCACCGACTCCAAGCCCGAGCAATTGACGGCGTGTGATATCTAATTTCATGGTCAAACTCAGAGGCTAAGCCAGAGGGGATGTCGAACAAAATAGCTGCAGACCGCAACCCATGCGGTTTTGGGACCTGCCTCTTCGTGAGCCAGGAACACCTCGTTATAGATCTGCAGAACGTCTTCGTCGGTCGCCGGGAGGCCCAGCATGCGCAGATGCAAATACGCGATATTTGCCTTAATCGGGCCTGCCGCGGTGTCGCTTCCGTCGGTAGGGCTCACGCCATTAAACAGCGCAGTATTATCGGATTTATTGACCGCAAGTTGACACCAGGCCTGACTCACCTGTGTCACCGTCTGCAAAAAACTGGGCGAAATTTCATAGGTGGTTGGCTTGCGCTGAAGCCAATATGCGCCTCCCAGAGCAGCCCAGCGCTGCCGAGTAGACGCGGCCTGAGCCGCGTAATGCAAACCCGGTGCGTCGTCGGAAGCACGCAAGGGAATTGGCCCTTTCAGCACCGCCGTCGGAGATTGGAAATTTGACGAGATGCTCTGCAGGAAATCGTCCTCGTAAGTCAGTCCCAACTGAGCCATCAACGAGTTTTGAAATTCGGCCGCCCCGACTCGGCGAGTGGTCGGCGCGTCGCGATAGGGATTCACGTCTTCGACACCCAGCTGCAGCCCGGTGATCCATGCGCGAATCTCCTCGGTCGAGATATCGCGTTCAGCTTCCGGAATCTCGGAAAACAACGGACCTGCCGTGGGCATCTGCGCGAAGGCTCCCGTTCCATTCCCTTCCAGAAGTTTCACAAGCTCTGAGGCGTCAGGATCGCCTGGAACCACAAGTCGGGGGTTTTGAACCAAAAGCCCCTCGAACGCCTCAGCCGATGCAAAATAGGGAGCAACCGCGCCTTGGCCGTGGCAACTCACACAATTTTTGGCCAGCCGCAGCCGAATAAAATCGTTCTCGGTTTTGGCGCAAACTGCGGGCTCAGCGGCCTGTAGCTTGGTCGACACCGGTTCGCTGGGGTTGTCTTCAACGCATGACACGCCGGCCAATGCCGCGATTAAAATAGTGGTCAGGTGAATGGACTTCATTAAAGCCCCCGCTTGAAAGTTTCACTTAACATGAGTGATTTAATAAAGGGTTTGGCCTGACGATCACCGGCGACAAACTCTTGGACTAATTTTTTCAGGTAGCCGTTTTCAACCGCAGGATCCACGTCACGACCCACAGCAAACTTATGCAGTTGGCGCACGGCGCATCGATCAAACTCACCGGATTCCACGAGCATTTTCCCAAATCCAAGTGGACCGGATGTGCCATCGTTTTTGACTCCAAACAAAGACTTTTCGCTTGAGATCGTGTCATTGAGTAGTACATGCGGGTTGGCGTCGATTTGGGCCTGCGTCACCGGCGTCATCACTGATTCAGGCGTCCACGCGTCAAACCAACGTCGGAAAGGCGACGCCCTTCTTGCCTGAGCGTCCGCCGGGATGACCGCGGTATTGATGCCACCAAGGACAGGCAGGTCCCAGATATAATCCCCTTGGAATCCCCAACGTTTAAACGCGATCGCTGCCGGGTCGATAATCTGATGGCAATACTGGCAGGTGCCGGTGGTTGCTGGGTCAGTCTCGTACGGTTGAAAATGAATTTCGGCAGGTGGAGGGCTGAATTCACGGCAGGCAAACATCTCTGTGTAGCGGGCTGCCCGCACGCGCTCACGGGAAAACGATGAATTGCTTCCCATCATCGTCATCACGCCCGCGGTGGCCAAACCCTTGGACGGATCTGAGGCATCCCACGATGCAGTACGTGTCAAATCACCGTTAGGAGTCGTGCCGCCAGATAGCAGGCTTGGGTTGAGGGTCTCGACGACAAACTCGCGCCAGGCCAAGGGGTCAGTGCCCTCGTGTTCAGGGTCCATGGGCACGTCTGCATCGTTTTTCCACCAGGTAGAATCGTCCAGCCCCACGTTGGCCGGGTTCTGCCTCGCCCACCTTACATAGAGGTGACGAAGCGCGCTGGTTCCAACCGAATAGTTGGCTGTTAACAAGTGATGAAGTGGCCGGTCATGCCACACAAGATGAGCAAAAAAACGAGCTGGTTCTTCCCATGCGTTTCGACGCTGGGATTTCAGATCGTAGGAATTATTACCGCCAAATCCCGAAAACGTCTGGCAATAAACCAAGTTCGGACCGCAGGAACACACCGGATCTTCTAAAGCTTGGGCGTCATCTTTGAGCGCCGGGGTAAAATAAATCCCTCCAAATATTCCGCAGGTATAATCACCACCGCCGGCTTTCGCCGGGTGTTTTCGAACGCCGGTTCCCGCACGTCCGACAACCTTTACCGTGGTACCTGGCGCCCACCAGGGCTCAATATCGACCTCGTTCGCATCATAAGGCGCCCCGGATCCATCTGGAGCCGAGTCGAAACAAATGCCGTTGGGTGATGCGGCGGTACCCGATTTATCGCCGCTTCCGTAGCCACCTTCCGGCTGCAGGTAAAGCGCGCCCGGATGCAACGAGTCGGCAGGGCATGGGCTCAAGACTCCCGAAAAATGTCCCCAATAGGCTTCGCCGGAGGCGCCAGTCGTGTATTGGCCGACGTTTATCCAGTCATGCCCAAAGTCCACCAAACGTCGATAAAACGCGTCGGTTGTCATCATCGAGTCGATCGATGCCTCGAGCGAAATCTGCGCGGCGGCTTCGTCGGGTGCGTCGAGCAAAGACTGATAAGCTTCCACATCTGGAGTCTGTCCGGTGAGCAAGAGCGCAGCCCGACGCAACTGCCGTGTGGGCGGCATAAAGTCTGTCAGCGGCTCAACCGGACCGGAGGTCTCAGGCTCGCACATCACGATCGTGCTATTATTCGAGTTGTTTTGGTTATTTGACTGGTTATTGGCGTTGTTTTCGCCTGTCAAGTCACCATCACAACCTATCCCAAACGCTAGCAATGCTGCGAGTGCGAGTGCATTTCTACCCATATCGACTCCAACTTGGTCAGTCACTCAAAATAGGGGCAACTCGATAGATGAGCAATGTAGTCATTATCCCTCACGTGGGGCATTCAAGACACACCAGCAAGGTCTCAGGTCGAAACTATTTTCCCATTAATTTTTCGAAATCTTCCCAGACATTGCCGGGGGGATCGTCGACAAATTTGGCATGGATCGCGTCGAGTGAATCGCGAAACTCCCGCTCCGTGTCTGTCAGCAAAGCATCGTAGGTCGGGTCGAAAAAGAACGCTGTGGTTGATGCACTTTTAAAGGCGATTAAATCCAAGAATATCTCCAGCTGCCTTGCCGAATCAGGCGCATGGGGCGACGCCATCGACTCCATCTTGAGGTCGGCGTCGAAAAGTAAATTACGTAATGGATCGTGATTTAACATCAGGACCGTTCCGATGGGATCGGCGAGGTCTTTTTCGTTCGTGACATCTCCGAGCGACCTTCGAACATCATCAAGAATGCGCAGGAAATTCGGGTCCGTCATTCCAAAGCCGATGAAGAGCATATGTTTGGTGATCAACAGGGCCTGCACAATCCCCGCAAGCGCGGTGCGACGCTCACCGAACCGTAGATAATCTTTGCGGGTCAGCACCAAATCGCCCCGTTCAACGCAGCCATGAAGTTTCAATAACCAACGTTTCGCCTTTGGATTGCGGTCTTGAGGCAACACCGCGACCTGGCCCACCACGGCTTTCGACGCGGATTCGTAGAGTGTGTCGTAGTTTAGGGTGACTGCGGCTTCATGCGGAATCGAAGCGATCAACGCGTGCTGGAGCGAGCACTCTTGGGTCTTCAACAAATCCCGCGTCTGTTCCTCTAATTGCTCACGACCGCCGAGATAGCGTTCAACGACGCTGCCCGCATCCATCGCATCCAAGTTTTGCAGCGATTGAACCTGCGGCTCAGCCAATCCGGCCCTTTGGGCCAGCTCTCCCAGAAAATTTCGCCAGGTAGGTAGACCCGCACCCACGCTCACGCCAGACCCAAGGAACATCACCAGGCCACCATGCTTTGCGCGCTCTGCAAGGGCCGTTGCCGACGACAACAGGCGTGAATCAAGGTCCCAACCCACTGCTGCCGTATCCACTCGGCGCTTTCGGGCGAGCTGGGCTGCAGCAAATGATTGGGGGTCAAAAAGCGTAAAAACTATGTCGACGTCGTGAAGCTCTGCCAGAGATAGAAGGTGTTCAAAAAGTGCGTCAATGATGCGCGCTTTTTTATCCCATTGACCGCCATAACCCGTTCCGACCGCCGGGACACCAAGGAGTGGCCGAGATCTTTTGGAGTTCGTT
Organism: Bradymonadaceae bacterium; assembly: GCA_037968515.1. Classification (GTDB taxonomy): domain Bacteria; phylum Myxococcota_A; class Bradymonadia; order Bradymonadales; family Bradymonadaceae; genus JBFFMO01. The sequence continues at coordinate 12,233 of JBBKVQ010000343.1, forward strand.
TTTGCCCAAACGGAAGCTTCTTCGACAAATTGGGTGACGGCCTGAAGGTACCAATCCACCTCGTAGTTTTTGCCTCCACCAACGTTTGTGAGCCACGGCATCGACGCACCGGGCCAATCGTCGTGGCGAACGGTTCGGCGCCGGCCGCTTGTCCATTCATCAAAAAGAGCCACTGGCAGCACAAAGGTTTCTGTATTGCGTTGGCGTAGTCCTGCACGAAGATAGTCTGGAATCCAAGTGGCTAAAACATGGAAACCCGCGTCGCATGGCAAGAGCCAAGCGTCGGTCTTTACACGAGGGAGATCAGCCTGCGCTACAAAGACGTGGGGACGATTATGCGCATTTGGCATAGATAAAGAACCCTGACGAAGTCGTGTGAATCTTAGCCGTCGAAGTTAACTCGGCACGATGCCGCCTTCAAGATCGATATACCTTCCTGGACACCCATGCACTCTGTTGTTTCGAACCAGAACAAAGGCTTGCTCCTTGGACTCAGCGCGGTGGCGATGTTCAGCCTGACATTGCCCATGACAAGACTTGCCGTGGCGACTCTGGATCCATCGCAAGTCATTATTTGGCGGGGGTTTCTGGCGAGCGTGCTGGCAATAATTGTTTTGTTGATTCGACGGCCTCCGGTCCCGCCGCGACTGGTTTGGAAGCCGATATTCTTGGCGGGGCTCGGCACGTTGTTTGGTTTTTCAACCTTCATGACCCTTGGCATGACCACGGTTTCGGCATCCCATGGTGCCGTTGTGATTGGACTACTTCCTCTTGCGACCGCGGTCTTCGCAGTGCTGGTGGGCCGTGAAAAACCCTCGTTGGGTTTCTGGGTTATGAGCGCGATCGGAACCATCGTCACGTTAACGTTCGTTTTAAGGCAGGCCGAAGGCGGCATGGCGATCGGCCATATATTTCTGCTCTTGGCCGTGGTCTTCGCGGCGATGGGGTACACCTTTGGCGCACAAGCATCCAAAATAATTGGTGGCTGGCAAACCACGTGCTGGAGCCTTGCGATTGCGATGCCGGTCTTGCTGGTCGCGCTTGCTTTTGTGCCCGTGATCACTCCGGCGGCAGGTGCCTTGTCGCTGGGCGCGCTGGCGTACCTGGCATTTGTGTCCCAATTTGCCGCGTTTTTTGCCTGGTATCGCGGGCTAGCTATGGCCGGCGTTGCGCGGGTGTCTCAGGTACAGCTTCTGCAGTTGTTTATGACGGTCACCGGCGCGTATTTTATTTTGAACGAAAAATTCGACCCTGAGGTGATTCTATTTGGTTCGCTTGTGGTTGCCGTCGTTGGGATGGGCACCAAAATGCGGATCGACAGCACCCCGGTTTGACACGTGCGGCAGGTCGCTTAGTCGGTTATCTTCTGCTTGGAAGTGCGGGCTGACTCGCACGCTTAAATCGAGAATCCTATGACTGAAAAAGCCCCACCAACGATTTGGGTCGACTCCGATGCCCTACCCCGCGTCATTCTAGAAGTCCTGGTACGAGCTTCGTCGAAACGCGAAGTCACGACTATTTTTGTCGCGAACCGTTGGATGGAAGAACCAAAATCCAAATTCGCGTCAAATGTGGTTGTACCGCAGGGCGCCGACGCCGCCGACGACCATATCGCCGAAAACTGCGTTGCTGGTGACCTTTGCATCACGGCTGATATTCCTTTGGCTGCACGCGTTGTTGAAGTCGGTGGAGACGTCGTGACGCCCAGAGGACGCCCATTGGATAAAGACAACGTGACCGAGGCCTTAAGCCTTCGTGATTTTCACGATGAATTGCGGCAATCCGGCATTCAGACGGGTGGGCCATCGGCGTACGATGACAAAGCTAAACAGCAATTTTCCAATGCTTTGGATCGCTGGATCACTAGGCGGTTAGCGTAAGCCGAGCACCAGCGGCAGAATCGCAAGGCGCGGCTGGCTCGGTTGCGATTGGTCCGCGAGCCTTATGGCTCGCATGTGTCTCAATAAGCGCAGGAATCGCATGCAGGCCATAGGGCCTGCGC
>JBBKVQ010000344.1:0-22748 GCA_037968515.1 Bradymonadaceae bacterium
CGCGATCCCTTGGACATGAATTCGGTAGGTTCCGGTGGGCAAAGTTGGTGGGACTTGCCAGAGGAATTGCCAGTTATGGTCGCGCTCGGGCAGGGCGATTTTGGTGGTTGGCGGGTCGGGATGAAAGACCACGACAGTGTCTAAATTCGTGCTGTCTATGTTCTTTGCGGGATTTTTGGGGTCCGGAACGGGCACGAAGACGCCTTTGTTGTTTGGTGTTTCCAACGTGAAAACGGGCGTTCCAAACTTCGGATCGCCACCGCCGACGGTGATGTCAAGCACTTCCAGCCGTTCGATGCTCGTCGGCGCGTCGTTGAAAACCGTGCCGGCATTCAGGCTCGTTTCTGTATCACGAACCTCTGTGCCGAGCGGCGGCTGCAGGTCTGGTAACTCGTCGTAATAGACGGGTCCATTGAAGCCCGCGAGCATGTCTCGAGCCAGTTCCATCTGGCGATCCACGAGGTAGCGCCCAGCCCAAGGGCCCCAGATGCTGAATTCAGCTTCGTATCCGCCCATGTACCAATCATCAGGATGGGTCAGGTAGAGCAGGTGGTCTTGACTATACCCAACAACCATCACGTCGTGGTCAGCGGTGAGCTCCGCTATTTGGAGTCGCGCGTACTCGGTGAGTGAGTGCGTGGGTTCGCCGGGTAAGGTCATAAAAAAGAGCGGGCCCAGGCGTGCAAGGGTCAGGTAGAGCTGGTTAAGTTCGGGGTTTGGCACGGGCACTTTCAGGTTTTCGAACAACGGGCCGAGCGCAACACACGATTTGTTTTCGCCCTCTTGGCTTTTGTCTTCGGCTGGGTCGATGGAGCATTGCAGGGTGCCGAATTCGAAAGGTTTTCCTGGCGCTTGGTCGAATTCGCCGGAGTCGCCGTAGATCCATGCGTGTTTCACGGCAATCGTGCGCGAACGCACGGCGAGGTCGGTCTGGGATGAATAGGTAAGGCCGTCGAGCGCTGCTGCGATGATATCGCCACCGACCTGCCCCAAAACCCGCGCTTTCTGCTCATCTTGATGCCCAAGGTGGCCACCCGAAGGGGCTGCGTCACCGCCACCTGCTTGCATGAACATGCCGGTCACTGGAGTGCCAAAATGTGCAAACATGGCCGATTCAAACTCTTGTTCAAATCCGCCCGCGGCATCGTCGGAAAGCAAAGTGTTATCGGTCCCTAGAATGGTGCCGTGCATCCCGAAATTGGCGATTACAGCCATTGGGTTTCCGCCGGGTCGGCGCACCGAAAACAGCGTGAGCAGTGGGTCTTTTCCCCAACGAGGATCGTTTACGCTACGTCGGTCGCGGTAGACGCGGTCCTGCGGGTCCCAGTCGTTGATAATGGTGTAACCCCACTCGGCGTCGCTCAAGTCATCCATCGCGAGTTTGACAGCATCTGCCATTTTACCCGCGAGCATGCGAATCACCTCGTCGTCGGACGAATCGATGCCGGCCAGCCCAAGTGCGTCTGGAATCCGCCAAAACCGGCCTGGGCCGTGGTGCGTGTGGGTCGCGCCGGTGATGACGCGGCCCTGTAGGTCGAGGCCATATCGAGCCTTAAGATCGGCCTCCATGGCCTTAGTGAGCGAGTCTTCAGAAAACACCATGGGTAGTTTAAGCAGGACGAGGTGCTCGCCGCCCACCTCGAGCGCTATCGCTTTTAGGAACAACGCGCCGTGAGTGCCTTGGGACGCTCCGAAGTAGTCCGCCCATGGCGACTTGAGGACACCAGTGCGCCCTCCATAACCACCTTGCGCTATGCCGATAGGCGGGTCGAGGGCGAGGGTCGCCACACCCGCTCTTAGACTACCCGCGGTGGCGGCGAGCTCTGTGCGGACATGAGTTGGTGGGTCAAGGTTATCCCAAGGGATGGGGATTTGAGCATCCGTGCCTTGATCTGCCTCGGCATCCAGCGAGACATCGGGCTGCGCCATATCCAGCCCGGCATCCGGAGTGGATATGGCCGGTTTGGAGTCGGATGAACAGCTCGCGAGGGCCGTTATCAGAATGAAGGGGACCAAAAATCGGATGGTTTGCACGGAAGGCTTGAACATCTTTGTGCCTGCTGCTGGACTACCAGCGTACTCTAACGCCCAACGCGATTGATTGACAGAATGACCGAGTTGCCGACGATCGGTTCGTCAATTATCACCAGTCGGTCGCCTCGACTCCTAAAACTGGACCGAAACCCGATACCTGCCGAAGGTCGGCTCGCGTTTTTGTGGAATTGAGTTACAAGGCTGCGTTCCGACCGAGCAAGGTGCCTGAGATGACCGAAGAAATCGCAGTGGCGTTGGGGATATTGACTCGCGCAGACCTTGAAGCACGGTTGTTGGAACTCGGTCTGGCCGACGGCGCGACTGTGCTTGTCCACACCAGCTTAAGCGCACTTGGTTGGGTCTGCGGCGGACCTGTGGCGGTGATTCAGGCGCTCTTTGATGTGGTGGGAACCACGGGCACGGTGATGATGCCGACCTTCACCAGTCATCTGTCTGACCCGAGTGGCTGGGAAAACCCCGGCGTGCCCAAAGACTGGTGGTCGGTGATTCGCGCAACCATGCCTGGTTACGACCCCGCTTTCACGCCGACCCGCGATATGGGAGCCGTGGCCGAATGTTTTCGAACATTTCCAGGGGTGCTTCGATCTTCCCATCCGTCAGTTTCGTTTGCGGCCCATGGGCCTGACGCAGCATTTCTGGTCGGCGACCACGATTTGAATTTCGGCCTAGGAGAACGCAGCCCGCTCGGGCGGCTCTACGACTGCGGCGGGCACGTGTTGTTATTGGGCGTGGACCACCAGAATAATTCGTCGCTGCACCTTGCGGAATATCGATGGCAGCATATCGACGATACCCAGTATCGCGCGGGTGCGCCGGTGATCGTGGATGGTCGCCGCAAGTGGATTGAATACGACGAGGTTGATAATAATCCCGATGATTTTCCAAGAATCGGTGCTGCTTTTGAGCGACAATTTCCTGTCGCAAAACATGAAGTCGGAGCCGGCACTGCGAAACTGATGTCCCAGGTGGCACTGGTTGATTTTGGGGTCTCTTGGATGGATCGCAACCGGCCGCAGCCCGATCAGTCGGCCAGCATGCCGCTGAAGATGCGCAACACATAGCGTTCAAAATCCTCGGGGGGCCAGCCGCGATGCGTCACCAGTAACTCAAACATCGACGGTGAACTGAAGGCCCAAATCCCGTCAGCGGCGCGCTCGACAGTCCAGTCGGGATTCAGCATTCCATCGATTTCAAGGTGGAAAAATATGTCCATCAGCAATGTCAGTCGCCGCTGGGTGCGTTCTTCGAAGGCCGCCGCTACTTCTGCATCACGATCGCGTTCGCGCTCCATCACCAACGCAATCTCGTGGGTTTCGCCAGCAAATCGGGTGGTCAGGCTGATGAAACGTCGTGCTCGCGAAATCGGACTGGATGCGTCAATGGTCGCATCAAGTTTCCCATTGATATCGAGGCTGTCGTCAACGTGCTGCGTGAGCGCAAGCAGCAAACCGCCCCTCGACCCAAAATGCAGGTAAACCGCCTGTCTAGAGACCCCTGCGGCTCTGGCGACGTCGTTGAGCGAGAACGAGGTGGTTCGCTTATCGACTACGAGTTTCCATGCGGATTCGAGAATCAAGACTCTGGTTTCGGGGGATCCGGTGGACACCTGTTGGCTCCAAACTGCAAGATAGGAGCCGGGAGCATACCAATGAACCCCGCGGCCGCAACGCCAAAGTGGCATGCAGGGTTGCCATGTGGGGTATTGTAATCACATGAAGACAATAGCCCGTGCTATTTGTTGACTTCCATCCCTCGCTCAACACCGCTCGCCTGCCTTCGGTGGCAGGGAGAGTTGCCAGCAACCCTGAGCTTGAGCGCATGTTTGCGTGGATCTTTGGTTGGCCTGCACCTTGCTAGGTTGTTAGAAGGTAACGAAGATGATGAACCCTGATTTTGTTGGAGAAATAATGCGTCTGAACGTTTTGATATTATTGGCCCTCTTTGTGGCCGTCGGCTGTGCTGAGAATAATGAGTCAAAAGGCTCGGAAGAAGACGCGTTGACCGCTGGCAAAGATGACTCGTTCTACCGCCCAACAGAACACGGCCCCTTGCGATTTGCTGCAAAAAACGAGGCCTCGATTTCGGACACCGAGAAATTTCATGCATGGACGTTTTCGCTCAGCGATAACGCTACCGTCGACCTTTCCACCGAGGTCAGTACCAATCTGGATTCGGTGATGTACTTGTATCACCGCGAAGACTCAGGATCCTCGTGGGGACGTTATATCAAGAAGAACGACGACGATGGCGGCAAGATTTCGTCGCGCATCAAGCTCGAGGCCAACGCCGGCGAGTACCGCGTTGTCGTCAAGGCATTCAAAAGCGCGATGCGCGGTTCGTTCAACCTCGCCGCAACCTGCGAAGGCGCTGGTTGTGTGATTGAGGCGAACACCTGCATCGCCGACACCTACCAAGATATTCCATCTGCAAATGATGTCACCGGGCAGTGTGCGAGCAAAATCGCAACAGTTCTGTCCAGCAAAACCCTGTCGGAGAGTTCGGGTTCTGTCGACATGACTCAGAAATGTGACCTCAGTGGAATCGAACTCACGGCCGTGGATTTTTATCGAGGCTGGTGGAGCGGTTTTACGGATTTCGAAGAACAATTTGATTACGGTTATGGAATCCAGCTCAATTTCCAAACCCGACGGCTCGAGGCCGGCACCGTGGTTGACCTTGATGCAGGCGGGGATGAAGACGGAATCACCTTCATTTTTGATGCGGAGAATCAGCTGCTTTCAATGTTCCAACACAATCAAAGCCCAACGTTCGAGTTCTTTTGCGCTGCAGGCGACATAATCGAATCGCCCACCGAAGATTGTTTTCAGGACGTGATGTGGGGCCTTGGGCACGCTGATGGAGTCGCTGACGAAGGCGAAGGCGTTTTGGCTGAGTTGACCGGCGAGCTCGTTGTTTTGGCAGCTCAGGCCGGCATCGACAACTTGGGTTACGACTCGGAAGCTACGGCATCTTACAAAGTTTCGAACTTGGCCGGCGTCGAACATGAGGGCACGGTTGTTGAGCTCGTCGTGGGCGAAAACACTGCATCTTTTTACTTCGTGAACGCTGATAATGCGCCGAGTCTTCGATTAATTGAAGCAGGCGCAAAAACTCAGTTTATTTGCGAATGATTCCGGGTTTCTCAATCGCTCGGGCTTTTTGATTCGTGTTATAGAACACCGGTTCAACTCTAGAATCGGTGACCCATGAAGATTGGTATTCCACGCGAAGTAAGCGAAGGGGAGTTCCGCGTCGCGGCTGCGCCCGAAACAGTCGAACGCCTGCGAAAGTTGGGATTCGACGTTGTTATTGAACACGGAGCCGGAATCGCGGCGACGTTTTCCGATGAAGCTTATCAGGCCGCCGGCGCGCGTCTTGGTGACCTCGGCGAGGTTTGGTCGGCCGATTTGGTCGTCAAAATCAATGCACCCAACGACTCAGAACTCGAGCGCTTGGCTTCCGGTGCAAACCTGCTTTGCATGATTTGGCCGAAACAAAATCCCGAACTCCTCGAAAAATTAAGGGCAGGCCAGATTACGGCTTTGGGGCTGGATTGCATTCCACGAATCTCGCGCGCCCAGGCGATGGACGTCTTGTCGTCTATGGCCGGGATCGCGGGCTACCGCGCCGTGGTAGAGGCCTCAAGCGCGTTTGGTCGATACATGAGCCAACAGTTTACGTCGGCGGGATCGACGCCACCTGCAAACGTGTTGGTGATTGGAGCCGGCGTTGCAGGACTTTCAGCCATCGCAACAGCCTCCCATATGGGTGCCAAAGTGGCAGCGTTTGACGTCCGTGAGGCCGTTAAAGAAGAAATCAAAAGTCTCGGCGCCACAGTGCTGGAACTCGATTTTGAAGAAAGCGGCGACGGCGAGGGCGGCTACGCCAAACAGATGTCGCAGGCCTTCATCGACGCCGAACTTGCCCTGTTTGAGGAAGAAGCCAAAAACCTCGACATCATCATCACGACAGCCATGGTGCCCGGTAAAGCGCCCCTTTTGGTGACTCGTAAATGTGTCGAAAACATGAAGCCAGGGTCGGTCATCATCGACCTTGCTGCGGATTCCGGCGGTAATTGTGAACTAACCGAGCCCGGCAAGATCATTGACCATAACGGCGTCAAAATCGTGGGATACACCAACCTGACGTCACGCCTTCCTGCTCACGCGTCGCAGTTTTTTGGCCGTAATATTGTGAACTTGCTTGAGCTCACAATGAAGGATGGAGAGTTCCATCTGGACGAAACCGACGAGATTATCCGGGGTGTCTTGGTGACCCGTGCCGGCGAGCTCATGTGGCCTCCGCCTCAGGTCAAAGCGCCCGCGCCTCGCGCAAAACAACTCGCTGTTCCAATCAAAATTGTTGCAAAAAAACCGGTGCCACAAAAGCCAGGGGTGGCCTCAAAAGTGCTGCTTGGGGCAGGGTTGGTGATTGCCATTTTGATTGGCGTGTATGCTCCCACAGATTTTGTGGAGCATTTCACTGTTTTTGTGCTCGCGTGTTTTGTCGGATGGCAGGTTGATTGGAACGTGAACCCGGCACTGCACACACCGTTAATGAGCGTGACCAATGCCATCAGCGGAATCATCGTCATCGGCGGTATTTTGCAGGCGTTGACTGGCGCGAGCACCTTGGTTTTGGTGCTGGCGGTGGCCGCGATCTTGTTTGCGAGCATTAATATTTTTGGTGGGTTTTTAGTGACACAACGCATGCTCAAGATGTTCCGAGGAGGCGACCGTGCCTGAGTCTCTTCAAAGTATTTTTTACCTGATTGCCGGCGTTCTTTTCATTCGCAGCTTGGCCGGCCTTTCGCAGCAAAAGAATGCTCGAATGGGCAATCTTCTGGGAATTCTTGGCATGGCGCTCGCGTTGGCCATTACTTTCGGTCAGGGCAAGCCCTACGCGTGGGAGTGGGCGATTCCGGCACTTCTTTTGGGCGGATTTATTGGCTGGCTCGCGGCATCGAAGGTCGAAATGACGGCGATGCCAGAGCTCGTCGCGATTCTGCATAGTTTTGTGGGTCTTTCTGCGGTGCTGGTTGGCTTTGCGACGTATCTTGCGCCCTCGACTCACGCCTCGGCGGCCGAGGCGAATATCCACCTGATCGAGATTTTTGCGGCCATAGCAATCGGCGCCGTAACACTGACCGGGTCGATCATCGCGTGGGCCAAACTTCGTGGCACGATTGGCGGTTCCCCGCTGCTACTGCCCGGTCGACATCTGCTGAATCTGGCGCTGGTGTTGGGTCTGGCGGTCATGGCGGTCTTTTTTGTGCAAGAGGGTCACACCGAACTCGCGCTGCAACTGCTGATCGGAAACGCTGTGATTTCAGCATTGCTTGGTCTGCACCTAGTGTTGGCCATTGGCGGCGCGGACATGCCCGTCGTGGTTTCGCTTCTGAACAGCTATTCAGGATGGGCGGCTTCTGCAGCGGGATTTATGCTCTCCAACGATCTGTTGATCGTGACTGGGGCGCTCGTGGGATCTTCGGGAGCGATTCTGAGTTATATCATGTGCCGTGGCATGAACCGCTCGATTTGGAATGTTGTTTTTGGCGGGTTTGGTGTCGTCAAAAAGGCGTCCGACGGACCAGCACAGGAGCAAGGCGACGTTATTTCTGCGGATGCGCAACAGGTGGCGACCGCGCTGATGAAAGCCAAAACCGTCGTGATTATTCCGGGTTACGGTATGGCCGTGGCGCGCGCCCAACACGCGGTTTCCGAGTTGACTCGGCGCTTAAATGATAACGGTTGCGAGGTCTTTTTTGGCGTCCACGAAGTGGCCGGCCGCATGCCGGGCCATATGAACGTGCTGCTCGCTGAAGCCGATATTCCTTACGATATCGTGCTCGAGCGCGAACACGTGAACCCGAAGATGGTTTCAGCGGACGTCACGCTTGTGATCGGGGCCAACGATATCGTCAATCCCGACGCCTTAACCGACGAGTCCTCGCCGATTTTCGGGATGCCTCAACTCGAAGTTTGGGACTCAAAATGCGTGGTCGTTTTCAAGAGATCCATGTCTCCAGGTTACGCAGGGGTTCATAATCCGCTCTTCTTTCGGCCCAATACCTGGATGTATTTTGGTGACGCGCGTGAGGGCGTGGATAATCTACTCAAACACCTGTGAGGCAGGCGGGGTGTCTCGATTGGCCAATTAGAGTCTGGAGTGTTTGGAGGCTGAGCTGCGAGCCATGTAGGCTCGGCCCGAATCGCCAGATGCCTCATAAATTCGTGCGGCCAGTTCCAACACATCGCGGGCATCCGCGGGCGATTGCTGCAGTAGTGGTATGGCCGCATTTTTCAGAATCAGCGCAATATCGAGCGAATTTACGTCGGTTTGAACGAAATCCCGCTTGAGCTTTTGAAGCTCCAGTCGGGTGGTCTCCAGGTCCCCGCGGAGCACTGCAACCCACAAAAGCCCGACGTCCCGCATGATTCGAGTTTGTTCCACGTCCTCAAGGGAGTTTGGATCGCAGGCCTCGCGAAATCGTCGAACAGCGACCGATAGGTCACCGCGTCCAGCTGCCAACACTCCCAGTCCAAATGAGCTGACACTGAGGCTTGCGCCGATGCGCTGCTGAAGTTCGTTGGCGCGCAAAAAATAGCCGTAGGCGAGGTCGTGCTGCCCCTTTTGAAACTCACAGCGCGCTTGCATGACCAAAGCGCTGGCGAAGGTTTCGAAATCCCCTCTTTGTTCGGCTTCGACTGCAGCCATCGCGGCATATTCCTGAGCCAGCGGCCACTTTCGATGATGGATTGCTGACCGGCACCTCATTGTTTTGTAGACGCAGTCCATTGGACCGGCTGCCACGGCAGTTTCGATACGGTTCAACAATCTGTCTGCGAACTCGACGCTCGCGCCATGCAGCAAGGAATCAATCAACAGCAGCTCCGATTCTACGTCGAGTCCGGACTCCAGACTGAGCACGCGGACTGCTGCTTGCTGGGCATAATCCAAAAATCGCGAATCACTGCATCGGCGCATTTCTTGGGCTAAAGCAGCAGCGGCGAGCACCCACAGCGCGTCCCATCCTTCGCGATGGGCGCGGTTCAACCCACGTTCAAGCCACCAAATCGCGGCCTGCGAATCTTGTCCGGCCAAGGCTTGTCCGTGAGCGAGCCAAAGTCGTACCGTCCCTTCACATTCGACTTGTTGCTGTTGCCGCCGCAAAGCCAGGCAGTCGATGACGAGTTCTCGGGCACAATGACCTCGGCCGGCCGCCACAAGGCCCTGAATCGATCGAAGGGTAGCTTGAGTAGCAATGGACAAAGTTTCTGCGTCGATGGCGTATCGAGCCGTACGGGCGGCCACAACGGTTTGCTCAGCGTCATAGCGGACTTCAAGAACTCGCCTTGCCAGGTCTTTGTGGGCCTTCCAAGTATCTGATTCTGATGAACGACGCCGAAGTAGGTCGTGCAGGCATGCGGTCTTGAAGCGCCAGCCTACCGCTGTGTGTTCAACAAAACGTCGTTCGACCAACGTTTGTACCAGATTTAAGTTGAACGAAATTCGGGCCAACCCACAGGCCATTTCCCACTCGGTGAGGATAACCGACCTTCCCAGGGCTGCCGCGATCTCAAGCGCTGTGTCAGCGTCAGGGTTTTCAAGCGAAAGTAACCTTAAACGTTCTTCGTACATCGCCGTCTGCGACGCAGGAACAGGACATCCACAGGCGATTTCATAGGCATATTCATGCAACAGACTTGGCTTGCCCTGAGCGGCCTGGACGACCGCTTGCGCTTGGTCAGCCGAGAGCCTGAGTCCTTCCAATGACTTTAAAGCGGCCTCAGGATCGACTTGTGAAACTTCCACGGTCTTCAGTCCAACCGAACTGTCCAAGTCGCCAAACACTTGAGCTAAGTCGTCGCAGGATTCCTCGCCCTGAATGGAGGTAGCGATAATCAGGAGCGGGAGTGCGGGATTTATTGCGCATAATTTCTGGATCAATCGCACTGAGTCTTTGCTGCGATGGACTCCATGAACGACCAGGATCTGCGGGGCGGTTTGTGAACGCACTCGCAGCCATTCGATGATCGCGAGTCGGCGTTGGTCAGGAAGTGTGAGGCGAAACGGAATCAAGGAAACTTCGTCCGCCGGGTCCGTACACATCGAAACCAGCGCGCGTTCGAAACTTGGCGGCATCAAACCGACTCGGCCTAGTCGTATAACGACGGTCTCAAGGGCTGTGCCGTAGGGCCGTAGTTCCAGGCGCACCGCGTCTTCGAGTCCGGAGTCGCAGGCGTTGCCTAAGTCGTTTCGGACGACAAATTGCTGGGCACCATAACGTTGTCTAAGCCGCCGTTTTACATGCGTGACCAGTCGCTCGACCTCCATTCCAGGCTCGGCCGACAGCCAAACAAGCCGGGTTGTTGCTTCTTTTTTCACCTCGGCCATCGTGTCGTCGATGAGCCTCAGAATATGATTCCGTCCGATGGGGGCGAGTTCTCGAAGTCCTTCCAAGTGCGGATTTAGGGCCGGAAAGGACGGCTGGGTTGGAGCGATGGACATCACCGAAACTTCGTCTGCAAGCGTTGGCAGAAAAGTGATGGCTCCATGATGTTGGGGCGCATCCATCGTGGCCAAATCTCGCGCCGCAGCGCTGGCACTTTCGAATCGATGATCGGGGTTGAGCGCGATGAGTTTGGCCAGCCAAGAGTTCAGTTCTTTGGGCAGCTCACCGGCCCATCGATGTTTCCCTTCCTCGTTCAGATTGGTTCGTAATAATTCCTCGTAAATGCGACCCAATGAAAACAGGTCGTGGCGTGGGGTCAGCGTGAAGTCAGGATGAGCGATGCGCTCTGGCGCGGCAAACACAGGGGCACTCGGCAAAATCTCACCCAAGCCAAAACCCTCGATTTTAGCCATCACTCCTTCGGGGATTTGTTGAAAGACGACTTTTGTTGGGTCGAGGTGACCGTGCACCAACCCAAAAGAATGAGCGTAGGCAAGCACATCGAGGATCGACAGTAAGATAGCTTTAGATCTGGCCCAAGTACGAGTTCCGGGAACAGATACGAGATCCCCCGCGTCGTGATTTTCGTAAACCAGATAATGGGTTCCAGCCACCAGGCCTTGCAGCGAAACCGAGGTCACGCCATGGTCGAGAATCCGGAGGATACCGGGGTGATTTAGCGCACTTGCTGCGGCGATTCCTCGGCCGAGTTCAAATGTGTCCCGTGGATGGGTCGTTAGGGCGTGCGGTACGAACCGAATCCAAACCCGGCGTGAAGATTCCACGTGGGTGGCTGGATGCATCGTCGAAACATCCGTGTCCTCGGAGTCGAGCAGATACGGTCCGACTGGGATCACGAGTCGTCCCGTATTTCAGACGAAATTGGGAAATCCCACTCCATCAGGTCAAGCGCCTCACATTTGTCTTTGGTGGCTTTCATTTCCTCGAGTTTACCGGCGGCATGGTAAACTGCGATCGCCAAATCATAGGCTGCCGCGGCGTCGCCCATCAGCTCGGCTTTCGCCAGAAGGTCTCCCGTTTTGGCGAGGGCAACAGCGAGGTCAGCTTCGGGAACCATGGCGCTGGATAGCTCAAGTCGGACTGTGGTGGTCAGGTCCTGAACCTGTTCCCAGCGACGCAGGCCAGAGGCCGTTGCCATGAGTCCTCCCAAGGCACAGATCACGACCGCGCGACGGCCCACAGCGCGGGCTTCGTGCAGAGCCTCCAGAAAATTGCCCTCTGCTTCTTCGAATCGATTTAAAGCCAGTGCCACTGAGCCCAAGTTGGTTTTCGAGAATAAAGTCGGGCTTCCAATGGCCGATTGGAGTTCGACACACTGTGTGAGCAAGGCTTTCGCTTCAGCAAGGTCGCCCTGTTTTCGGTGAGCCTCGGCCATGTACTCCATTACACTGGTCATGGCCTGGAAGTGGCCCACGTCTCGAAGGGCTTGAACTGCTGCGGGGCCGTGTTGCAGTACGGTGGGCCAGTCTCCCATAAGGACTGCCAAACGGCTGCGATGTTGGAGTTCAAAAGCTTGGTCATTGGGGCTGGTTGAATGGGCTCGATTCAACATTTCCAGAGCTTCGGTTAACCGGCGCTGAGTCGAAAGTACAAATGCAAGCGACGTAAACGTGTGGGGCTCAAGTGTCATGGAGGTCGCCAACGTTAACGAGTTGGCGGTTTCGATATCTGTTTCTGCGCCGGGTTCGCCCAGCATTTGTTTGGCCATTGCTCGCCAAATTGTCGACGTAATCAGAATATCGTCCCAGCCCGCTTCCAGCGATGCCCGATGGGCTTCATCCGCGTGTTCCATGGCGTGGCGAGGTTCCGAAGCGTTCAGGTAAGTTCGGGCGCGAAACGAGGTTGCCTCTGCGCTTGTGCGCTCGTCGGGTGGCCCGCCGGTCGCTTCGATGCCGCGGAAAATCCAAGAGATATCTTGTTGCGCTTCAACAAATGCACCCGTTCGTCGACGGATTTCTGCAGCCGTCCACAGATAGGGCAGGGCGTCGTCGCCTCTGCCCCCCGAGATAAGATACCGACCAAGCCGTTCGGCGATGTCGACCCGGTCGGTTTGGCCGCGGCTTAAGACTCTGGCGCACAGGATATTATGGCTAGCCCATCGGCCTTGTTCGCGTGCCATATTTTCGAGAGTGTGGCGTAACGAGATATGGTGAAAACGCCAGCCTGTCTCGGTGCGGGTGGCGAGGCTCCGTTTGACCAGCTGGGCCACGGCGCCCGTATCAAGTGAGATTTGGGCCAGTTGACAGGCGGCTTCCCATTCATCGTTGTGGACTTCAAACCCAAGCGCGGCGGCAATTTCAAGCGCTTCCCGGAAACTTGGGTTATCCGCGGTAAACGCAGCGACACGGTCTTGCCAGACGTCCTCGAGACTTGACGGGATGGTGGCTGAAGCCCCGCTCCTGAGCCGAAATCCAGTGGTCGACACCTCGAAGAGATCCCGAGCAACCCAGTCCGAGATCATTTCCACCATGAAGCGAGGATTTCCCGCGGTGCGCTCGCAGATCTCGAGCGTGATATCGGGCTCCAAAGGCGCGAGGCGCTGAACCAGATCGCGTTGTTCGGTGCTGGTTAAGGGTTTCAGCGAAAGAGTCGTGAAGGTTGATTCGGCGATATTTTCGAAGGCTTCTTTGGCTGCAGTTTCGGTCGAATCGTCCGACCAAGCCCCAAGGACCATAACTCGAGCGCCATCCTTGTCTTTGGCGAGCCTCTCTAAAAACTCGACGGTCTCTCGCCCGAAGTGCAAGTCGTCGGCCCAGATGAGCACAGGTCGGTTTTTGGCCAGGTGCTTCAGCCACGAAATCAGCAGCGTGTGGCGCTGACGAAGGTTCGAAAACTCGATCGAAGGTTTGGCTCCGATATTGGCTTCTTCGGCCAGGGCAGTCATCGCCTGAACGTCGTAGGCACTGGTGATTCCGACGGTGCTCAGTCCGAGCTCCACGGCCGATTGAAGGTCGCGAGGATTGGCTCCCAATGTGCGGAAATGACGCGCGACCATGCCACTCAGGCCGTCCGTTGGACCATGGTCGCCGGTGTGGTTAATGGTCAGTACAGTCGCAACTCCGAGTTCCCGCACGCGCTGCACAAACGCCGCGCCAAAACGGGTGCGTCCTGCTCCTTCCGGTGCGCGGATGATGACCGTGCGAACTTGTTGGCGTTCGTCGCTCTCGCGCAGCATTTGCCAAACAAGGTCGAGTGTCGGCACCCGGCCGACGAGCGGAATTGTCCGTAAACCTAAAACTCCAAGTCCGGCGCCTACCTGCAAGAGCGGCATCCGGTCCAGAACGGGAGCCATCCAGCGGTCGGGGATCTCTTGCAGCGATTGTTCGACGGTGCTGACCGCGATCAGTCCATCGTTATTCCGAAAGACGTCCAGAACCGGTGTGACGGCCGCGATTGGCAAGGTCGTCATGTCGGGAGGCCGGACCTCGCGCAGCGACCTGTCATCGACCGCCAGCAGCGCCTGCGCTGATTCCGCAGCGCTCTGAAAACGTTGGTCAGGGTTGATGGCCAGCATGCGGTCGAGCCATTCATGGAATTCGCGCGGCACCTGCAGAATCGTTCTGAATTCTCGCCGGTTGCCTTCGAGGTGAAGGTTGACGATTTCTCGGACCGTTGAGCCCGTAAAGGCGCGCTGGCCCGTCACGAGCTCAAAGGCAACACATCCCAGAGAGTACAAATCCGACCAAGGGCCATGTTTTCGCCACGGCTGCGAGATTTGTTCCGGGGCCATGTATTGGGGCGTTCCGACCGCACGGGCAATGGCAGATGCGTCCTCGGTGGCAAAAGCGAGTCCGAAGTCGGCAATTTTGGGGATCACGCGGTCGCCGAAATCGCCCAGCAGGATATTGCTGGGTTTGATGTCGCGGTGAATCACGTCCATCGCATGGGCGTGGGCCAACGCATCAAGGACCGTCAGCAAGATTGCCTTGGCCTGACGCCAGGTAACCTTGCCGATGATATCCTCTACCGTGCCCCGTGGGACGTACTCCATCACTAGATAAGGAGTGCCTGCCCGAAGTTCGCCATTTGTGATGGTCTCAACCTCGGCGGGGATTTCTCCCTGATCCAACACACGCACGACTGCAGGGTGATTGAGCGCGCAAACAGCTTGGATCTCGTTGACTAGCGCCGTTCGAAAACGCCGGTGCTCGGCGCCTTCTTTGGTGATGACCTTGACCGCCACCGGCACGCGCAACTCGACATGCACGCCACCGTAGATGACGCCCATACCGCCCTGACCCAGGATGCATTGAAGGTGAAAAGGACCAAGATCCACGGGCTCAAACGAAAGGGCCGCCTGTTCGGAAGCCCCATAGAACGGGTTTGTTCGATCGTAATGAGCCGGAGTGTGGAAGAGTCCAGATACTAACTTGGAATCCGAAAAGCTCACGTCAGTCTAGTCGTAATACCCGTTGATAATGCAGGTCGTACCGACAGCGCCATCAGCGGCATCAAGGCGGACTCGCAAATCTGCGTTTTCCACGACGGCGCGAGAGCACTGACCCGAAATGACGGCCGTGACGGGACCACGGTCGAACGTTCGAGTTAACGAGGCCGCAGAGTAGCTTGTTTGGTCGTTGAAGACCAATTCAACGCCAAGTGCTCCAATCGAGAAGTAGAACGAATCGACGGTGATTGTCACATCGTCGGTTTGAGTTCGAATCGCGCATCCATCACTGTCGCAGAACGTCGAGCGTCGAATCGTCTCTACGCCATTCTGAGTGGTATCGAAAACACCGCTTCGTTGGGTGTAAATACCAAGCCCTTCAGGCAGCCCGATGGCGTCATTATAGACACAAAATTTCGAACCCAGCTCGTCGCTGCCGTTGAAGGCTGAGACGTAAGAACAGCTTGCTCCCGCGTAAGTATCCGCGACGTCGTACTCGAATGCTCCGCTGCCCGTCGAGTTGAGCAAATCAGCGACGCTCACTTGAGTCCCGTCGATGACGATGGCGCCGTTTTCGTTCGTGATGGCATCCAGAAGCAGGTTGTTGAATTGGTAGTTGCTGGTTCCAGCGTCAGTCACGCCCGTCGTGGAGCCAATCTGAGTGTAGTCAAAGTTGAACAGTCGACCATCCAAGTCGGCAGGGACACCGGTCAGGGTTGAGATGTAGGTCTGAACGTCTGATGCCGAATTCCAGATGCCATCACCTTTGAAAATCAAGCCCGAGCCCGCCAATGCTCGGACATCGGCTACGACAGTGATGCGCCCAGTGTTGGCGTCTTGTGTGGTCGAGATGAAACTTGGTCCAAGCAAAAGGAGGTCCGCCGCGGTGGCCGCTGCGTCTGTGTAGATGAACGAACATCCGGGTTCGCCTTCGTCGCAGCCGCAGTTATCTGTCTCGGGGTCGCATACTTCGATTGCTGGCTGTTGGTCGAAATCAACCGTGTTGGACTTCAGGGTCATGCCCAAAGCTTTCGATTCGACCTGGTCGATGGGTCCCAAAACAAGGTCGCGCAACGTCGCTTCAAGCTTGAACGAGTAGTTTCCGTCGGCTGATAGCAGGCCGGAGTCCGCGATGCCGTCCCATGCATCACGAAGGTTGAGTTCGGCGGCGCCGCTGGCTTCGGAATCTTTGGTGAAAACCACATCGGTCAGGGCTGCAGAACCACGAAGGATGATTTCGACCGAAACCACGTTCGATTCGGTAAGCGACAGCGTGGTCGCAGCTGCGTTTGCTCCTCGAGGAAGATCATACGTGGTGGAGGTCCCGTCGGCTCGACGTACGATCGCGTTCGAATTTTCGTTCCAATCGATATCTCTGAACGAAAGTGCCGTCAGCGACACCGGGGTGTCGAAATTTAGATTCATTGTGCCGCCGCGTGACGCATCGTCGGGTCGGTCGACGATACCGTCTTGATTTCGGTCGCGCAGATTCTTGGCGAGCACAAGCACATGGCCCTGAGTTGTGCTTCGGAAGTCATTTGCACATTTGTTCGATTGTGAGTCTAGGATGATGCAAGCGTCTGGACGCCAGCGTTTCCGGCTATCGCATTCAACCGTGAAACCGGGCAATTGATTGGTCACAATCGTGCCGGGCACCAGGCTTTCGAAGTCTTCGGCAAAGGTCTGGGCAGTCGTTGGAAACGTAAAAGGAGTCGAATTTGCGATTGTCGTGATTTCGGTGCACGAGTCGACCGCCTTGATTTTGACCTTCCAGTCCAACGTGTACTGCCGGCCTGCAATGCCGGGGTTTTGAATCACAACGTCCGCGTTGAATACAGTCGTGTCGTGATACCCGTCACCGTTGGCCGTAAGAAGTGGGTGATCCGTCGCGAAGTTGAGCACCGAAACCAGAGTGCTGGCCGCGTTTGCCGTGTCATCGGGGATAGCAATTGGTGGCGGGAAAATATCTTCACCACACGCTGTGCCTGCACTTCCGCCGGAACTGTCGCCCACAGTTTCAAGTAAAATATTTTGATCGAGGCCGTCGAGTGAACAGCCAGATCCGGCGACCAACAACATCAATGAGGCGGACGCGACGACTTTCTTCGAGAAAAATCTTGGCATTTACTTCTACTCCTATGGCGGTTCATCGCTGGTGACGATGACCACACGGCGGTCATTTTTTAAAGGACATGAGTAGGTAAGGTAGCAACGGAATGTGAGGGTGGCAAAACATCCGATCACCCGCATAGAATAAGGCTGGTTGACACGCTGTAAACTTTACAGGGTGTAATCTTTGCTAAGTAAAGTCGTCCCACAGAAAAACCCCAAAAAGGGGCAATGTGGGGACATGTGAGGGGGCGTATTCTAGTGTCGGGAATACAAAGTGATCACATCGATGAGCGGTGGGCGGTTCGAATTGAACCGCGGGTGCGATGACTTGGCGATGAAGGTGGGGAAGTATGGTGGTTGTTCGCTGGTGGAGTGCCAGCAGCGAACCGCTAGCGGACTAGTTCGGAACCCAGAGCAAAGTGAGGCGCTGACGCCAGCCGCCGAGTTCGCCGTCGTTATTATTGAGCATGCGAAGATAGTAGGTCTGGGTCCCTGCTGCGCTGACGGTGAATACACGCGTCGTAAACAAGTTATTGGTCGAGTCTTTCGCCGCGTAGAAAAACACGTGTCCGTCCTGCGCTGTCAGCTCTGCAAACGTTGAAAGGGCGGCAGAAGATGTCAGTGCAAGAACGCCTTGCACCGGGAAAGTTGAGCAATCGGTCGATGAATTTCCGGCGGCTGTATCGCAGTACAAATCCACCGACCCGGTCGCGATGATTTTCCCGGGGCCAGGGACCGTAATTGGCGCAGAAATCAGAGTTGCGGCTTGGTCCGCGGTAAAATAGGTCGGATTGGCGTAGCCGCCGAATGCACTAATCACAACAGGGCTCAATGCGGCGCCGCCGGTGCCGTTGCATACATAGCGAGTGGTTTGAACCTCTGTGGAGTCCAGCAAATTATTCCGGTTGGCATCGACGCCAGTTCGAATACGGACGCCTCCGACTGAACAATTGGCACCAGCCGCTTCGATGTCTGTGGCGATGAGCGAACTAAAGCCGTTCTGGCCGTCCGTGCCGTCCGTGCCGTCGCTGCCGGCCGCGCCATCGATGCCGTTGCAAACATAATTGGTGGCGGTGATTTCCGACGGATCCAACACACCGTTCACATTATCGTCGAGGCCAGTGTCGATTCGGACGCCGCCGCCCGCGCACTGTGCGCCAGGGGTCACGATCGAGGTGTTAACAAGCGAGGCCACGCCATCTGCCCCGGTCGCTCCATCCTGCCCAGTCGCCCCGTCGTCGCCTTGAGTCCCTGACTCGCCGTTGCAAACGAAAACCGTGTCTTCGATTTCAAGTGGGGCCAGATTTCCATCCTTGTTCAGGTCCAGACCCGTGTCGATGCGATGACCGCCAGTCGGGCACTGAGTGCCTGGGGCCTCGGCGCTCACAACCACGCGGGGCGAAAGACCATCGTCGCCGTCACTTCCACTGGCGCCATCGTCGCCGTTTACACCATCCACTCCAGAACACGCACTGAGGGTCAAAATCAAGAGAATCGTTAGGTTTTTCATGGCCGGCTCCGTGGTTCAAACGGGCGGAACCATACGGAAATCTGCGTCGAAATCAAATCACTTCGACTCTCGCGGTTCCCAAGGCGGACGAATCCCATAGCGGCCGGAATACAAAAACGAGGTGCACGCCACAAACGACCCCAACGAGAATATTTCCAATGGGTAGCCATTGAACACGACGAGCGCGAGCGAGGTCACCGCGTACCACCAGCCAGGGCGGCCAAGGCGGCGGTCGATCGCCAATCCCAACATGATTAGCCCGCTTGAATAGATCGCACATTCTGCTGCGGCCGCGTGCACCAAGGAAGTTTGGGCCCACACCGTGCTGGTTCGTGCTCCCAGGGCGAGTACAAACATCCAAGTCATGCCGAGTGCAAAAATCCGGCTGGCTTTATGGTCGCGGTAACGGGTGAACGTAAAATAATTCATCGCAATAATGGCTGGCGTAAACGCGAGCATGGCCGCGTTGGCCCAGAAAATAAGCGGGACTTCTGTGATTCCCCGGAACGGCAATGGAACCGGGTAACTCGTCATGGCGTCCAGCGCAAAAGGGGCCGTCGCAAACGTGGCGGCCATCAAGCCCACGACCCATCGGCGGGAATGGATGCCGACGGACTCATCGTAGTCGTAGGCAATTTTTGCGCGTTTGATTTCGACCGCATTGGCGTGGGCCGCCCGCTCTTCAACCAAGGCTCGCAAGGCCTCGTCGGCTTCGGGCAGTTCGGATAAAAGCCCCATCGCGCCACGGAAATCCCCGCGTTCCGTCCGGAATACAATCATGGTTTGCAGACACGCCTGAAGGCCCGCTTTTGCGGCCGGGTTTTGGCGCCAAATCTGAAGCGCTGACATGAATGCAAATCGCGCCTCGGCAAAATGGGCGTCCACATCAGGCTCGTTGGCCTCAATGGCTTGAGTCAGCGCCTGCGTGCGCTCGTTTGCAGCGTGAACCAGCTGATGGCTGTTTCTATGCGACAGAAACGCTTCGACAGCGGCCTTTAGTTCGTCTGCAGTCTTGTAGCGGTCGGCTGGGGCATGGGCGAGCGCACGTTCGCAAATTTCGATGAGCTCGTTGGGCACGTTGTCAGGGTAGATGTGTTTTTGACCGGTATAAGCGAAGCTCATGACCTCAAAGAGCGATGAGCCACGATTGGGGGGCTCCCCGGTGGCGATCATGTGAAGCAGGCCGCCCAGCAAGAAAATATCCGTGTGAATACCCTGCGACGCGTTGTCCCCGGTCGTCATTTCTGGCGCCATGAAAACCGGTGTGCCGACCACTCCGACCAGCTCCGAGACTTTCGGAATTTTGGGGATGTCCAACAGCGCAGCCGCTAGCCCCCAATCCAACAAATAGACCTCGCCAAATTGCCCAACCATGACGTTTTCTGGCTTGATATCACGATGAAGAATTCCCCGACTGTGCGCAAACGACATGGCGTTGCAAACGCTCAGAAAGATGTTCAGATGGAAGCCCATTGGGTCTTCAGAAGGCACGGGTGCCTGGTTGCAGAAATACGCTTCCCAAGACACACCTTGAATCCGTTTCATCACGATTACGGGCCGGCCAGACTCGTCCTGTCCGATTACGTGAACCGGCACGACATTGGGGTGTTCGACCACTCCCATCACGCGTGCCTCTTGCAGCAGGGCGTTTTCGGTATCCCTTGAAATAGCCCCGGTGTGCACGGTCTTGATGGCAACGTCGCGCCCCAGCGCGTTCTGGTAGGCCAAATGCACCAACCCCATGCCTCCGCGACCAATTTCATGCCGAAGGCTAAACTGAGCATCGGGTTGGCCGCTCAGCGGAAGCAGGGGCAACGACTCCCGAAGAGTATCGCGCCAGTCCTGGGGCGCCTTAGCAAGCGTCTTGTCAGGGTCCAGCTGCTGCGTGGCCTGCAGGCCAAGCGTCTTGAAGATTTCGTCGTAGGTTTGTTGCACAGTTTATCTAAGCTGACGTTGGCATGGGAGTCGACCCCGAACCTCATCATTCCACAATCAAGGTGATTCCTTATAATATCCAAGTTCGCAATCGAAGCCATCTGGGCCTATTCAGCAAAAACGCTGCACCCAGCTGAAATGTCGTCAAACCCGCAGACTGAAACTTCTTCCGAATCGACTGAAGTCCTTTGCTGTTCTGAGAACGAAACTGGACAGCCCATGAGAAAGTTCTCGAGGCAAAATCCCCTGCCTTCGTCCTGCACACAAACCGCGTCTGTGCCACAATCGGCGTTGGTGAAGCAATCTTCACAAACTTTCCGAGAACCGCGCTCGTATTCACTGCATTTGCCGGTTCCAAAATGGCACGCCTTGTTTACGCCGCAAATCTGTTCTTCCCGATTAGCTACACACGGAAAACAACCGTTGTTCACACAATTGGGATAGCCGTCGAAAGCCGCACATTGCTCGGTTGTGGTGCAAGCGACGCATTTGCCGCTGTCATCGCAAACGGGTGTCTTGTTTGGACAGTTACAATTGTTGGTCGCGTTATTCGTGGAGTTGTTGGTGGCGTTATTCGTGGAGTTATTACTCGCGTTGTTCGTGGAGTTGTTCGTTGTGCCAACGGTCGTGTCGACCGCCGCCTCAAGACAACCCGTCCCAACGAGGATAAAAATGCATATCAATAACGTCTTCAAAATGTATCACTCGTGAAAAAGAGCTTGCCCTAACGACGTTGGGACCTTACTTCACCCCTCGACGCCGTTCCAGAAACTAACGGAACTCGTCTTCATTTCTAACTTTGGATGAATCCATGGCAAACCCAACAGCGACCCTCGAAACTTCACTCGGCACAATGACGATCGAGCTTTACCTCGACAAAATGCCCATCACAGCCGGCAACTTCATCACGCTGGCAAATGCTGGATTTTATGACGGCCTGCATTTCCACCGCGTGATCCGTAACTTTATGGCGCAGTTTGGCTGCCCTCATAGCCGCGACCCGAATAGCGGCCGAGCTGGCACGGGCGACGGACCGAACGGTCCGCTCAAAGACGAGTTTCCGGCCGACGCCAAGTTCTCGAATGAACCCGGTACATTGTCGATGGCAAATACCGGCGCGCCAAACTCGGGTTCGTCGCAGTTTTTCATGAACACCGCCAACAATAGTTTCTTGGACTGGTTTTCGGCTGGCGATTCGAAACACCCTGTCTTCGGAAAGGTCATTGCCGGAATGGACATTTTGACCAAGATCGAAAACGTTCGCACCAACCGAAACGACCGTCCCGAGACTCCCGTTCAGATGATCAAAGTTACCATCATCGAAGCTTAAAGCTGTCGTTCAGCGCGCTTTGGGTGGCTTGATAGGCCGCCCAAAATGCAGTCTCCCCGACTTCTAAATGAAACGGGGAGACTCGCGGGAGCTCACCCAAGTTCAACACGACCGGGCCCTTTGGAACGGTTTGAGAACCAACGCCGCGCTCGTGAAGATGGTGGTACAAAACGCGATCTTTCCCGCGAAGACCCGCGACTCCCGGTCGGTCCAAAATCCCACCATCTAGAAAGTAGCCCAGCGGATGTGCCACCGGTTGAAAAAGGCCAGGCAGGGCACAGGACGCTCGAATGGCGGTCGAAAGGCTGCCTTCACGGATGACTCTGGTGCGCCGATGGCGCATATCCCACACCGAGACAGAAATGGGAATTTGGGTCGATCGAAAGTCATCGACGGGCAGCGATTGTTCAAGAAGAGCCTGGAATTTGTTGCCACGCAACAAGCCAAATCCCGGTGCAGGATCCCAGAAATCGTGGCGATTCAGCCCAAAAAGAATGCCGGCGATTTCATCGCAAGAAAGTCCGGCTGCAAAACACCCGGCAACCAACGCCCCGGCGCTTGAACCTGAAACGGACTCGGGAACCAAGTCGGCTTCGACCAATGCCGTTAGCATCCCAGCGTGCGCATAAAATCCAAAAAATCCCGACGAAAGCGCCAAGGAAAACGGGGCTGTTTGAAGCCATTCTCGGAGGATTAGAGTTTTGTTGTTCAAGAGACGTTTCGTTTAAAAGAGGAACGACCGACACGTTGTCATGTATTGAGCCTCGTCGATCAATACCCAACACGCCCGGCGTCAGCACAAGATTCACACATTTTTCACATCAAAGGGCCATCGAATTCATGTTCGGAGTGCAGTCTTGGTTCTAGACCATCAGGAGGTTCCATGATTCGCATCGCCGCACCGTTTATTCTGCTTCTGCTCGCCGTGCCCGCTACCGGATGG
>JBBKVQ010000345.1:0-4255 GCA_037968515.1 Bradymonadaceae bacterium
ACCGCGACGTGCATGGAGACTAAGTGGAACGCGACGACCTGCAAATCGTTGAACTTGCTCAACAAGGCGATCGAGATGCCTTCCGAGAACTGGTCGAAAGATACCAGCGCAAGGTGTACTCGATCTGCTACGGCATGCTGAAGAACCCTGATGACAGCTTGGATGTCTCTCAGGAAGTCTTCATCAAAGTTTACCGAAATATCGAGAAGTTCAATCAACAGTCGAGCTTCTACACATGGCTGTACCGAATCACGGTCAACATGTGCATCGACCATATTCGCAAGAACAAGCGGGTGAAAATCGTCGAGTACGACGATGCCATCTCTCGCGAGGGCAACGGCGGAAATGATTTCTTACTTCCCTCAAAACTCGGTCTGCACCCAGACAAAGTCTACGGCCGCAAAGAGCTTCGCGAAAAGATGC
Source organism: Bradymonadaceae bacterium (assembly GCA_037968515.1). Classification (GTDB taxonomy): domain Bacteria; phylum Myxococcota_A; class Bradymonadia; order Bradymonadales; family Bradymonadaceae; genus JBFFMO01. Next base: position 424 of record JBBKVQ010000345.1, read on the forward strand.
TCGAAGCGCTCGAGTCATTGGGCGAAAAACACCGCACGATTCTGATCCTTCGGGAAATCGATGGGCTCTCGTACGAAGAGATCGCGGATGTGCTCAACATCTCGAAAGGCACGGTGATGAGCCGCCTCTTCCACGCGCGCAAATACTTTCAAGAAGCCATCAGTGAGTATCTGGGCGGGGATCTCGATATTTGATCGAAAATCGCCGCACGATCTGTATTTACGGGTGAATAACTCACCAACATGGCCGTCTATCGGATGTGAACAAAATTCACCCGACATGGACAACAAGATGAAAAACGCACTGACAGAGTCACAGATTTTGCTGATCGAACGATGGTTCGATGGTGATGCCACTGGTGGGGAGGCCCGCGAGGCGACCACACTTGTCGCTTCTTCTGTGTCGGCGCGCGAGTTTCACGAGGCACTCAAAGAGATTCGGCTGGCGACAGAAGTGGCCGAGGGTGAAGCGTGGTCAAAGGCCACGCCGCCTGCAGCTGCAACGATTCTGGCTACCTGTGAAGCCGCCCCAAACAGTCCTTCTCTGTCGTTGAGCGAACTCGCCCCGATGTTGGAGCGATTTTTTGATGGCGAGTCAGATGACCTTGAGGCTGAGCTGATCGCCTCGATGATCGACACTCGCGAAGACGTCGCAGAATATATTGCTAGCCTCGATGAACTTCGTGGAGGCGTCGTCGCTTCGCTTAAAGAGCTCGATGATCGGGTTCCAATGAACGGATTCTGGGATTCGATCGAAGCTCGATTGGAAGACGACTCGTTTCGTGTGGAAGAGCACGCCATCCTGGTCCAGCGTTTCCACGACAACTCGGTGACCGATGCCGAGCGGGCGCAAGTTCAACGGTGGAATTCCAAGCACGTCGCAGAGAGTCTTGAAGCACTTCAAGAATTGAACCTCGCTGTGAACGCAGCGATGGACGAAGCCACTGAAGGCGTAGATTTTTCAAGCATCTGGGGCGCGGTTGAATCTGTAATGGATGCTGACCTTGAGTCCAAAGGTGACAACATCGTCGCACTTGGTCGGGTCAAGCGGGATCAGGCGGAACGCCGCAGCGGCTTTTCGAAGCAGTCGCTTGGCGCCATTGCCGCGATTCTCGCAGCAGTCCTTATTGGCGGCCTGATTAGCCAGCAGTTTTTAGGTCCAGATCAGGTGATTGTCGAAAGGACGATCGTGATTGTGGATAGTGTTGAGTACGCTGCGGGGGCATCGGTGATGGTCGATACGCCTTTTCGGCAGGCCAGTGCCGTATTGAATGCGGATTCTGAATCCGAGGAACCCACTGTGATTTGGATTTTGGACGAAGGAGACGGCATGCTTGAAGAGCCTGCCGACGAAATCGCTCCAGCGAACGGTGAAGAAAAGAAAGAAAAGAAACCAGTCGGTCAACCGATCTAAACGGTCGATTGTGCCTGAGGTAAGATCATGCGGATGATACTCAACATATTACTGACCCTGACGATGATGACGGGCCTGATGCTTGCCGCTCCGGCGATGGCTCATGCCGAAGACATTACCGTTCAGGTACGGTCCATCTCGGCGAGTAACGGCGAAGGTTTTGACCCCAAGTTGGAAGACTTGCGGTCCAAACTCGAGAAAGCGTTCAAGGGCTACACGAAGTTTCAACTCATCGGGGACACCACCTTTCCTGTGGCCCAGGGTGAAAAGAAAACCATTCGATTGCCAAATGGCGCTTCGATGAGCGTTACTTTTCACGGCCTTGCTGGTAAATTTATCAAGCTCGGCCTGGGCATCGCGGGCAAACTCAACACCACGTTGAGGGCTTCATCAGGCAGTACCTTCTTCCAAGCCGGCCTCGAATACCAAGATGGCATCCTTATCCTCGCCATCACCGTCCATTAAATTTTCAAGACGCTTGCTCCGCGTTGAACCTCTTGCCATCATCCACAACATGTTATCGCGTGTGGCCATGGCTCTTGCCGCTCTGACGTTGCTTGGATGTTCGACTTACGAAGACGAACACACGGGGCGTTATCTTGAGGTGCTCGACGCTGACCGCGAGGCTTGTTTTGAAAGCCGCCTTTGCAGCGTCGTGATGATCGATTTCTTCCGATTCGGTGAATTCTCACAGGCGATCGTGCGCGAGTTTGATCGCGGCCTTCGAAACACCGTGGACACCCCATTCGTCGAAGAGTCTCGCTGCGCCTGGACTCGAGCCGACCGGTTCGGATCCACCAACAAATTTAATCTTCAGCTTCGTCAGCAATCAACCCAGTCCACCATCCTAAAAGGGTCCGTCACAGACGACTCTTCAGAGCTGAACGTTGAGTTTTTGTCCGACGGAGATTCCGCCGCGCTAAGATCTGTTCGGCTCACGTTCGACGTCGACTCGCCGCGCGCCGAATGCAGCTCGGCTTCGGACTATATCGTGACGGCTGAGGCCGAGGGGACGATGCCTAATGGGGCCCACGTCATCAAGAACCCGGTTTTTGTGATCGTGTGGTTGGGCCTTGAACGCTACGAAAGCCCAGGTGGCGTCGTTTACCTTTCAACTCAGGGCGCGCCAACGTGGTGGAGGCTGCCGACTTCTATGGTCCTCAAGGAAGGCACGGCGCTCGCCGGATACATCAACGGAATTCAAGTTCCGCCGCCTGATGCCAAGTTTTTATCGACCAGCGGTGAGACCCAGTTTGGGCTCGCCCATCTGGTGGTGGTGGATGATGCCCCAGACGAAACGGGGCGCTTTTCTTGGTCCTTGGCCGATGAACCCATCGTTGCGACCACGACAGCGTTAGGTCTCCCGGCGGGCTCTGAATGGCAGCTATCCAGACCCTCCACCGGCAAGGCGCTATTTTTTGTGAAAGACAGCTTGCTCGACTTAGACCCGGCCATTCGCGAGAGAATTGCGAATCTGGAAGGCTATGAATGGGTGGAACAGCATTTTTACGTGGTCGACTACATCGCAGACGGCGAAGAAATCATCGAATTGACGCTTCCCGAGCGGCGAATCGGCGAGCGCCCAAGGATGTCGACCACCGACCGTTTTCTGGAGTCCAAACGAATTGAGCTGCCTAGGCTCTTTCCGTACAACACCCAGTGATTATGAGGAGTGCGCTAGGCTCCTGCTTGATTGGGGTACGGCTACCCCAGAAGCCTTGGATCTGGATAACACCTAGGCCAAGTCGGCCTGGAGCTAGAAACAGGCAAACGTCCGAACACGGCAGAAAGCAAGGGCTTTGGCCGTCGCGTAAACGTTGGTAAGGATCTTGCGTTGTAGTTGAGACAAGATGCCAAGAGGCATCTGGAGTTTGAAGAGTTTGAAGATGAATTGGCGAATCCATTTAACCCTTATATTGACTGTTTGCTCACTCGTTGGGTGTTCGTCGGCTGACGACGCACTTTCGAGCTTAGAGCCCAACGTCGAGCCAAAGGTGGATCTCGCTCAATCCCGACTCTTTGTGCGTGACCTCGAAGGGGCTCGCAGGCTCTACGAAGAACGACTGAACGACGACAGTTCGGACCCTTCCGCCGCAGCCGGCAAAGCGGTCATGGACATCTTATTGCTGCCCTACTCTAGGTCTTTTACCGCGTTACTGCGTGACACGCTCGGCGCCAGTCAGGCGCTTAATGCCAATCGCGACGTGATCTACGGAGATGGAGGATATCTTTACCTCTTGGCCCGTGGGGTGCCTTTTGCCAACGGTGAGAGTTTCCCCGGCATCGCTGAACTGCTCGAGGATGACCTTCCTTGGACCACCCGCGAGATGACGTCACTGCCTGATTTTGTCGCTGAAAGGTCTGAGGCTTTGGATACCTTCTGGGATCGCCTCGAAGTTGTCGCCGACGACCTGTCCAT
>JBBKVQ010000346.1:0-5279 GCA_037968515.1 Bradymonadaceae bacterium
CCATAGGGCCTGCGTACCCAGCGAATAATCGCAGGAATCTCATGCAGGCCATAGGGCCTGCGCACCAAGGGCAATCAGCCTATTCCGCAGGCTGGACTTTTTGGGGCACAAAAACCAAACGCAGTCGCCACAGCAGCGAAAACAACGGCGGGACGACGAAGAGCGTGAGGATCGTCGATAGGAAGAGGCCCCCGAGCAGGATGGCGCCAACGCCGCGGTAGAGTTCAGAGCCCGCGCCGACGGCGACAGCCATAGGAGCCAAGCCCGCCAAAGACGTAAGTGTACTCATGAAGATGGGGCGCACGCGGTCGGCGACTGCGCCGTTAATTGCCTCGTCGATCGATGCACCTTCGCGCAATCGGCCGATGGCACGGTCGACAATGAGGATCGCGTTGTTAACCACCACTCCAATCAAGATCAGGAAGCCCACCGCGGACATGATATCCAGCGGTTGCTCGCCGATGAACTCATCGACTAGGCGCAGTCCGATGACGCCCCCACCTGCGGCCAGTGGGATGGTGACGAGCACGACCACTGGGGCCAAGAAATCTTCGAAAAGGGCGGCCATCAAGAAGAACGAAATCAACAGCGCGATCAGGAGCACCCAGCCGAACTGAGTCTGAGCGTCCTTGAGTTTGCCTGCAGACCCGCCAAGGTCGATGCGCACATTGGGCGGCAGATCACCTGATGCAATCAAGGGTTCGATAACCTGCGTTTGCAGTGCCTCGATGGCGGTTTCAAACGGTACGTCGTCTGGTGGCGTGACCTGCAGCGTGACCGACCGTCGTCGCTCGACTCGTCGAACAACAGTCGGCCCAAGTTTGGTCTCAAGGTCGGCGACCACCGAGAACGGCACGACGTCACCCTGGCTGGTGGCCAGCGGTGCATCTTGCAGTAGCCGGCGTGACTCGACTGCGTCACTGGCCTCGGCTCGCAGAACCACGTCTATTTTGGGTTCACCTTCGCGGCTCCATTCGCCAATTTTGCGGCCGTCGATGTACGTGTCAGCCACGAAGGCTAGCTCGGTCGAAGGAATTCCCAATTCGGCGGCCTCTTCGCGGCGCGGGATGACGTGGAGTTCTGGGGCGCCCTCGTCGAGCACCGGGACTGGACGCACGCGTGAATTGGGAATGGCCTTCTGCACCGAACCCATCAGTCCTCGCCCAACACCAATGAGGGCGTTGAGGTCCGGCCCAGACAACTCGATGTCGACAGCTCGTCCTTCGCCGATGCCGCCTGCAAATAATGATGACTGTGAAGCGAAGTTGATGACACCTGGAATGCGACCGTGCAGTTCTTGCATGAAGTTGCGCAGGCCTTTGATCTCGTCTGGGTTTTCGGCCACGCCGCCCGCGATAAAGAGCGACGGATCGCCGACGAAAAAACTGCGACGAATGGCGGGCACGCCTTCGACAGACTTCCCAGTGTGTTCCATCATCACAGCCTGATTGCCGTGCCCGATGTCGGTGGACTCATCGACGGAATACCCCGGCGGGGGCAAAATAATGCCGAAAATCAGGTTACGGTTTCCAGTTGGTAGGTACTCCATTTTTGGCAGCAGCTCGACGGCGATAAGGGACGTTGAAACCACCGCCACGACGACAACGGTCGCAGCGCTCCAGGTGCGCTTTGCGACCCAGCTGCTGACGTCTGCGATCATCGTTCGTGCCACTTCGCCTACCGCTGCAAGGCGGCGCAGAGGCAGTTCGCGTTGATTATTCGATCGAAGGATGATGGCGGCGAGGCTTGGGATCACGGCCAGAGAAACGACGAGCGAGATGCCCACCGAAATCGCGATCGCGTAAGCCAAGTCGCGCAAGATTTCCCCGACCTCACCCTGCCACGCGATGATTGGAATGAAGACTGCTGCTGTGGTGGCGGTCGATGCGACCAGCGCGCCTGCGACCTCGCGCACGCCGTGCCAAGCTGCCAATCGTGCGTCGCCGACTTTTTTGGTCCAAGTATCGATGTTTTCAAGTGCGACAATCGAGTTATCGATCACCATGCCGATGGCAAACGTCATACCCGCTAAGCTGACCACGTTTACTGAGCGACCCAGCAGCGCCATGCCGATAGCGGTGCCAAGCACGCAAATCGGGATTGCCATGCTGATGATGAATGCGGCGCCTAGGCGACGTAGGAAGAGCAACAAGACCATCACGGCGAGCACGCCGCCGATCATCAGATTGCTGCGCACGACGTCGATCGCGCCACGGATGTAGCTGACCTGGTCGTCGACGACTTCGATCTTGAGTCCCTCTGGGGCGAAACGGGTCTCGTTGAGCTCCTCGACCACGCGCCGGACTTCTTCGGTGACCTCAAGCACGTTGAAGCCCGCCTCACGGCTTGGCAGAAGGGCGATCGCCACATCGTCGTCAGCGATCGCGAAGTCTCGGGGTTTGCCAGGGCCGACTTCAACGCGGGCGACGTCGCCCAGTCGAACCGCGACGCCCTCTGCGTCCGAGGCGATAACGATGCGCTCAAGGTCCCGAGCTTGCTTCGGTTTCAGCATGCTGCGCACGACCATGCGTCGTTTACCGATATCGAAGTCACCTGCTGAGATATCTCGAAGCTCGCCGGTCACGCTACGTGCCACCTGACTCATCGTGATGCCGCGGGCGGCGAGCGCCTCGACATCGACGTCGATGTGTACTTCGCTGCGTAAGCCACCTCGCACGCGAACGCTCGCCACGCCAGGGATGCGTTCGATCTCGGGCACTACGACATCGTCGACCCAGGTCCTGTAGGGCTGCGGGGAAACCGAGGGATAAATGGACCGGATGATGATAACGGCGAGAGGTGGGCCTGCAGAATTGGATGTCGAGATGACTGGTTCGTCCACGTTCTCGGGGTAATTTGGGACCTGCCCCAACTGATTTGAGACCCGCACCAGCGCCTGATCCATGTCGCTGCCGACCTCGAACTCAAGCGTGATTTCCCCTTGGCCAAGGCGTGATGTCGACTCCATGTCGGTCAGGCCGGCGACTCGTTTGAGCACATCCTCTTGTGGCTCGATGACCTCGCTCTCAACCTCTACGGGCGCGGCGCCGGGCCAATTGGTGCTGACCGTGATCGTTGGGCGCGCGATGTCTGGCGTGAGCTGCACGGGCAACTCAAACACCGACAAAATCCCAAAAAACAGGACGAGCAGCACGACCGAGATCACGCTGACAGGCCGGCGAATTGCGACCGCGAGTAGGCCTTTGGCGTCTTCGAAACGTTCGCTCACGGCTGCACCTGAACGTCTTGTCCCGGGCGCAGCCGTTCGTTGCCGCGCACAACAATGCTATCAGCCAGTTTCAGATTGGCCGCTTCAATCAGCACTTGGTCTGCGGAGCGGATGACGACGCGGACATCGTGTGGCTCGGCTTTTCCGTCAACGACCCTGAATACTTTTGTGCCAGCGACACCTTGCACCACAGCATCGCTTGGAACGACAACGCCAACATCGTCGCGCTTCAAGCTTAGCATCGTGTCCACTGCCTCGCCCTGACGCAGCCAACTCGTGGGCTCCAAAGGAACCAGGCGCAGCAGCGCGGTGCGAGTTCGACGATCAAGGCTGCCCACGATGCCGGCGACCTCTGCAGCGGTGCGATTTGCACCCTGCACGATCTCGGCAGGATGGTCCGGGGACAGCGAGTCGAGGACTTCTGAAGGCACTCGGACGAAGATTTCGAGTGTTCCGTTTGAACTCAACTCGATCGCCGGCTCGCCCGTCTGCAACCACTGCCCCCGCGAGGCAAGACGTCGCGCGACGACACCATCGAAAGGCGCAACGATGCGCATCTGGGCAATTTCTTCTTTCAGACGCTGGACAGAGGCCTGCTGGCCTTGCGCGGTCATCTCGAGCGCGTTTTTGCGAGCGTTGGCCTGCTCGGTCTCTGATGGCGGAAAATGGCCGTCCTTGCTGAGCTTGCCGAAACGATCGACGTCACGCTGGGCTTGGCCGAGTTCGACGTTGGAGCGCTCAGTCGCGGCCTGAGCTTCACGAAGACGAGCACGTTGAATGCTGTCGTCGAGCTGCACGAGCACCTGTCCTCGCTTGACCTTGTCGCCTTCGAGCACCTCGATCCGGGTGACCGTTCCGGAGCCTCCCGGCGCGAGCACGGCGGATTCGGCGTTGCGCACATCGCCAAGGAATCGACGCGCCTCGACCAGCGACGTTGCCTCGATCTTCATGACCTCGACTTTCGCTGCGGGCGGCGGACCGCTTGGCTTTTTGGCTTCGGTTTCTTCATCGCTGCAGGCGCAAAAAGCGACCACAGACAACACGATGGCTGCAAATGTAGTTCTAGTCATAGCGCCTGAGATGCCTTAGGCGCGGAGGTGGGTTCACAAAAAGAGGGCGACGTCTTATTTGGTTATGAGTGATGGCCAATTGCCATCCGCTTTGGAGAGCAACTCAGTCGAGTCTTTGTCCCAGTACTTTGCGGTGTCCACGATTTGTCCGTCGACCTCGCTGTTGAAAAACAAGAGCAATCGGCCATCTTGGACTCGGAAAGTCTCGGGGTCGATCGCGACTTTACTGTTGCTGACTGCGACGGCAAAAGCACAGTATCCGCCGTATTTAGGCACATACTTGGCGGCGTCCGCGTCGAACATCGATTTATGTTGGGTATTTACGAAGTGATAGGTGGCGCCATCGTGCGTCGAAGAAATGCTGGGATCGCCCGGCGTGGCTGTGTTGTCGGTGAAATAGGCGACGACGTCGTAACCTTGAACCGCGATGCCTGCTTCGTTTACCAGCACATGATTTTGTGCCGCGGTTTGTGCCGTAGTTGCATCGGACTTGTCGTCCCCAGAGGTCGCGCATCCGCTTGTCATAAGGGCGACGGCGAGCATTAGATTCGAAAAGCGCATGAGCAGTTCCTGAATTACTGAATAAGCACCCGAATCACACCTGTCGCGTCGTCGCCAATCAGCGAGATGTTGGCATGGAGCGTGCCGCTTTGCGGGTCGAACGAAACGCTGCCTAGGTCGACATCGTGCCGCCCCTCGGCCTCGTTCCACGTGGACGTCAGCACATCGGGTTGGGCCGTACCGTTCAACTCGAAGGTGATTCGAAGGGGGGATTGGGTGCGGATATTCTGAGTCGCACCCACCATGTCAAAAACAGACCATCCACGTAGAGGGTACGAATTTTGGGCGGTCTTCACGAGCGGTTGTGCCGGGTGTTCGAGTCGGACCTGCAGCTGGCCAGCGACCAGAGAGGCTTCAGCAATGAGATTAGCGCTCGGGCGCACCGTGAAGGCTTGAGTTTCGGCTTCCCACGCGCCAGT
>JBBKVQ010000347.1:0-10052 GCA_037968515.1 Bradymonadaceae bacterium
CCACGAGTTGTTTTGTGTGCAATTCTGCGGCGAATTCGTCGACCTACACCGCGCTCAACCCGGGCTCGAATTGCCCGGTCAGTGACGGACTAGCCTGTACAACTCAGACTTGTGCTGGCGACGGATCGTGCGCCACCTCAATCTCGGCGACTCATTGTGTGATTTCTGGGGCTTGTGTCGCGCTTGGCACGCAGAACCCTTCGAACCCCTGCCAGACCTGCAATCCCGCGGTTTCGCAGACGGCCTACAGCAATCGACTCGACGGTACTGTTTGCCCAGGCGGCGGCACTTGCGCCTGCCGTTCGGGTCTTTGCGAAAAGAGTAACGGGATGTCGTGTCCTTGAGGATGGGCTCACCCAATATCAAGATTGAACTTGGTAAGTAGTCCCGCCAACCCAGACCGCGAGAACTTTGCGCGTTTCATGGTGTTTTGGGTGGGGTCGATCGAAAAATGCCGCGCATCGCGGAAGTCGGTTGCCGTCAGATTTGTCCTGAAAAACGTGGCGTTATTCAGGTCGCAATCTTCGAATTTTGCCCCAGAAAGGTCGGTTTCGCTGAAGTTGGCTTCCTGAATCGTGCACTCTGAAAACACAGACTTTTTCATCTTTTTGCGCATGAACGATGTGTAATTTAGGTTGCATCCCTCAAACGTCACAGCGAACAAAAAGTCGCTGCTATGGGTAAAGTCGACCCCCATGAGTTTGCAGTTCTGAAAACGAATATGCTGAAGCCGCGCATCCTTGAGGTTCGCTCCGCTGAAGTCGCACGCATCAAAAATACACTCCACAAATGAAATGCCCGACAGATTGCTCTTGGTGAACTGACACGCCTTAAACGTGCACGAAACCAGCTCTCCTTCAAACGGACGCTTCTCGCTGAAGATCTCGCGCTCAAAGGTTTTTTGTTCAAAACGTTGTGCTGTCAAAACCGGCCTCCACACCAACTACACCGCATGTTTGCAAGTGCTTCTTGGGCACGTATAAGATTGAAGTCGCTCAAATTTGCAACCTAGGATTCTGTTTTGTCGCGAACACCTGAAGAAGATCTGGACGAAATTAGAATCGGAAGTCCTGCAGAAAAGGCGGGCGGCATTCCCGCGATCGTTTCCACCATGAAACACGTTTTGTCCAAGTCTGGCGCGCTACGGGGCACTTCGGCTCTATTGCGCGTCAATCAGGTCGCAGGCTTTGATTGCCCTGGCTGTGCGTGGCCCGACCCTGCCCATCGCACGGTCACTGAGTTTTGCGAAAATGGCGCCAAGGCTGTGGCGGACGAGGTCATGGACGCTGGCGTCGACGAGGCGTTTTTTGCGCGCTACAGCATCGACGAGTTGAAGGCACAGCCTGATTTCTGGCTAAACTCACAGGGCAGGATTGCTCGACCAATGGTCCGACTCGACCGAGGAACCCACTACCAGCCGATCTCGTGGGACGATGCGTTTCAGATGATCGCGCGCAGCCTAAACGCGATGGAAAACCCTAATCGAGGAGTCTTTTACACCTCGGGCCGTACCAGCAACGAGGCTGCGTTTTTGTACCAACTTTTTGTGCGCGAATTGGGCACCAATAATATGCCGGATTGCTCAAATATGTGCCACGAATCCAGCGGTGTAGGGCTGGGCGAGGTCATCGGTATTGGCAAGGGCACGGTGTTGCTCGAGGATTTTGATAAGGCCGAAGTGATCGTCGTGATCGGTCAGAACCCAGGCACCAACCATCCACGGATGTTGACTGCTTTGCAGAGCGCAAAACGCCTTGGGGCCAAGATTATCAGCGTGAATCCATTGCGCGAGGCAGGCCTGGTTTCGTTTATTCATCCTCAAGAAGTCACGACTTTATTGGGGCAGGGAACTCACCTTTCAGACGTGTTTGTGCCGGTCAGAATCAACGGCGACGTCGCGCTTCTCAAAGCCGTGATGAAGCGGCTGCTCGAGCTTGACGACCAGAAACCGGGCGTGGTCGCGCGCGAGTTTATCGCCGAAAAGACAGCCGGCTGGGGGCCGTTTGAAGCCGACCTCCGTGCGGAATCCTGGGATGAGTTGGTCGAGGGCAGCGGCGTGGATCTGCCTCAGATTCACGAGGTCGCCGACCTGCTCGCCGCCCACGAGAACATCATCATTTGCTGGGCGATGGGGCTTACCCAACACAAGAACGGCGTGGCCAATATTCAAGAGGTCGTGAATCTGCTGTTGATGCGCGGGGCCATTGGCAAACCAGGTGCCGGCGCGTGTCCTGTTCGTGGTCACAGCAACGTTCAAGGCGATCGAACAGTGGGTATCGTCGAGAGCCCGAGCACGGCATTTTTGGACGCAATGGAGTCCCATTTTGGTGTGGTGATGCCGCGAGAACACGGTTTCGACACCGTCGCCGCCATGCACGCGATGATGCGCGGCGAGGTCGACGTGTTTTTTGCGATGGGCGGGAACTTTCTTTCGGCCACGCCGGACACCGACTTTACGGCCAAAGCTCTGCAAAAATGTGGGCTTACCGTGCAAGTGTCGACGAAGTTGAATCGCTCACATTTGGTCACCGGGAACGACGCGTTGATTCTGCCGTGCTTGGGGCGAAGCGAAATCGATATTCAATCAGGGCCTCAATTTGTGACGTGCGAAAACTCAATGGGCATCGTTCAAGCGTCCCGCGGCGGCAACAAGCCTGTTTCAAAAAGACTGATGAGCGAGCCTGCGATCGTTTGCCGCATAGCTCAGGCGACTTTCCCCGACTCGAAGATCCCTTGGGAGACCTTCGCTGGCTCGTACGACCTGATTAGGGACGCGATTCAGGAATGCATCCCGGGCTTTGAAAACTACAACCAGCGAGTTCGACATCCACATGGTTTTGCGCTGCCCAATGGGCCGCGAAACGGCGTGTTCCCGACTGTCGACGGCAAGGCCCATTTTACGGTCCACGCCTCACCAAAACACGAGCTTCAGGCCGACGAATTCATTATGATGACGATTCGTTCGCACGATCAGTACAACACCACGATCTACGGGCTCGACGACCGATACCGCGGCATCTATCACGGTCGGCGGGTGATTCTGATGAACCCGGCGGATATCGCCGAACTTGGACTCGAGCAAGGATCGCAGGTCGACCTTAAGAGCGTGTTTAACGGCGTCACCCGTGAGGCGCCGCGTTTTGCCGTGGTGCCCTACGAGATTCCACAGCGTTGCGTCGCGACGTATTTTCCTGAGACCAACGTGTTGGTGCCCGTCGATAGCTTCGCAGACCGCAGCCACACGCCGACTTCAAAGTTTGTGGTCATCACGATGAAAGCCTCCCAGATTTAGGCCTAAGTAGTGACAGTCCTTGTGGGAAGGCGAGGACCTCGGTACATTCTATCTTCTGAATTGAAGGCCAATCATGGGTTTGCGATGCGCATAAGAACAAAAAAAACATGGATTCTCCCACTCCTTGTGGCCATGGGCTGTCAGGGCGAAATGGGAATCTTTGCGGATGTAGCGCCCGATGACGTCAAGGTGATTCCTGGGACGACCGCCCCGATCCCCGATGGGCCTCCGGTTTATCAGCATGCCGCTCCTAATCTTAGACGTTTGACCTCGACCGAGTACCGAAACACCGTTCAAGACGTCTTGGGCGCTGGTTATATGGTGCCCGCGAGCTTGCCGCCTGATGCCGCGACCAACGGCTGGATGTCGATCGCGATGTCGAGCATCTCGGTTTCGCAGAGCGGGGTTGATAAGTACGAAACCGCGGCGTTTGAAATTGCCGAACATGTAATCACAAGCCCGACCAAACGAGCGCTTCTGGTGGCTTGCGCTGCCGAATCTGTGGACAACGTGGCTTGCTTGCGTGATTTTGTGGCTACAATTGGCCCCAAGCTTTGGCGTCGGCCCATGACCGACGTCGAAATCGACGCCTACACTCAGCCTGGGGTGGAGGCCGCCACGACGCTTGAAAGCTTTGATGAGGGCTTGATATTCGCCCTTGCTGGCCTGCTTCAATCGCCAAACTTTGTCTATCGAACCGAATACGGTGAGCCCGACCCTGACCGCCCCGGTTTGCGAAAGCTGACGGGCACCGAGGTCGCGTCGAAACTCAGTTATTTGATCTGGGGCACCGCGCCAAGCGACTACACGCTGGGGCTTGCGACCTCGGGCAAACTATCGACCCCGGCCCAGATTCGTTCTGAAGCCGAGCGCATGCTCGCATCGCAGCGAGCCCGCGAAACCATGAATGGTTTCTGGTCCGAATATCTAGAGCTTGAGCCCATCACAAGCCTTGTGAAAGACCGGTTTGTGTATCCCGAATTCGACCCCGCTCTCGCGAGCGATATGCGGGAAGAGACCCTGCGTTTCATGGAATTCTTAGTGTTTGACGCCCGCGCTGACATGCGTGAGATGTTCACTTCGCGGACCACGTTTGTGAACCCGGACCTCGCCGCGCTCTACCGCCTGCCGGCAGAATTGACTCCGGCGCGCGAATTTGAACAGATCGAAATGCCGGTCGAGATGGAGCGCCAAGGCGTCCTTGGCCATGCCAGCGTCCTGACCGTACAGTCCCATGTCGTAGCGACCTCGCCGACCTATCGCGGCAAGTTCATTAAAACCGCGTTGTTGTGTGATCCACCACCACCGCCGCCGCCTACCGTTTCGACGATTCTTCCAGAGCCTGACCCCAATGCCGGGCCGCAGACGTTGCGCCAGCGGCTCGAAGACTACTTTGCGGAGCCTGCTTGCGGTGCCTGCCATCAGTTGACCGACGTCGTGGGATTTTCGTTCGAGAATTTCAACGCGATTGGACGTTACCGCACCAAGGACAACGACCTACCAATCGATACCACTGGTTCCTACAAGGGCGAGTCGTTCATGAATATGGTTGGGTTCTCGGAGCTTTTGGCTAAGGACCCGGACGTCATGAACTGCATGGTGCGGCGCTCGTATCGCCACGTCATGGGCCGCGTCGAAGGCAAAGCCGACGAACCGCTGGTCCTTGAGCTCGAAGCCAAATATTTGGCGTCGGGCTACCAATTCAAAGAGATGCTTCTCGACATCGTAGAGAGCGACGCCTTCCTTTGGGTTCGCGACGAGGAGGCCCCATGAAAAAGCTGAACCTTAACCGACGTAATTTCCTGAGAGGCGCTGTGGGCGGGGCTGTAGCGACGATCGGCCTGCCGCCACTCGAAGCGATGTTTAACGCTTCCGGCACGGCGCATGCCGACGGCACGGAGCTTCCAAAACGATTTGGTGTGTTCTTTTGGGGCAACGGTGTGGTGCCCACTCGCTGGGTTCCGACCGGCGAAGGTTCCATGTGGACGCCGAGTTCTGAGATTCAACCCTTGGTGGCCGCAGGCCTCAAAGAATACCTGACTGTCCTGTCTGGGTTTGAAATCAAGACGGGGAATCCGCGCGGTCACCACGCTGGTGCCGTGGGCATTTTGTCCGGTGCACCGTTGATTCCTCAAGATCCCGGAAATGCGGGATACGCTTCGACGTTTTCGCGGCCCTCGATCGATCAGGTTGTCGCCAACGCTTTGCAACCCAACACTCGCTACAAATCGCTTGAATTTGGCGTGGATCGTCGGGTTTCAACCAGCGAAGGAACGACCCTACGCTACCTGTCCCACAACGGCCCTGACAGCGGAAATCCGCCTGATTACAGCCCGCACGCTGTGTTCGAAAAGCTGTTTGGCGCAGGTTTCATGGAGCCTGGAGACCCCGTCGTCGATCCTCGTCTGAAGTTGCGTCGCAATATTTTGGACGCGGTCAAAGACGATATGAATCGATTGAATAACCGTCTAGGAGCGACCGATCGAATTCGACTGGAACAGCACCTTGAAGGCGTTCGTGGTCTGCAGAGCCGACTTCTGCAGATCGAAACCGCTCCGCCGCCCCCCAGCGCTTGTTTGGTGCCTGGTAACCCAGGCGAAATCGGCGATGATACGGCCGAAAAACAACGTCTGCGTTCACGCGCGCTTTCAGATCTATTGGCGCTCGGAATGGCCTGCGACGTGACGCGTGTTTGGTCGAATCTATTTAACGGAAGTGTTTCAGGAACCCTGTTTTGGGGCATTGACTCCGTGAATAGTTTCCACCAGTTGACCCATGACGAAGCGGGCGACCAGCCCAAAGTTCACCAGATTGTGACCTTCATCATGGAGGAATTTGCGTACCTGCTGAATGCACTCAAGAACACGGAAGAAGGCGACGGAAACCTGTTGGATAACTCGGTGATTTTGGCCAGCTCTGACCTTTCTTCGGGACAGCGGCATTCGATCGATGAATACCCGATTTTGGTGGCAGGAAAGGGCGGCGGTTCTATCGCCGGTGATCGGCATATCCGACAGGTCGGCGGCAATGCATCCCGCGTTTTGTGGCAATGCCTGAAGTCGATGGACATCATCCTGCCCGAATTCGGTGTGGATGGTGGCTTGGTGCGAAGCGGTGTGCCGGAGATGGAAGGCTGAACTCCGAAGTCGAATTATTTCTGACACGGGACGTGGTCGTTGGCGAAGATGTTGGTTGGCTTCAGGCCCGTGACCAAACCCGTTTGAACCAGATCAAGCACGAGTCCGCCGCGGCTCAGTTTGCGACTGGCAGACGTCTGTTGCGGCAGGCTTTGCAGTCGCGTGAGTTGAGCTACGACGACGTCGATTTCAGTACAGAAAAGCCCACTCATCCCGCCATCCATTTTAATATCTCCCACGTATCGTCGCTGGTCGCCGTCGCCATGAGTGACCACGAACTCGGCCTTGATGTCGAAACCACCATTCGGCGCACCGATATTGACCTCCTCATGCCTCGCCAATTCACTGCTAACGAGATCCAGTGGGTTTTGGGTCAACCAGACCGTCGGCGCGCTTTCTTTCGCATCTGGACGCTTAAAGAGGCCTTCATCAAATTGTTGGGCACGGGCTTTCGAACGTCGACAAAATCTTTCGAGTTCAATTTGGAATCTGGCGAGTTTTTTGCGCCTCTAAACACCGAGTCATCGGCTTTTTACTATACGGACCATGAAGAATGTTGCCTCGCAGTGGCTACCCGCGCTGGTTTGAGCGTTTCGATTCGGAATCACACCGCTTTGGAGTGGACGGCTGTCGGACGCAGGTTTTGACGCGTCGAGGCATCAGAAATTCGTGGGTCCTTTCGTGGGCTTGCCCCGTGGATACAAGCCGTGCTAGGCATTTTCCGCGTTTGGGCCCTGCCTAAAATGCTGTCTTTAGAGGCATGATTGGTGCGCATTCAAATGCGCAGCGAACAGAGTATTCGGTATGTTATTTTCTTCAGTTGTTGCCCAAGTCGCCCATCCAGCACTGGACGTCGTGCCTGCGGATGACGTGGTTGAAACCAAAGCTCCCTCGCGCCGCAAAGACACCGACTTGGTGCGAGCTACCAAGGTGTTTGCTGAAGAGGATCGCGCAAAATCTTGGCGGTTGCTGATTACGACGCTGGCGGTCCTCAGCATTCTGGGGGCGGGCACGATTGTCGCTCCTTCGAAGTGGATGCAATTGGTCTTTGGGATTGGTTTTGGACTCGTCCAGATTCGTGCCTTCATTTTTTACCATGACTACTTGCACGGGGCGATTTTCAGGAAATCCAAACCAGCCAGTGTGATCATGACGATTATCGGGTTTTACCAATTGTCCGTCCGTTCGGTTTGGACAGAAACCCATAACTACCACCACCATAATAACGCTAAGTTGTTCGGGTCTTCGATCGGCTCGTTTCCGCTTGTGACCAAGACGCTGTGGCGTCGAATGACTCCAAAACAGCGGTATTTGTATCGCGCGGTGCGCCACCCGCTGATGGTGTTTGGCGGCTATTTCACGGTGTTTTTGATCGGTATGGCTATTTCGCCGTTTCGCCGTGACCCCAAAAATCACTGGGGCGGGCCTGTCGCACTCTTGATTCATTTCTCGCTTTTTGGGGGGCTATGGGCCTTGACCGACGTGTGGACGGCACTGTGCGCGATCATCATTCCGCATATTGTGGCGCTGGGTCTGGGTTCGTTTTTGTTCTTTGCCCAGCACAACTTCCCCGATTGTAAGTTGCGTGGCCGCGCTGCCTGGGACTACACCTTCGCGGCGCTTAATTCGTCGAGCATGTTCGACATGCCGCCGATTATGCACTGGCTCACGGGAAATATCGGGTACCACCATGTTCATCACCTTAATCACCGCATCCCGTTCTATCGTTTGCCGGAAGCAATGGCAGCGATGCCGGAATTGCAGTCTCCAGGCCGTGTTTCATGGCGCCCGAGTGATATCGCCAGGGTGTTCAGCCTTGGTGTTTGGGACGCTGAACAAGACAGAATGGTCACCTACGCAGAAGCAGGGTAACGCTCTATGATCCGCACAGAACCTGTTTCCTCGACCCTCGCCGATGCGGTAAAAGCCAGTGCATCGCTCTATCCGGAAAACGGATTTACGTTTCAAGACATGTCGGGAAAAGACACGTTTTACTCCTATCCTGACATGGTTAAGGCTACGGCGGTGCGTGCCGCTGCGCTGCAAAAGCTTGGTTTGAAAAAAGGCGATCGTGTAGGAATCATTGTCATCGAGCCCGAGGACTTCGTTCTGAGCTTCTTTGCCGCGGTCCAGATCGGCGTGATTCCAGTGCCACTTTACCCACCGGTTTCGATGGGGGAGTTCGACGCTTATCTGGAGCGGCTTACGCGGATTTTGGATACAGCAAAGGCTGATATTCTGCTTGCCTCCGAGAAGCTTCAGAACGTGTTGTGGGCGGTCGTCGACCGAGTGCCAAGCTTGCGGAATCTGGTGGCGATTGAGTCGCTCAGAAAATGCGACGCAACGCCTGTTTTTCCAGAAATTTTGCCTGCCGATATCGCTTTCCTTCAATACACGTCGGGATCCACGTCTGACCCCAAAGGTGTGATCGTTACTCACGCGTCGTTGCACGCGAATGTGACGGGAATCATGACGACGCTGGCAATGGCGCCTGAGCACAACGACCACAGCCTGTCGTGGTTGCCGCTCTATCACGATATGGGCCTGATAGGATTTGTGATTGCGCCAGCGTTCTGGGGCATCAACGGCACGTTCATCCCTACGTTGCGATTCTTGAAACATCCAAACTGCTGGCTCGAAACGGCCTCGCGCTGTGGAGCGACCGCTACGTTTTGTCCGCCATTCGCGCTCGGCTTGGCAGCTCGTCGAGCCACACCCAAACATCTTGAGAGCTGGAATCTGTCAAAACTGCGCGTAGTTGGGGTGGGCGCCGAGCCGATTAATCCTCAGTCAGCGCAACATTTTGTCGAATTGCTTTCAGACAACTGCGACCTTCCGCCGAGCGCGATTCTTCCCGCCTACGGCATGGCCGAGTTTACGCTCGCGATCTCGTTGAAGCTGCCGGGCCAGACAATGAGAGTCCGTCAGGTCGATCCCGATGCCTTCGAAAACGACGGTGTTTCGATCGAAGCGACCGGAGAATTCGCACTTGAACACGTGTCTTGTGGACCGGTCTTCCCGCTTCATGAAGTGTCGATTAAGTCCTCTGAAACCGGAGAGCCAGTGGCCGACGGGCACGAGGGTGAGATTTGCCTGCGTGGGCCGTCGGTGATGCCGGGCTACTACCTGAATGAGGAAGCCACAGCGGCAGCGTTCCGCGACGGTTGGCTTCGCAGCGGTGACCTTGGGTACGTGCTGGACAACGAAATCTACGTCACGGGTCGCCTCAAAGATTTGATCATTTTGAATGGTCGAAACATTCATCCGCAATCGATCGAGTGGCCAATCCAAAACCTCGCTGGCGTCCGCAAGGGCAATGTGGTCGCGTTCTCGCGTCCCGGCGAAACGACTGAAGAGCTCGTGATTGCGCTTGAGCGCAAAGGGGACTCCACGGATGAGGCCATCACCGAGGCCGTTCAGGATGCCGTCGGGAAAGAGTTTTCGGTCAAAGTCTCGGATATCGTGATTCTTGACCCAGGTCTTTTGCCCAAAACGTCGTCGGGTAAGCTCCAACGCAATAAAACTCGCCAGCTCTATATGCGCGGCGAACTTGGCACTCAGGGGTCGCGACAGGCGGGTTCCTCGGCCGAAAAACTCTCGATGGCTAAACATGTGGCGCGTTC
>JBBKVQ010000348.1:0-19569 GCA_037968515.1 Bradymonadaceae bacterium
ACCACGAGGTCCAACCCGCCTGCCAGATGTCTGGATTTTTCGAAGAGTCCGAATGGAAACCTTGTGACGACACTGAAATCCCATAATCGATAGATTCCGCGCGTCTGAAACTCATACGACGCGTCGAGCTCCGCGGTCGCTCCGGCATCGATGCGAATCGTATAGGCGCTGCCAATGGGGAGCCCTTCGACCTGAGTTTTCCAGAACTTCCACCAAGCATGGCGCTTGATGCCGATAACTTTTCCAACCAACGGGCCTGCGATGGCCATGGCTTCGGGGTCGGCAAGTTCGACGCTGAGCGCGGCGTAACCCGACCCATTCGTGGCCGTGATCTGCGCGGGGATCGCATGTCCCGCGACACCAGCGCCCACGCGTCGCGACGCCGAAATCCCTTTGATGACGGCCTCGCTCAAGACCCCGCTGACTGTGATGAGCGAAAGCATCATGCCAAGCAGCAAAAACAACAGGTTATTGCCGGTATTGATCGCGGCCATGCCCACGGCCAGCGTCAGCCCAAGAAAGAATTTCCCGGGCATAGTCAGGGTCAAACGTCGCGGCGGATCAAACCACGAACGCGGTTTTACCTGGGGCCAATTGGGATCGTTTTTGGTCATGCTCGGCGCACCAAATCACAATGCCGGGAAGAGGCCGGCGCACCAAGAAAGATGTACCACGGGCCATGATCGATTCATTCGACTTCGTTCATAAGCTCTTCAAGCGTTTTAACACGCGCCGGTTTGTCCTCGGTAGGTTTCTCGTCTACGACCTCGTCAGCGACGCCCTCAGGCGTCT
This sequence comes from Bradymonadaceae bacterium, assembly GCA_037968515.1. Lineage (GTDB taxonomy): Bacteria > Myxococcota_A > Bradymonadia > Bradymonadales > Bradymonadaceae > JBFFMO01. The sequence continues at coordinate 793 of JBBKVQ010000348.1, forward strand.
CGCCTTCCTGATCGTCATCGTCGACCTCACCCATCAGCTCTTCCAAGGTCTTCACCCCTGGATCGGCCTTGGCTGGTGCGACTTCCGTTGGTTTCTGGATATCGGGTTCGGTGGAGTCTGCTGGCGTTTCTGGAGCCGTCTTGTCGGGCCAGGGTACGTAGAAGGACCCGCCACGCGAGAAACTCACGAGTCCGAGTGAGACGCTTGGAATATAGGTGATCAGAAGCAGGCAAATCGCCATCAATCCGACAAACGGCGCGACGGCGCGAACCATCTCGCCGATACCTTTCTTAAACAGGGAACTAGCCACGAATAAGTTCAAACCGATGGGCGGGGTCAGGTAGCCGATCTCGAGATTCACGATGAAAATGATCGCCATATGAAGCGGATGGATTCCCAGGCCAAACGCGATCGGAGCCAATAAGGGCACCAAAATTAGGATGGCCGACAGGATGTCCATGAAGAACCCGACGATGATCAACAACACGTTAACAATGATCAGGAACGTGAACAGGCTCAGGTCGAGTGAAAGGATCCAGTCGACGGCTGCCTCTGGAATCTTGGCGCGGTCCAAGTAGAGGTTGAAACCAAGCGCTAGCGCCATAATGATGAGCAGGCTGCCCATGAGAATCGCAGATTCCGAGAAGATCCGCGGCACGTCTTTCAACTTAATGCTGCGATGAATAAAAAACTCAACCAACGCTGCGTAAACGACCGAGACGGCCGCCGCTTGGGTCGGCGTGAAAATTCCGGAATAGATGCCGCCCAGAATGATGATGGGCAGATTCAGCGCCCAGAACCCATCCACAAAGGTTTTACCGACCAATTTGAGCTCAAAAGGAGTGGTTTTAACCTTGTGGAGGATACCGGTTTTGAGGGACCAAATGGCAAGCGCTAGGCCGATGAGTAGACCCGGTCCAAGGCCAGCGAGGAACAGGTCTTTGACTCCTGCATCTCCGCCGCCCGTGGTGGCGAGGGCGTAACCGAGCGGGTCTTTGAGCCCGGTTGGATCGACGATCGCGTAAACGATCATGGGAATGCTTGGCGGAATCAGAATTCCAAGGCTTCCGCCCGACGTTACAAGCCCTGCGCTGAATCTGTCGGGATAACCAGCGTTGACCAGGGCCGGGTACATGATGCTGCCAATGGCGATTACGGTGACCGGTGACGAGCCTGAAATTGCCGCAAAGAACACGCACGCAAAAACCGCTGAAATCGCCAATCCCCCGGGGAGCCATCCAAACATGGACTGTGCAAAGGCAATCAGCCGTTTGGCGATATCGCCCTCGGTCATGATCGCACCCGACATCACAAAGAAAGGAATCGCTAATAGGACAGGTTGGTCAGCTAGCCCGCGGGTTTGTTCAATAATCGCGGTCAGCAGTCTGAATTCCGAAAAGATGCCGCCAAAAAACAGCAGATAGGCTGAAATCGAGCCAATCAGCACGTAGAGCGGAACGCCAAGGCCAATCAGGACAACGATCAACAAGATTAGGCCGACCCAGAACATCGTGCCAAGGCCAGGAGCTGAGGCCTCCTCACCGGGTGTGGGTTCGGTCAGCGCGACTGTTTCGGAGTCTGCAATCGGCTCCGTGTCGGCAATAGGATCGGGTGCCGCGACCGCCTGAAACGTGTCGGAGTTATCGTCGGCAACTTCGCCCATCAGCTCTTCGAGCGTTTTGACCTTGCCTGGCGGAGCATCCACAACAACTGCCGGAACGACCTCGGCGGGTTCCTCTTCCGAGACCTCGTTCATGAGTTCTTCGAGGGTTTTGGCTTGAGCCCAGCTGGCCATCGGAATGGCCAGCATCAACAAAAACGCCCACAGCGAGATAAAACGATTCATCAGTGGGCCCCCATGTTTTCGTCAAAGGACTCATGGCGTGCGGCCATCCGCGCAAACACGATGGAATGTCCTAGAAAACGAGCGGTAATCAGGAAAAACGAGACTGGAATCGCCAGAACTTTCAAATAATCTGGGACCTCGCCGGGCTCGCTCGGAGAAAACACGATCTGCATCGCCCGTCGGTAAAACGAGGCGTCGTCAGGCAGAGGGAATCCCGACATGAGGTCTTGGCGTACCGATTCAGGCAACCAGGCTGCGGCGTTCCAAATCGGCGTCAGATAGGTGCTGTCGGATCCAAACATGTAGATATAGGACAGGTAAAAAACCATTCCGCTAAAAATTGCCGCGGCCAGATACGATAGCGCGTTGAATGCCGGGACTTTGTCAGGGCTCAACAGCTTACGGGCGAGGTCGATCTTGAGGTGTCGACGCTGGCGCGCAGCCATGCTGGCGCCTAAAAAACCAACCCACAGCAGCAATAGGAGAGAATACGACTGGGACCACGAGTAACCGGTCGGCAGGTTTCCAAACCCAAAAAGAGCAATCCCCATGCAGACCAAATACATGGCAACATAGCGTCGGTGGGCTTGCCTCCACAGCGTTAAAACGGCAGGAACCGATAGGCCCAGTAACAAGAGTCGATAGACCGAAGCCGAATCCCAGTGCGTAAGCATCGAGCTCAAGACGACAACGCCTGCAACCACTGCCAGGGTCGTTCCAGCGCGCTTCCCAATGGATTCCAGCGGCGCAGTGGCCGCCCAGGCCATCGCCCCGACAAAGGCGAGCAACACTGCAACCAAGGTCCAGCCTTGTGCTGGCCGGCTTGCGAGGTCTTGTTCGATCGTCACCATAAGCTGGTAAACGACGTCGGTGAAAACGACCACGCTCATGACTAACAGAGCGGTGACGACAATCACGGTCTCGAGCTGGAAAATGGCGCGGTCAATTCGTCCAAACCACCCAAGGCGGTCTGCAAGTTCGGGCGTTTCAGCCGTCGACATAGGGGATCCTGATAAAAAAGAAGCGCCATCTTACGAAAGGCGCTCTGGGTCCGGCACTTGCCGCAGTTAACGATTCTTTTCGATAAGGTCGAGCAATTTCGCTCCCTTCTTGCCTACTCGCTTGCGGAACATTGAGTGCACCGACTTGGACTTGGCAGCGAAGGTTTTCTTTTCGTCGGGAGTCATTTCACAAACGGTAATCTTGGCGGCTTTCAAATTCTCGATCAGTTTAGGATTGAGTTTACGAACCAAATCCCGACCGCTGTTGGTCTCTTTCTCGCGATCTGCGAGCAAAATAGCCTGAAGATCTTTGGGCAACTTATCGAACCAGTCTTTATTATAAATAATAACGGCGGGTTGGTAGATATGGTCGCTCACGGTCCAGTGATCGATGCCTTGAGTCCAGCTCGCCGCGAACGCGAAAAGCGGGGTGTTGTCAAAGCCCTGAACGTTGTCCGACTGAATGGCACTCAGGGTTTCCGGGACAGCGATTCGAACCGGGTTTCCGCCGAGCGCACGGTACATCTCTTCGTGAACCCAAGACTCCTGAGAACGCATTTTGATGTCCGCAAGGTCCTCGGGTTTTTTGATGCATTTGCCCTTAACACCGAAGTTACGGAAACCGTTTTCGGCAAACAAATACAACTCGAACCCGTACTCACGCAGGAGTTCCTGAACAGGTGTGAACAGGTGATTATCGATGATTTTGTCGGCTTCTGCGGTGTCCGCAAAAAGATAAGGGAGCTCAAAAACATTCATTTCTGGAACAAGACTTGCGACCGAACCCGTCGATACGGCTGCAGCCTGAAGTTCGCCGCGCTTGGCCTGCCGAACGATCGAGACCTCACCACCAGCTGTTCCCATGAACAACTTGACCTTGAGGCGTCCACCCGAATCCGCCTCGATTCGCTTCTTCATTGATTTCAGTTGTTTAGACCACGGTGTATTGGGCGGGGCGACCGTGCCAAGGTTCAACGTGTAGACTTCTTTGTCCTGCGCGAACGCAGGCAATGCCATCATAAATAGGGCGAAAATCATTAAAATCGAAGAGAGTCGTCTCATAAGTCACCAGTCGGGTTAAGGTTTTTTTCGCAGCCGTCGATCAATAGAAGTACTCGTCTGCATCCGCCAACAATCGTGTCGCCTTCTGCTTTTCGAGCGCGTTTTCGGCACTGATCGCTGGGTCGGCATCGGGTGCTGCCGAAACAACCTCGTTGAGAAGCTTCTCAAAGAGCGCTCGGTCACCCACAAGGACGGCGTATTGGTCGGCCATCAGGACCTTCGTTGCCAAGTATTTCGGCGCAAGCTCAATGCTTTTTTCGAAAGACTCTTTGGCAGCTGAAGGATTGCCTCCCCCGATCGGCACCTTGGTATGATAGGCGCCAAAATACCGGTAAGGAGCCCCGTAGAAGTAGGTTGCGTCGGTGGCAACAACCCAATCCATGGTCGCTTTGATATCGTCTTTGCGCGACAGAATCGTCGCGATTCCTTCGAGCAGTGCCCACTTTCCAAGATTAGTCGAATACCAATAAAGAGCAGGAAGGGCCTTGGGGTCTGCGGACTTCACGGCCGTTTTCCATGCATTTCGGTCGGCAGCGACCTTTGCAGCAAATTTCGGGTCGCGAATCGCGATGGCCTTTTCGGAAGACGTCACGCCTTTTTCGAAAGTCGCCATAATCTTGTCGTTCAACTCATCATCTTTGGCCTCGAGCCGAATATGTGAATCTGCAAGGAAATAGTAGGCACGGGACAGCGTCTCAAAGATGGTCGCAAGCTTATCTGCTCGCTCTTCGGCACTGAGTGTCGGCGTAGCCGTGGCTGCGGCCTTTTCCCAAGTGGCGATGGCCTTCAGGAGTTCGGCCTTTTCGACTCGTTTTTGCCAAGAAGCATCGGCTTCTGCCATCAGGGCGTCAAAATCGCCTTCTTCAGTGGCGGCGGTAAGCTTGGTTTGGTCTGTTTCAAGCGCCGAACTTCGATCAGCACCGCCACAGGCGGTTAGTCCGAGTCCAGAAACCAGAATACACAACGATAGAACTTTGCTCGCACGAGGGATGATGAACATCGAGCGCTCCTCAAGAAAAAACAATAGGTTGGCTAAAGCGTGCGCACCATAAATGAAGCACCAGACCCTGTAAAGCGACGCGCTGGCGCGGATTTTATTCACATGCATGTTGATTCAAAGCGGGGTCGGCCTTAGAAGGGGTGGCCCTCAGCGGGCCTGTATGACGAATGTCGACGCTCTCCGCCCGGTGGTGCCCTGATGGCTGTCAACAAGATACAAATTGAGTTGCTTCGCAAGCTCCTGCGCCATGGAGCCAAAGACCGCGTCATCAAGACGCTCGAGAAATTTCGAGCGGCTGATTTGGCGGAGTTTTTTGGCTACCTAAATCCCATTGAGCAGAAGCAGCTGATTGAAATTCTGTACACGCAAGAACGCGCGGCCGACACGCTGCTTGAGCTTCCTCAGGGTATTCTTGAAGAGATCTTGTCGATCTTGGATGAAGACCGAATTGCGTCTCTTATCAACCGGCTTGCACCCGATGATGGTGCGTTTTTTACGTCACTTCTAGACGACGATCGTATCGACGGCGTGTTGGGGAAAGTCGACGAAAACCGGCGCATCAGAATCGACCATTTGCGGACTTATGAGGCAGAGTCTGCCGGTAGTCTGATGTCCGCGGACATGTTGACCGTCCGTGAGGACATGACGGTCGAACAGGCGATTCAGGCCATTCGAGAGCGTGCCGGTGAGTCAGAGTTTATTTTTTATGTTTATGTGGTCAACGAATCGAAAACGTTCTTGGGCGTGGTGCCGATTCGCCGATTGATCGCGGCGCAGCCGCAGGCGACCCTGTCCGAAATCATGGTGACCAATCCCGTCGCCGTGAAAGCCACCGATGACCAGGAAGTCGTGGTGGAATTGACCGCCCGATATAATTTGTTGGCTGTGCCTGTCGTTGACGAGAAGTTCACCTTGCTCGGGGTTATTACGGTTGATGACGTCATCGACGTTTTGACGGCGGAAGCAACCGAGGACATGTATCGCATGCAACTTCTGTCGGAAGAAGACCGTGTGTATTCGCCCGTGAGCCGGTCGATCGCACGTCGTTTTCCGTGGATGGTTTTGAACCTGGGGACAGCCTTTCTGGCGTCATCTGTGGTCGGTCTTTTCGAGCGAAGCATCGCCGAGGTTGTTGTCTTGGCTACGTTCATGCCTGTGGTTGCCGGAATGGGCGGCAACGCCGGAACCCAAACATTGACGGTTGTGACGCGCGCGATCGCGCTCGGAGAGCTTGAATATTCTCAAGGGATGCATGCCATCGGCAAGCAGCTTGTGATCAGCCTGACCGTCGGCGCTGGCATTGGGATCATCGCCGGTGTTACGGCCTGGCTTTGGAAGGGCAGTCCGGTACTCGGTCTGGTTTTGTTTAGTGCGATGGTCATCAATATGACGATCGCTGGTCTGGCGGGCGCTGCCGTGCCGATCATGTTGAAAGCGCTCAACCAAGACCCCGCGCTTGGCGGTGGCGTGGTTGTGACGACCTTCACAGATATCTTCGGGTTCATGGCGTTTCTTGGGCTCGCAACCGCATTCATTTCGTACTTCTGAGACCGCGTTATGCAATTCCCAAAGCAGATACAACTCGAAGTTCAAGTCCCACCTCTTTTGCCCGGGGCCGTAGGGCTTGTGCAAGCCGTCGGTGTTTCGGCAGAGGCTCAGGGCGCGGCAGTCGATCTAGACGAGTGGCTTTGCGCCTCGTCCGCCGCCCTTATGACGTACGCGTTTGATCCCAAGTTGAATCGGCATGAGGCTACCGACCGATATTTCTCGGAAGATGGTGAGTGGTTCTCGAATTACGGCGTGCTCGAAAGTCTTGGATACTTTTCAGGGTGGCATGCTCGTGACTTGAACGGCCCATCGACCGAAGACCTTTGGAAGCTCGTGCGCTACGAACTTGCCCTGGGCCGACCATTAGTGTCCCGCGGGTTTGGTGGCCGTGGCGTGGTGATTTTGACCGGATATCGCGACCTTCCGGGTGTTCACGAGGTCACGGTCACAGACGGCGCCACCACGTGGACCTTCGACTTGCGAAATCCTCCGCAAGGAGACTCCGAAGTTTTCGTGAATTATATCATCACGATTCGGCAGGGCGATTTGGGTCTTACAGGCCGCAGTCGCCAGATTGAAGGCGTATTGCGATGGACGATTGATCACGGTTTTGGCAGCAAAGAGTTTTTTCATGAAACCCGTGAAAATTATGTTCCCGGACTCGCTGGAACCGAGGTCATTGCCCAGCTGGCGTTGCAGGACGCTGCCGAAATGGAGTTTTTCAAGAATCACGTGGCGGCCAGGCGCAAAGGCCGAGAGGCCGCGTCACGCGTTTTGGCCCAATGGTCTGTCTTGCTTGAAATGACTGCGCTTCAGGATGCCGCCAAAGCTTTTGGAGCGTCAGCAGAGTGTCTTGACGGGACGATGGAAGGCTACAAACGTGCACTTGCTTTTGAAACCGAGGCGTTTGCACATCTGCACTCGATTCAAGCGCGGCTACCAGCTGCGTTTGGTTAGCGGCCCGCTTGGCTCAACCACCAATGAAGCTCGTTTTCGGTGTCGTTTTCGGCGGAGTGCGAAACAGCTTGCTCAAGCAGCGTTTCGAATAGGTCCTCCGGAGCAAACTCGCCTTCTCGCATGGCACGCCTGAGCGCCTGTTTTCCTGCGAAAAATAAGCCACGCGCCATGAAATGTTCGACGACCGGAATCCAACCCACTTCTGGCCGGCGTGCCGAAGCGATCCACCTCATAAAAGGGCTCTCCAATTCGATGGCCATGTCGGGGCCCTTGAGGTTCAGCCATATCGCGTGAAGCGGGCCCCATTGCGCCGAGGGCAGCGCGAGTATTTCTTCGACATCCGACGCACTCAATGTTCCTGCAGCCGCAAGGTCCATCAGGCGCGTGACGTTGGTTTCGTCTGACGGTTGGCCAGCGAGTCTGGCCAACGTTGCGTCGGCGTTTTGGGCTTCTTCTCCCTCAGGATGGACCTGAGCTGCTTTGAGTCGGGCTTGAAGCCGCTGTATCGCGGCCGCCGATTCCAGCGGGTCGAACGCCTTCCTGACAAGCTCGTCAAGGCGTTCGTACTCGTCGTTGGACAGGAGAGGGGGAATGAGCAGAAGAATCGCTCTGAGGGTGTCTTGTATGATTGACAGGGCAGGGCGGCCAAGGCCAGGCTCGGCACGGAGTTCGGCCGCCAAAACATCATCAAGGGCGTCGTAAGCCCGCAGCCGGTCAAACCATCGGTGGCTTGCGACCCAGCCCGTCATAACCCACGCAAAATTCTGAGCATCAGGTGTGATCTGACGAAGTGATTCTCGGCCTTGTTTCACGTTTCCGGCATGCATTGCCGCGACACCCACTCGCAGGACTGCTCGCTCGCCCAAACCAGCTTCGGCTTTTTGCCAGGCCGCCGCGCTTAACGCCCATTGCCCTAAACGGTCGTATCGTTCCCCGCACGCCGACCAAACATAAGGCCAATATGGCAGTCGTTTTGACACCAAATCCAGCGTGATTTCGGCCGAGCGCGTGTCTTGGGTTGCGGCCAAATCAACCGCGCCACGGAGTAAGTCAAAATACAGGCCAGGGACCGAATTCCATTGGGCAATGGCGGTTTCCACACGTCCAGGTACGTTGCCGCGAATACAGGCCGTCAGGGCCAGACCAAGCACCGCCGTGCGCGCTTCGTCATCGGCCTTCACCAAATCCCCGAGCCGGGCAAGTCGATCAAGCGCCGTTGGCCAATCCTGAGCGTCAAACGCAAGGCGCGACGTTCGGTGCCACCACTCAAAGCTGATGGAATCAGCGCCACCCAGCGTGGATTTGCGGGTGGCGTCGAAAAGTCGGTCGATGTCAGTCATGGATTATCGGTGTCGAGGCCCTCAATTCGCGCCAAGTGTAGGGCAAAGAGGGCCTCGCAACCAATCGGATTTATTGCACGAGGCAAAGGCCCGCGCCGCAGATCAAACCAGCGCAGCAATCACCACCGGTGGTGCATGACTGAAGCTGTGTCTTGCACATATTGGGGCGGTCTCCACAAATCAACGAAGTTGGGTTGCAGTAACCCTTGCAGCAATCGGCGCCGGTCTGACAGGCAAGGCCGTCACGGCTGCAGTCGGGGCAACCTTCGTCGATGATGCCGTCGCAGTCGTTGTCGACTCCATCACAGGCTTCGGCTTTCGGAATACACATCGCGCAGCCTTCGTCGATCGTGCCGTCGCAATCGTTGTCGATGCCGTCGCAGGTTTCTGCCATTGGGGCGCACATTGCACAGTCCTCGTCGACGATGCCGTCGCAATCGTCGTCAACGTTATTGCAAAGCTCCGGACCGGGGGTGCAGACAGGGCAACCTTCGTCGATCATCATGTCGCAGTCGTTGTCGATGCCATCACAGATTTCGGGCCGCGCCACGCAAGTTGGGCAACCTTCGTCGATCAGCATATCGCAGTCGTTATCAATGCCATCGCAGATCTCGAGGCTGCAATTTCCGCAACCTTCGTCGACCAACATATCGCAGTCGTTGTCTTTGCCGTCGCAGATTTCAACCAGCGGAATACAAGCCGGTGTGCAGACTTCGTCGACTTGGCCGTCGCAGTTGTTGTCGACGCCATCGCATTCTTCGGTGCATGCCGAGCAGAAGTCGACACCGCACTGGCACGAACCAGCACGTGTGCCGTCGCCTGGATTTGGGTCGCCAACACAGTCTCCGCCGCGGTCAGCGCCAGCGATGAAACAGTCTGTTTGGACGTCACAGGAACGCGACGACAAGTTCACGCACACTCCACACCCTGTGTTGATGCAGTTCAGGTTCTTTTTACAGGCGCTGCCGTCGAGCAAGAATGTGCCGCAATCGTAGTCACCTGTGCAGCTCAAAAGCGCGCAGGTGTCGTTGCCACCGACTCCATCCGAATCAATCGTGCAGGCCGAACCCGTCGGACAGTCGTTATTGTTTGTGCATTGCGGAGCACACGTGTCTTTGACGTTGTCTGCGTTCGAATCCACACAGTTGGCGTTGGCACCGCAGTCAGCCGAAACGGTGCACGCTTTGCCGATGCACACGTTGTTTGAACAAGAGCTGGCTCCGCAACACCCGTAACAATCGCATCCTGGCGGCGGCGAACATTCCGCCTCGTCGTTGCCGCTTCCGGAGTTGCCGTCAAAGAGACACTCCGTTCGGCAGCGTGGATTCGTGTCGAAACACGAGTTGTCGCCCGAGATACAAGTTGGGTTATTCCCGCTGATTCCGTCGGCTTCGCTCGTGTCGCAAGGGCTCAAACAGCCAGGGTCTTGCTGGTCGATAAGTCCGTTACCGTTATTATCGAGCCCATCATTACACTGGGTGTTGCAGTTGGAAGCCGAGTAGGTTCCGTCGGCACATTTGGCCCAGAAATCCAAACGGCCTGAAGGTGCCGGCGAGTTGAAACCTTCGCAGACATTTCCGACGCCGTTCATGTCGGTGTCGAGTTGTGGTGCGTTGGAAACGGTCGGGCAGTTATCACAAACATCGCCAACCCCATCAACATCTGCGTCAAGCTGGTCGGCGTTGGTCAACATCGGGCAGTTGTCGAACACGTCGATCCAACCATCACCGTCGGTGTCGGTTCCTTCACATGCATCGCCGGTACCGTTTGCATCTGCGTCGGCCTGGTCGATATTAGGAATGAATGGGCAGTTGTCGCAGGCGTCTCCGACCCGATCGAGGTCGCGGTCGACCTGAGTCGGATTGGCGATCATCGGACAGTTGTCCTGATCGTCCTGAATGCCGTCGGCATCCGCATCTGCTGCGTCGCAAGCGTCGCCAGCGCCGTCGTTATCGGCATCAGCTTGGTCGAAGTTTGCCGTGAATGGGCAGTTGTCGCAGGCGTCACCCGTTGTATCGCCGTCGATATCGGCCTGATCCGTGTTTGCTGTCGTTCGGCAGTTGTCCAAACGGTCTGGCACGGTGTCACCGTCGGTATCGGAGTCCGAGCATTCGTCGCCAGTGCCGTCGGCATCTGTGTCAGTCTGGTCGAAGTTGGCGATCGTCGGGCAGTTGTCGCAAGCATCGCCGATGGTGTCCCCATCGCCTTCAGCCTGGTCCGGATTTGCGACCAGGGGGCAGTTGTCGATGCCGTTCAGGACCAGGTCGCCGTCGTCGTCGCCGGTAGGGTTCACCAGTCCGATACAGGCGTCGCCCGATCCATCGGCGTCCATGTCAGCCTGATCGAAGTTTGCGACCGTGGGGCAGTTATCGCAGGCGTCCCCAAACGAGTCGCCATCTGCGTCGGCTTGATCCGGGTTGGCCACCGCAGCGCAGTTGTCTTGTCCATTGGCTACACCATCACCGTCCTCGTCACCCAAGGGGTCGACGATCACATTATTAGTACCACCGGTGGTACCGTTGTTGGTGCCGTTGTTGGTCGCGTTGTTGCTCGCGTTGTTGGTGCCCGCGTCTGGGTTGTCCGTCGGTGTGGAGGTGCCGGAATCACTGCAAGCCGATAAGGCCAGTGCCAGCAGAATAAGAAGGGAGCCACTGAAGTGTCTCAAAATAACCTCGCAAGATAAGAATCAGTTTGCCGCGATCTTACTGGCTTAGCGGCCGATCGTAACGGTCATAGACACGAATAACGTACACAGCTGGAATACACGTGGGTCAGTCGTTGGGGCAATTCCAACCCTGAAGTGTCTGTGCACTCGGTACAGGGCAAAAACCAAATCCAATCAAGTTGGCTGGGCAAACGGCTACCGTCGGCGGGTTTGGCGGAATTTCACAATCGTTGGCGGCCATTCCACACCACGCGCTCGACGCGAGGTTAAAGTTCCAGCGGTAATCTTGGACGATATGGTGATGTTTGCCCCACTGGTACTGCGCAGTCGGGCGGTTGCATTTGAAATACCCGACGCCAACTTCGGTCGCGCGTTTTTCCAAAATATTTCCGCGATGCCCGGTGCAGGTCGGTTCCTCCATAAAACCATATTGGGCCGCCTGGGGATCCAGATTCACGGAGATGTTTTCGGCCAGCCCGAAGGATAGCCCGGCCGCGGAAGCTCGCTGACTGGCATTCAGGCCGTCAGGGTTGTTGTGCGCAAAAAAGCCACGTGTACACATGTCGACCGCATGGGCGTTAGCGACGGCCCAGATGGCCTCGCTCCAAGCTACGGGTGCGGCGTTTCCGGCTTCTGCGGGGAATTGCGCTCGGTCCAAATTGATCAGCGAAAACGTAACACACGCTTCGAGTCGAAACGGGTCGGCCCCCGCGTTTGCGCCGTTCATGCACTCATATGCCAACGGGATTTCGCAAAGCCCGTCGCCATCGACGTCGTATCCATCATTGGCAACATTCTTGGTGCCGAGAACCGAACAATCATCGCATTGATCGACGTCGGCATCGCCACATCGGGTGTTGTCATTTGGGAACGGGTCTTGATTATCGGGAACCCCATCGTTATCGGCATCGGTTGGGCTTGGCACTACGCAAGACGTCGTATCAAATGCACACGAGGCGGAGCATTTGAGCATGCCTGCAGGCGTTGCCGGTGTTTGGGTCGCGCAGGTTTTTCCGCCTAGATTGTTACCGTCACACGTCTCTGTCCCGCCGATAAGATTATCTCCACATTTGAAACACGCAGATTCATCGAACTGACACGTCGAACCGCAGGTAAGGACACCAGTTGTGAAGCCCCGAGTCGCGCATGTTTGGCCGTCGAGCGTCGCGCCGTCGCAGGTTTCTGGCCCGCTGACGATGCCGTCCCCACATTTGAAACATGCGTCAGTTTCATAAGAACAATTATCGCGACACGTCAGTGCGCCGCCATCAAACCCAATGGCCGCGCAGTCGTCGGTTAAGGCGATTCCTGGTTCGCAATCTTCCATCGGGTCGATTTCGCCGTTAGGGCACGACAGCCGAGTGCAAGCTGACGTGTCGAACTCGCAGCTTGTCGAACAAGCTAGCGGTCCACCGTCAAACCCGAGGTCGGTGCAGGCGGCCTGTAAACTGGCATCTGGGTCGCATGCCTCACTGGCTTCCACCACACCGTCGCCACAAGGGTCGGGGCTAACATCCGCACCTAAGTCAGATTGGCTGGCAACATCGTTCGTAGCATCAGGGCTTGTTCCAAAGTCCTGAACTCCGTCAGAAAGGTGGGCGTCGCCCTGACAATTTGTCAGGAAAAGAAATGTGGCACCGAGCCAGAATAGTTTTTTCATTCGAACGGCTCAGCTTGCAATCAGTTTTGTCATTGCGACTTCCGGAAATCGGAAATCATCTCATCCGTCACATCCGCGCGATAACAAAAGGGCTCTGCACCACCGGGCTTGCTATAGGCGCTGCGTTTACCGCAAAGACTGCCGTTGCTCGCTTGATTATATGGGCACGGGCAATTGCCCGAATAGGAATCGATGGAGCCCTGAATCAGGATCTTTGCGATCTTAGCGTCGCTCAGGTTTTTAGCGGGCGCACTGTCTTGAGCGACCGCCATCGACGAGCTGAGGCTAATAAGACCCGCAAGAAGTAGATGTTTGAACAAAGCTTATCTCGATAGTGAAACGAGTTTCATTCAAACAGCTTAGCGTGTGAGTTAACGACTCACGAGTCCTAAAGTGGGCAGCCGGTCAAATTGACGCCGCACATGACTCGCAGTTTCGAACAGCCGGTCGAGCTCGGGTTTGAGTCGATCAGGTGGAGTGTTTTCGAGGTCCAGTAAAGCGAGTGGGCCCTCGACTTTTTCTTTGAGCATGACCTCGAGCCGATGAAGCTCGCCGTGCTGCAGTGCGGCGGTCTCGGGGTTTGGAGAGATCGCAAAGGCGTGAAACGCTGACCGGAAATTGTCGATGACCGTGCGAAGGCTCGTGGCCAACATCTGAACGTAGGCCGCGGGATCCGAGGGCGCGGCAAACATGAACTCGTCTTGTTTTAGCGTCTCCCACGTCGCTTGGATCTGGTTAAACACCTGAGACCAAGCGGGCTGATCGCTTGTTTGATACGCAGAGCGGCCGGCGGCCTCGACGGCACCAAGTCGAGCTCGCCACTCCTCTGTATTTAGGCCTAGTTGGCGTTTTCCATCACCTCGCCAGACAATACGTTTGACGGCGTCGAGCAAGGTTTCGAACCGATGCCAAGCGGGGGTGAGCTGGGTGTCCTTATTACGATAATCCGAGACGACGTCTTCCAGTCGAACCACCAACGCCTGCAATTTGTCGGGGTCCGTCCGCACGGTTTCCCGAATCCCGGCCACCAGGTGTTCCGTGGCTTCGCGGAATCGCGAAAGTTCGTCACCCCAAAGCTGGCTGCTGGCGCGTTCACAGTCTTCTAGGAGCGCCTCGATTTGCGCCCAATCCTTGAGTTCGCGCGCAGGGGGAGGCTCGATCTGCGCCCAAAAACGTTGTCCGGCGATCTCACCCTCGGCCACCATCGCCATCGACTCGTCGACCTGAATTTTCAGGCGGACGGGCGTTCCGGTGGGCGTGTCTTCGGCGAGCGTGAGATGGATGGAACGAATCGGGAACCGCGACTGATAGAGCCGCAGAATCACCGCGCCGCTAAGATCGGCTGTGTAAAACGTGAACTCGCCCTGAGCCGGTAGGCTAGCCCCGCGAGCCAGCAATACGTGCCTTTCGCTGCGGGATTCACGCACAACTTCGAGGCCGATATCTTTTGCCAAAACTGATGGATTGGACAACGCGCTCCCCGTCGGCCGCGAAGCCTCTGGCGCTCCACGATGCACGTAAAACGGGACGGACCCAAGCGCCTCGCCCTCAGCATCCGAGAAGTCCAACAAGAAGCGATACGTGCCTGTTTCGGGAAGCCGAACGTTCTCGAACTCAAACGAACCGTCGTCCTGAGCCCGAACCAGCGCGTGCACATCGCCGCCTTGGTTAATCAGCGCGACGGTCCGGACCCCGAGTGGTTCAAGCACGGTGCCACTTACGTCGACGTTGTCTTCATGAGTGTAGGTTGCCGAGCTCAGCGCCACGGTTGTGGTTTCTTCGGTGATTTCTAGTGGAGCAAGCGTTGAAGCCCGCAGCGCGGCGCCAAGCGCGACGCATGTGTCCGGCTCGTCGACGCGAAGTTCGGTCGCAAGGGTTTGTCCTGCGCAAAATGCCTCTTCGACCGCCTGCCGAACAAGCGGGATTCGAGTCGACCCGCCGACCATCAACACGTGTTGAATCTGCGACCCCAAGACGCCGGCGCGCGAGGCGGCAAGCTCGATCGCGCGGTGACAACAGGCGATGGATTGGTTCACAAGATCGGCGACTAACTCTTCGAATTCCACGCGAGAGTACTCGAATTCGAGGGTCACAGGGTTGCCTTCCTGATCGTCAAAAAGGTCGCGCCGCGCCACGAATTGAACCTCAGAACCGCTCAGTGACTCTTTGACCTCTTGAGCAACCTTGGTCAGCAAGAAGAACCGCGTCGCATCGTCTGGTTTTGAGAGGTCTAAATCGAGTGAATAACCTTGGTCGACCAGGCGCTGGCGGAAGTGTTCCGCGAGCCGTTTGTCGAAATCGTCACCGCCGAGGAAGTTGTCTCCATCGATGCCGAGCACCTGATATTCCCCATGGATACTGCGGATCACCGAGACATCAAAAGTCCCGCCGCCAAGATCGTAAACAAGGAAAATGCCGTCTTCAATGCCGTGTTTCCAAGCATGGTACATCGCAGCAGCAGTGGGCTCCTGCAGCAGGCCCAGCACTTCGATGCCAGCAAGCTCACCGGCCCGTCGGGTCTCTTCGATCTGAAGCGCGTCAAAGTACGCGGGTACCGTAATCACAGCCGCATCCAAAATGGTCAGATGGTCCTCGACCATGTTCGCAAATGACAGGGTGGCAAGGCCGGTGATCGCCTTGATGATTTCGGCCGATACGTCGCCAGGAGTCAGGTCCTGCTCGCCAAGCGTTACTGTTTGTCCGTTGCCCATCTTTCGTTTGATGGAGGTCAGCGGCTGAGGGTCGAGTCCTCTGCGATTCCAAGCCTCCCAGCCATGAACGAACGCCCGTTTATCGGGATCCCAGCCCAAGACAGATGGGAAGGTCTTTCGCTTGAATCGGTCTTCCCAAAGGACCAATTCGTCGCCGACGGGGCTCATCATCGCGATCGATGAATTGGTGGTGCCTAGGTCGATTCCCACTGCGCGTTTGAACGTGGCCATCATTTTCCTTGGTCGTATTTCGGAAGCAGGTGTTGGATCGAAACCGTGGTTTCTTCCCACACAATCACGTCTGCTCGGGTCAGAGTCGCCGCGTCGGTCTGCAAACGAGACGTCGGGAGCGGTATATTCGATCGTAAAATTCTTATTGCACTCGCGCTCGCCGATTCCGGCCGCGGATGTGCGGTTAACGCATAATGTACCCGTTCATCTTCCCGAAGCGTGAGCTTTTCCCAGTTGGCTTGGATGTCGGCTCTGGCTTGCACGGGAGCTTTTTCAATGATCTTTCGGATGCGCTTTGTGAGTTCACGCCCGTTTAATCTGGGGTCGATCTCAAGGTCATCAAATGGGTTTTCATTTCTCATCGAATGCCCCCGGGACGATCTTGTTCTTCAGACAAGCTTTCTGAAATCGTTCCCAATGCTCGGCGAGGTCCTCGTTCAGCGGGAAAGCCGCCTCCGTGGCCTTAAGGGAATCGTGCACCTTCTGAAGAGTTGTTTTGACCGAAGCGGGGCGAATCGTGGTGGCCAGTAACGCAAGGGCTGCCTGAGCATCATAAAGGTGCTGGTACGACATCAACATCGATGCATTTCGGTGACCAGGGCAGTACTTCAGCGCAAGTCCCAGGAACTCGCGTCGAACGTCGCCGCGGTCACGTTCCGCGCGGAAAACATACAGGTCAGCCAGCCGCGAGTTTTGCCCGATGCTCTCGCCACTTTCGATGGTTTTGGCCAGATGTGGCGCCACAAGGATCCCAATATCAACCAAGTCGGCGAATGCTGGAATCGAATCACGGCCGACTCGCCGCAAGGTCCACAGGGTCGAAATCAAGTGCCCAATGAGTTCGCATATTGCTGGCGCCGGGAGCCCCAAAGCCTGGATTTGGCGCCAAGCGAGTCGAAACGGAGCTTCGATGATTTCGTCGTTCGCAGTGGTCAGATCGATATCGGTGATGGCTTGTGCCATTCGTTGGGCGACCAGTCCGTTGGTTTTCATATCGAAGGTCGCAACCGACGTGTGAACCCGATCAGCCGCGAGCTGGGCCCCATCGGGCGCAAAACCTCGCCACACGTCAAACCACTTGTGACCATGCGAGACCGCTTCGGAATCCAGATCAGCCTCTGATTTTTGCAGTTCGTTCAAAACTGCCTGCCGACGGTCTTCGAGGGTAGGGCACAGCAACGCAGCAACGATTTCAACTGTAGACTCTGGAGGCAACTGAGCGTCCAGATCGTGAACGAGCGAATCGAGATAGCCGCTTGAGTAGAGCTGGCTCCAGGCGTCTCGCGCCCAGACCACACATCGTAATGAACCCGCGAAACTTCGGCCTTGGGCCAGGCGATCGCTAAGTTCCAGCAGTAAGAGAGCATTATGATGCGCGGCACGGTCACTGAAGCCCTCGCGCTGCGCGTGATTCCAAGCCATTTGGGGGTCGGATTTACACTGGATGGCATCGGCCAAGATCGTCCAGCTTGGCGAATCTCGGAGCGCTTCTGGCCAGTCGCGCAGGCGTCGGGTATCGCGCTCGTTGGCCTGAATCACGCCACTGGTAAGCAGGTTAAAGAGCTCTGGGACGACGTCTTGCGCGTCGAGCGCGTTTAAGACGGCTTGATGTGCCGGTGACCACCACTTCATTTGCCTCACCCAGCCACCGAGTGACGGAAACAAATTTGGTGGAGTACACCCTCCATCAACACACGATTATCGATACGACTCGATTTCAAGGCGATGTCTGCTTCTAAGAGTGCGCGCCGAATATCTTCGATTTCATGCCGGCTGAAACGCTCAGAATCCTGCTGATATCGATTCAGGAAGTAAAAGACGACCCCCACTGCACGTGCGCGCTCGCCGCGGTCATTCAACGCGCGGACTTCTGGGTCCTTCAGCTTGGCGATGATGCGGAAATGGCGAGAAATCATGGGCATGAGCCGCAGCGGCGATTCGCCGGCTTCCAGCATCGTCGCGAGGACCTGCAAAGCACGCTCAAAATCACGTCCGCCCAGCGCGTCGGTGAGCGCAAAAACGTTGTGAACTCGGGTGTGAGCCACAACGTTGCGCACCAGATTAAGGTCAACGTCGCGCACGCCTGTTCCGCCCAGATACAGATCGATGCGTTCAAGGGCATCGAGCAGCGGCGACAGATCGGTTCCACAAGCTTCGATCAAGTGGGCCATTGTCTCGTCGCTGAGCCTCAGGCTCTTGTCATGTGCCTTTCTTCGCAGGAAATCCGTGACTTCATTTTCGTAAAACGCCTTGAACTCATACTCGTCAGCAACCTTGCGCATCTTCTTGGCAGCCGAAGAACGCCCGTCGAGAGACTTGTTGCCGGTCACCGAGTGGATGATCATGACGGTCGTATCGGACGGGTTCAAAAAATAGTCGGCCAACGCGTCGAACTCCTTGGACGCCATCTCTTCGACGTTTCGAAGGATCACGATTCGCCGAGGAACCATAAATGGCAGCTGTTCGGCCGCCGCGCGCACCTGGTCACCCGAGGCGTCTTTTCCCCGGAATTTGTCGTGGTTAAAGGCGTTCAGACCGTCTGGAGCTGCAGCATTCACGATCGCATCTACCGCCGAATCGAGCATGAATGCATCGGGTCCGTGCAGGTAGTAAACGTTCGAAAGCTTGCCAGTCTTAAGCTGTTTGAAGATTTCGCGTCGGTCAGTCGATTTGCTCATTGCCCTTCCTGAAGCCGTGAATCGATTCGAAAGCTTACATCTTTGATCGCCTGAGCGGCGGCTAAATCGGTGGTGTTC
>JBBKVQ010000349.1:0-16523 GCA_037968515.1 Bradymonadaceae bacterium
GGCGAGTCTGGTGATTGCGAACGCTTTGCTCGTCAACGAACTTCGTTTTGACAACGAACAGCTGCATCGGCTTCTGCATGAAAAACGGTTCGGCCGAATCATCGGTTCATGCAACGTGATGAAAGAAGTTTATCGGACGATCGAAAAGGTCGCTCCGACGGGCGTGAACGTGCTTGTTTTGGGCGAAACCGGAACCGGCAAAGAGCTTGTCGCCCACGAGATCCACAGTCGCAGCAACCGTGCAGAAGGACCTTTTGTCACCATCAACTGCGGCGCGATCCCAGAATCCTTGTTGGAGTCCGAGCTTTTTGGACACGTCAAAGGCGCGTTTACCGGCGCGATTTCTACCCGAGAAGGCAAATTTCAAGCAGCCCACAAAGGCACAATTTTTCTGGATGAAATCGGCGAGATGCCGGTCAACCTTCAGGTGAAACTGCTCAGGGTGCTTCAGGAGAGAACCATCACCAAAGTCGGAGCCACCGCGTCAGAATTGATTGATATCCGAGTCGTGGCTGCGACCAATCGCGACCTTGAAAAGGCCGTGAAAGCTGGGGAGTTCCGCGAGGACCTCTTCTACCGCCTTAACGTCGTCATGATGCGCCTGCCCCCGCTGCGAGACCGAGGTGCCGATGCGGTACTTATCGCGAAATTCCTCATCGGCGAAATCGCATCAGACCTGAAGGTCCCGCCCAAGCCACTGTCGCAGACCGCGGTCCAAGCGCTTCAAAAGTACGACTGGCCAGGCAATATTAGGCAGCTGGAGAATCGCCTCAAGAAGGCGCTCGTATTGTGCGACAACGCCGTGCTGGGACCCGAGGATTTGGATCTTGAACCAGAAATGCTCACAGCGGTAATGAATCTAGCGGATGCCAAAGAGCATTTCGCAAATCGATACATTCGCGACGCCCTTGATCGGAACAACGGCAACCGCACTCAGACGGCCAAAGAACTCGGGGTCGATCCCCGCACCATCTTCCGATATCTGGAAAAGGACACCGACGATGTTGGGCTCTGACACAGATGTCGCGGAATCGAGCTCTTACAAGACCTTGAATTCGGGGCAAAGCGGCGCAGAAGCTGGCTGGGCGAGTGTTATTATGCGCATGGCACGGGCTATGCATTTTAGATTAGCATGGGTATTGCTCGCCAACATGATTCTGAGTTCCTGCGTCGCCGCCCCGCCCATCGAGGCGGAGCCGCCCGATATCAATTTGCCGCCTCTCATCGACCCGGACCGGATTCTCCCGAGCTCAGCGATTATCGCGGTGACGTCAAGCAACGAGATCGTGCTCGAGGCGTCGCAACTCTTCGATCCGAATCCGGAGCCCCAACTCTTCTACGCGTGGATTGCCGACGGCGGCTGGCTCTCACAGAACGCCCGGGTCCAACTTTCCGTGGATCAGGAAGACCTGTATCGCGACATTTACTATCGGTTCGACGGGGTTCAGTACGCGTTCAATCCCTGCAATCCCAACGTTCGCGACAAGAAAAGCGAAACGATTTTTTTATACGTGTCAGACCGTTCGTTTCTAGAAGTGACCAACACCTCAGTTACGCCGGACGAAGACGGCTACTTGGAAGTGTGGGCGTGGGTGTTTCAGATACAGCCTGGAGTGTGTGACGAATGAAACGCACCGACATTCTTGTCATATTGGGGGTTTTGGCTTCAGGCTGCACAGCAGCTTCCGAAGCCTCGAACGCCCCCGGCGTGCGTTGTATCGCTGATTCAGAATGCCCGAGCCAGCTGATTTGCCGCTATGACGTGTGCGTAAGTTCCGAGGTTGTGCCTCGGAAACTCGCCTTCCGTATGGTTCCCCCAAATTCGACGACTTGGAAGCCACAATCCATATCCGCATCGACCATTGATGTGGAAGATTCCGTTACCATCGCTCTCCTCCCAAGCATTCGTGTGGCTGGAAAACTCCTGTACGTGAACGAAGCCAACCAGGTGCGCCCTGACGGCCCTTCCGGAGTTTTAACCTTTCGAAGAGAAGGGCAAAACAACTCTTTGGAACAGTACCGTGTTGAATCCGACAGCCGATACTCCACGTATTTGCTCCCCGGTCGGTACGATGTTTCGTTTGTCCCCGACGATATAAGCGCGCCACCTGTCGGTTTTGGTTTACGTGAATTTGTGCTCGATACCGATCCGGAACTCACCGTCCCAGTGCGCTCGATCTCGGTGACCGGCTCCCTGCGCGACTCGCCCGGAGTCGGCCGACGCGCTGAGGCCGTTCAGAACGCTTCAGTGGTCGCTGTTTCCCGCACCACCGGTGCAGTCTCGAGTGTCGGGACGACCGATGCGGAGGGGTTCTTCACGTTCAATCTTTTACCGCAACAAGAACTCTACGACTTACGCGTCAGCTACGAAACCAACGACTATCTGCGCGAGATCACGATTTTCCGCGCACTTGAATGCACGATGGCACAGTGTTCAAACCTGCTTGGGGACGATGACACCTTTCAAGTGTCACTTGAAGCGATTGTAGGCGATGCCGCACAGCGACAGGTCAACCTCACGGCTGCGCGTGGTGAGTTGGTGCCCGATTTCAGCGGTGTGGTCATGGAAATGAACGGTTCGATGCCCTGGGGAACCGCACGTGTTCGCCGAACCTTGGATGCGTCGGGCTCATTTGGGGCGCGACTTCCTGACGGCGATTACGAAGTCGTCGTTTCGGCACCTCAAACTTTTCCCCTATCGAGCAAACGTGACGCAATTTCGGTCGGCGTCGACGACACATCGATCACCATTCCATTAGGCCCAAAGGTTAACGCTTCACTTGAGGTGTTGGACCTTGAGAACCTTCCTGGAATCGACGCTCGTGTTGAGTTTCAAAGGCTGGACGGTTCTGATCCGATCGTGATGACATCGGATGAAAACGGTATGGTGAGTGTACTTCTTGAAGACGCGAAGCACCGCATCGTAATCACTGCGATGCAGAACGGGGTCGCACGCGGAGTTTTCAACTGGGATCCCATGGTGCCCACAATGACATTGCAGCTTCCTGCCGCAGCGGTATTGACCGGCAGCGTGCTTGGCGCCCCTGCAGACGTCTCCAATAAAGAATGGCAGACCGTAGAAGACGTCGCAGTTCAAGTCCTGGAAAATTATGACGGTTCTCAAGTCACTGTGGGTGAGACCACTACTCGCGCCGACGGAACGTTTCGCGTGATTATTCCGGCGCCGGTTCGCTGACCTTGCCGCCGATGTTTCTACGAGTGGACATCAGCATTTGGTAAGGTTCCGGGTGTTCTTTCCGGCAACGGACGGTCCAAAGTCGAACCTTTTCTTCCCACGCAGGTTCCCGCGAGGTCATTTTCCCTGCGGCTTTAATTAAGACCTCAGCCTGGCTTCGGCAGGAACTTTCCTCTGATTTTGATTCGGAGAGCATGTGCCCAGTGTACGGATCCCAAATCTGGTTCGATTGCACGCCTCGAAAGGCGCCAATCAACATGGGGACCGAGAACAGCAGCATAAGGACCCCGAGGGTCAGCAAGCCTGTGCGGCGGATGATCTTGATGCGTTGTTCGTCCATAAAAACCTCGGTCTGCTTATCGCGCATCGATGAGATCGTGGCAACACTTGGGCAAGAAATAGACAAGGGAAGCCTGAGCTTCCCCTGCCCGGTGCTGCACGAGGGCGTTTTTCCACACGCCTGAGCGCGTGGGCAGCATTACTTTAGAAACTTCTTGGATGGCGTCGGCTCAGCTGGCGACTTCGTCAAACGTGATTTCGTCGACGCCGGGAACCGTCTTTAGGCGTTCTTTGGAGATTCTCCACGCCTGCTCAAGTATCCAAGAGATGGAGCGATCTTGGCGAAGCGCTTCCTGCTTGGTTTCGTGGAGAAGATCTTCAGTCACATAGAGAGTAAGTTTTTTCTTCGCCGCCATGGTCCGTCCGTGGAACAGGGTTAAATAAATATTGAGGTAAGACGCTCACTGCGTATGTCGCACTTTGTCCTACATCTGGATACATCGTATGTGGATCCACGTGCCGTGCAATTTTTTTTGCCGTAAAAAGTCCACCGCCGCGTAAGTGGTTGATAGTTTGTTATTTTTATTGAGACTTCGAAAATGCTTTCACAATCTGAAGCCGACGAACTTAAACCTTTCCTAGAATCCCTGATTCGCAGCTGCGACCCAGAAGAGGTGGACAACGACCCTGTCGGTTTAGTGCGTGATTACGACTCCAAAGACGATCGAGAGCTGGTTGCACTCCTTGCGAGCAGCCTTGCTTACGGTCAAGTTAGCCAGATCCGAAAGTCGGTTCGTGCAGCCCTGGAACCGTTCGGTTCGGCCCCGTCCCAGAAACTCGCATCAATGGAACCGTCTGAAATTATTAGTCTTTTAGATGGGTGGTATTATCGCATGACCCGTGTCGAAGATCTCGTTGATCTCTTTGTGGCGGTCGCGCGCATTCGAGCTAAGTTTGGAAGCCTTGAAAAGGCCTACCTTTCAACTTCGGGAACCCACGTCGAACGGGCATCGGCGTGGGTTACCTCCCTCCGGGCTCATCGCCATCACGACGAGCTTTCGCGGGGGTTTAAGTACTTGGTGGCTGATCCCGGACTCGGTGGGGTGACCAAGCGTTTGCATTTGTTTTTCAGATGGATGATCAGGCTCGAGGACGGCATTGACCTCGGATTATGGACCGAGGTCGCGCCGAGCGTCCTAGTGATGCCTCTAGACACCCACACGGCCAGGATCTGTCGTTACCTTGGTCTGACCGATCGCAAGGCCAATGATCTTCGCGCAGCCACGGAGATTACAGATTCTCTAAGGCTCCTGGACGAGTCAGATCCGCTCCGATACGACTTTGCTATCTGCCATCTGGGGATTTCAAAAGGATGTGTCCACCGTAGAACGCCGGAACACTGTCCGTCGTGCCCGATCGATACGGTCTGCAAGCTAGCTTGGTCAGTCGGATGATCCGATGACCTCGATGTCCACGACATGGACATCAATCACGTAACGGGTCGAGATCACGCTTGTCACGGCGAGCAGCGTGAATGCGCCGAAAAAGATGACGACCAACTGCTGCCAGCTTCTACCCCGTGAAATCACTGCAACAAGAGTCACGGTCACAAAAAATGTGATACCGACCACCCACAGCAATAGATAAGGCTGCACAGTGGTCACCACGGCGACCGGTCTCATCCAGGGCTCCATTAGGGCTCCGAGGCACGACGAATCAACGTCGAAAGGTTCAAGAAGTTGATCAAAAAATGAGCTGCGATCGGCGCAACTACGCTGCCTGTCCAAACGTACAGCACTCCGATCATCCAGCCTAAGACAACCGCCATGATCGTCCACGCCGCAAATCGGCGCGGATTAGGGCCGATATGAACTGCACCAAAGACAAGGCCTGCGATCGCAATCGAAACCACAACGCTTCCCGTCCAGACTTCAATTCCATTTTGGAAGAAGCCACGGAACAACAGTTCTTCACCAATGCCGCTTAAAACCGCCAATCCAAACGCCCTGCCCCAAGTAATTTTCCCGAGCATGCCAGCCAGGTCGACGTTGAGGCGTCTTGCCCAATCAAAGTAGCGATCCAAGCCGTGAGAGATCGTGACGATCACTAAACCAAACAAGATTCCATAACCCGCCGAAGCAAGCAGATTCTTGGTTGGGTATCCTTCCCTTTCAATGATGTTGATGTCGAAGGCCCAACCGAGGCCAACAGCTAAAAGCGCCATGCCCGCATAGAACAATGCGGCGACTCCCATGGGGAGCGACGGTGGAGCTTGGCTGTTCTCAGATTTCATCGTCGGACACGCCGTGCTTTAAGAGCCACGCGTCGGCCATCGCGTCTGCACTCGGATTTGTCGAAAATCCACGAAACCGCACCATGAATCCGTCAAAGTCGTACACGCGCCAGTCATCGTGAAACCGGCTGGTGCGCTCGTTCAGCACAAACTCACTGAACATCGCGTCGACGAAGTCTACAGCGGCGTCCAGAAAGGCGTCCTGGCCCGCTTCGCTCTTATGTTCATCGTCTGAGAGCACCACGGCTTCCAGTTCAAGGCGGAATGACTCGTCGGATGCTGCGAGTACAATCACGGCTTGTGTGCTCTCGTGGGTTCGTCTGGCTGCCAGAGCAATGCTCTCGCCGGGACGCAAATGGAGTCCCTGTCGAGCGATTAATGCTTCGTTTAGCTTACGTAATTCTTCGGCAGTCACAGGTGTCAAGTCGACAGTTTTTCCAGTCATGGCGTTCCTTGGCCTTGTGGGCAGTCGCAGGCATTCCTATAATCGAATCTCGCTCGCACACTGAGGCACATTTTGGCGGTGTCAGTACCACAGGTCCTTGGGGCATACCAGATGAAGGGAAAGCTCGCCGTTGGCGGGCAATCCGAGGTTTGGCTCGGCCTGCATCGCGGTCCAGGCGGATTCCGACGACGGTGTGCTCTCAAGCTGGTTCTACCACCTGCGTCGCTTGATGACGTTGTTCGAAAGAACTTCTTCGCCGAAGCACGGTTGATGGCGCAGTTTGATCATCCAAATCTGGTGGCTATGACCGATCTGGGTGTCGATGAAGAAACTGATATCCTTTTTGCCGCGATGCCTTATGTGTCAGGTCGTTCTCTGGCGACGCTCATGCGTGACGGAACGGTTGATTTTGAACTGCCCGATGTCCTTTGGATCATCAGTCGGGTGCTTCTCGCCCTGAACTACGCGCACGAACTTCGCGACGACAAAGGACGGCATCTGGCCGTGATCCATCGAGATGTCAGTCCCGAGAATATCTTGGTCGGGTTTGAGGGCGGTGTACGGTTGGTCGATTTCGGAATCGCACTTTCCAGCATTAATCCGCGTAGTACCCGGATGCACGTGGTGAAGGGCAAGCTCGAGTATCTTTCGCCAGAACAGGCGAGTGCTGTGCCTCGAATCACGGTGGGAACAGATATTTATTCCGCCGGCTTGGTGTTGTACTCGTTACTCACCGGCATCAACCCTTTGTCGGGCAATCCTGACACCGCGCTTGCACGTGCTAGGAATCCACAAATCCGGCCGCTTTCGGACTTCAGACAGTTTCCGGCTGAACTCGGGCCTGTTGTATCTGGAATGCTACATGTCGACCCACAAAGACGACCTACAGATGCGCTGAAGTTGGCTCGCACCCTTACGAACATACTTCGTGGGATCGATGCAGATTATGACGAAAACACTTTTGCGGAGACATCGAAACGAATTCTCGGCCCTCATTTGGCAGGGGAACGACAATTTCTGATGGAGCTTCAAAGCGAAGGCACTCAAGTGATTGATACCCGCGCCAAGGTCGACAGTGACGGCGGTACTAAACCGGTCCGGCGCAAGACCATCCCAGCGCGGCTTCATCAGAAGACCCCAGTGTTTGAAGAGAAAAAAGAGGATCTCGACGACATCTTTCGAGAACTCGAAGAAATCTATGACGATTAGTCGTCCATCAACCCGTGCTTCTTGAGCAATCGATAGAGATGCCGGCGATCGACCTGAGCCTGTCGTGCTGCGCGACTGATGTTCTGTTTGTTCTTTTCGAGCAACCGAGTCAGATAGACTTTCTCGAAATCTTCGATGAGCAAATCTTTAGCGTCTCTGAACGGAATGAACTCACCGGCTTCTGATTCCAAAGTCGCCTGAAGGACGACTCGTCGTCCAGTGACCACAGGTGGCGCGCCCGCGACGGGAATATTAAATGCTTGAGGCTGCTGCTGGACAGGGGCCACGGGCGCCAATCCAAACGACCCCGGCAGCATCTTGAGTTCTTGGCGCACGTAGTCTGCAGTGATCGCCCCGCCCGAACACATTGCGACGGCCTTTTCGATCACGTTTCGCAGCTGTCGAATATTGCCCGGCCATTCATAACCTTGCAGAGTCCGCAGTGCGTCCTCAGTCAGCAACGGACGGGCTTTGGTCTCGCCTGCGAGTTGAACCAAGAAGTGTTCAGCAAGAATTGGGATATCTTCGGGCCGCGCACGCAGAGGTGGCAGGTTGAATCGCACCTTCACGAGGCGATAAAAGAGATCCTGTCGAAATCGTTTTTCTTGAACAAGTTCTTCGAGATTGCGGTTGGTGGCCGCGACGACCCGCACGTCGACATGAAACGTGGATTCGCCACCCACTCGCCGGACATCGCCAGTTTCCAAGACTCGCAGGAATTTGGCTTGGAATTCGATGTCCATTTCGCCGAGTTCGTCGAAGAAGATGGTACCGCCGTCCGCGCGCTCAAAAACACCGCGATGCCGTTGTGTGGCGCCCGAAAACGCACCTTTTTCGTGCCCAAACAGCTCGGATTCTAGCAATGTTGCGGGGAATGCTGAGCAGTCAAAAACGACAAAAGGTTTTTTGTCTCGGGCCGAATGTTCGTGGATCGCTGCAGCGATCAGTTCTTTTCCGGTACCGGTCTCGCCTTCGATGACGACGCTAAGTTCCGACGGAGCCACCCTGTCTAGGATGCTAAAGATCTCTCGAAGCGCCTGAGACTGCCCGATGATCCCGCCGTAACGAGTCCGGTCAGTCACCGCGATCGGAATCTGTTCGGTGATGGTCTCGACACGCATCTTTGTGCGGCCAACTTGGAACTCGGCGCCCGACGGCAACTCGATCAACGAGACGCGTGACCCGTCCACAAACGTTCCGTTTGTGGACTCCATATCGGCGAGCTCGAACAGATCGCCACGCGCCCGAATCTCGGCATGCATACGCGACACCGTTTGATCGGTCAGCACGATGTCCGAGAGTGGGTCTGCGCCGATTCGAATCGTCGACTTGTCGAACGTCTTCTGCAGGCCAACGTCCGCCCCTTCCGTGACCGCGAGCGCAATCTTAACGACTGGGAACCCCTCGGACAAAGGATGACCGGACACCTCGACGGTCGGTCGATGCACTTCGACGGTTTTACGCGAAACTTGAACCCGCGGCATAACACCACGTTTTTCGACCCCGCGATCGGCTGACTGATTGTGTTCGCTCATGGAACTCACAAAACATTGAGGCCCGTATCGTACGCCGCCTGAGCCGCCTAGGCAAACCGTCCTACGTTAAACGAGGCATATTTGTCTCACCCCGGGTGGGATTGCCAAATTTTTGCCCGACGTCCTGTTCCGTCGTTAACCAATTGAATGACTTTACCCGCCCCAGGCCACGCAAGCGGGATGCGATCAAGCCACTCAACGAGGGCGATTCCGGGTTGGTCGAGGTAGTCCCAATAGCCGACACTTTCAAGGCTGTCGACGTCATCGAGTCGCCATAAATCGAAGTGAAACACCTTGGGAACCGTGTCGTACACATTTACGAGCGTGTAGGAGGGGCTGGTTGCTTCTTGTTCGGGATCCATCTCGGCCACGAAACCTCGAGCAAAGGTGGTTTTCCCAGCTCCGAGGTTACCGACGAGTCCCACAAAATCGCCCACTTTCGCCTGTCGAGCCATCGCCCGACCGAAGGCCAGTGTAGCGGCTTCGTCGAGCAACACGATTTCATCGCACAGCATCAGGCCTATGCCCGTCAACAGGTCGTTCATGTTCAGTGAAACCCTGGCCGCTTATCGTTCTTCTTCTCGTCGCCTTCGGTACGAAGGGCAAAAATAGAGTCGGTCGATGCGAAAAAATGACCGTCTTCGGTTTCGAAAATCAAAACATCATCTTCGACTCGTAGCGAGGTAAAACGTGGCACTGGGACAACTTCACGCCCTGTGCTGAGCAATACCGTGGCTCGAACACCTTCCTTCACAAAAAAGGTTCCGCCGTCACGACGCCAGCCCAGTTCGTGTTCCATCATTCGTTGAAGAACTTCGACTTTCATTAGGGTACCTGCGTGTTCGTGCTTATTGGACAAGAAGTGGGAAGGTCACACCGCGATTGAGTCCGCCGTGATCTGGGAACTTCATACCTCGGAAACGCGATGTCAGACACTCGGCGACCTGACGATCTCGATACTTCTCTTCTTTAATCTTCACACCGCCGGTGGTTCCGGAAGGACGAATGAAGAACTGAACGGTCACACCGCGAAACCGCGAATCCGATTTAAGTTCGGCGAGAACACAAGACCTCAAGCCACCAAAGTTGGCCATGATCACGTCGTTCACGTCTTCATCGGACAAGATATGGCTGCTTCCACTCGCGCTCATGTCGATCTCTTGGACCTCGGTATCACCACCCTGCTCGCCTTTAGGTTTTTTGACGGACGTGGTGGGTCGCCGAGGAGATTTCTTGCGTTTGGTCGCCAAGACCTTGGCGATTTCTTCCTCGCTGGCTTTCGGGTTGAACATTGAGTTCAGCAGTGAGCTATCGACGGCCACGGCTTGGAAATCTTTGGGCGGCGGTTGAAATTTGTAATCGAGTGAGGCGAACGCGCGATCGAGCGGAATTGGTTCTGGCGCAGGCTGCAACAAATACAACGTCATCATGATGCCAAGCACGATTACGCCGCCGGCAATACCGGAGTAAAGCAACCCCAAGCCGCCCTTCTTCATCTGCTGCTGACGTTTGGCGCGCAGTTCGGCCTCCACGCGCCGGCGTTCCTGTCGCACCGGCAGATAAGCCTGCACTTCACGCTTGAACCTTGGGATTTCGCCAAGGGCCAGACGGTCTTGAGTTACGCGGTCGAGGACCGGCGAAAACTCGTCAATCTCGTCTTTATAGAGCTGCTCAAGCACCATCTCGGCGCTGAACGGGCCGTAGTCAAGCCCTTCGCGTTGGACCAAATAGCGTTCTGTACTGGTGTCGCTCGGTTCGGCCAGCCCCGAAAGCTCGGGAATGGCAAAGATGTCTTCTTCAACGTCTGCTTCGTGGATCGCCGATTCGACTGGCAATCCGCCGGGTGGTGGAGGTCCGGTAAGCTGGACGCCCGCTGTTTCGACGATCTTCTTCAGCGAATCACGGAAGGTCACGACGTCTTTTGGACGCCCTGTCAGGTCCTCACCGATGGACCTCATGATCAATTTCATAAGCTCCGGCGGGTAGCCGGATAACTCTTGTGCAATCTTGACTCGTGCTTCGTCGCGATCGTTGGACAACCCATTCGCGCAGAGCATGTCAGCTGTGAGCATTCCGAGACTGTAGATGTCCGCTGCGCTATTCAGAAGTTCGGGGGCATCTGCAATTTCCGGCGCGACATAAATCGAGTCAACATAGGGGCCTTCGTTCCGCTCAAGCAGCATTTCTGCGGCGAGTTTTCCGAACGCCAAGTTTCCGACGCGAACGACGCCTCGCTTTTCGATATAAACGTTGTACGGCGTGAGGACACCGTGGGCCATGCGGGCGTGCACTGGATCGAGACCATTGGCGATATGGGCGATCACTGTAAAGGCGTCTCTGAGACTCAGTGCGCCTGACTCTTGGCGCCTTTGAGCAATCAACGAAGACAGTGTTGCTCCTTTGACGTACTCCATCGCGACAAACGCTTCACCACTCGGAGTACGCCCCATACCGATGATCTTGGTCAGGTTACGGTGGCTGATTCCGCTCGCAATCCGAACCTGATCGTACATCTCGTCAAATTTAATTTTGGACGGAGGTGCCATCGCTAGCACTTTGATCACGACTTCGGTTTCGTTTGCCTGATCTGCGCACAGATAAGAGATACCGCCGCCTGACGCTCCAAGATATCGTTGTACCTCAAAACGTCCGCCGACCAAGTCGCCGGTCGAAAGCGAGGCAGCAACGTGGCTTTTGGGCAATTCACGCGCCCCAAAAACTCCAGGTGCGGTTTGTTGAATCGCGCGACCGGGTCGCTGCATGCCGTCTGGAATATCGTCTCGATTGGTCATCCGTATCGTCCTTGCAGGCAATTAGCCTTTGGAATCCAGAGGTAGATCAACGAACCACGCGTTGCCGTCCCAGATCATGAAAGCTTCTGTATTTCGGTCGCCGTTAAAATGAAGCGTCAATCGAACCCGCGTTCCGGGTTTGGGTTCCGCCTCAAGTTTCGGATCGACGTCGATGCTCTTGAGTTCAAAAGGGTTGTTCACACCAGTAACCACGAGCATATCGTGGGGTTTTGGCATCGCCTCATCGGGCAGCTTAAGTGTCTTCAATGCTTTGGTAATTGTCGCGCGGTCATCGGCTTCGATCGCCGCAAACGCCAATTCGTTTTCGCCCATAGCGAGGTTGAGCAGGAACTGCTCAAAAACGTCCTTAGGTCCGGGATCAGCCCAATCAGCGCCTTCGCACCCAACCACCAGAACGGGCAACAGCATCAATATAATGAGGGATTTCACGTCGCTAAAATACATCCCGGCGGCACAGGCCGTCAAGCAGGCGTATCGTCGTCCCGGTGAATGTCTGTGTTCGAATCGTCCTCGTCGTCGTCGTCATCGTCGAGGTCGGGGCCAATATGGCCCGAACTTTTAAGATGAGTCGGTTGGTCGTCAGTATTACTGGCATTTTTTCGCCGCTCGTTTCGCGAAAGTACATCCGTAAGCGGATTGACGACGGTCTGATTGCGCACTTCAGAAACGGGCGAGGCAATCGCTGGCGTCTTGATCCTTGGGCTGGTGCGTTTCAGTAACTCCAGTTTCTTAAGCCGGTTCACGATGCGCGCCAATTCAGGATGCGATAGCTGCTCGACAATACTGCCGACTTTTTCGCCATCCCTGAAGAAGAGCAATACAGCTCGTTCTTCCTCGGTGAGGGCCTCAGGTGAAAGTGCCGCGGTACGTCCCGCATCGAGCATCAAAACCGTCCGCGCGGTGGCCTGTGAGTCGCCTGTGTCGAAAGAAGATTCCCGAAGGACTTCAAGCAGCAGAGCGTCCACATTTTGCCCAAGACCGCGAACCGGCCACGACTGCCCGTCACCATTCAAAATCTCTAGGAATGCGAAATTGCCGCGTCTAGCAGCGCAGATCACGCGAAACGCATCCTTCAGACATCGGACTCGCGCCCGTTGGATCTCATCAAGGGTGACCAATTCGTCCTGAACCAGTTTGATTGTCGCGGGCTCATGAAACTCACCTGTGGCGTAACCTTTCGACAGCTCGATATGATCCGCCGATGAAAGTCTTTTCAACGAAAGCAGCGCATCTAAAATTTGTAAATCTGCCGATCCGGACAAGTTTTCAAGGTCATCGATCGTCCCTGACTCCAAGAAAAGGACCCAGGTTGCATCCGGAACGCTGATCTCAAGTCGGCCTCGAAGCCTACGGTCTCTGATCGTCCTCAACAGGTCGATCACCGGCAAAGACTCGAGGCTTCCCGCAAAACCTACCCCGGATGGAATTCTGCGGATCTCTTGTGACACTGAGCGCATTCCCCCCTCGAAGAGGGATGAGAGGATACGTTCAATTCGGTCGGCGCGATCTTCGGTCCGCGCGGTCACCCCAATGCGATTCCATGAATCGGCAAGGACTCTCGCCACATTTTTGAGGTCGGAAGCCAAACGTGCAGCATCCGTTTCATCAGGTGGAGGCACGATTCCACTTTCAGTCGTGTTCGAAAGCTCGTCACCCTCACCCAGCGAAGCCATCGCAAGCGGTGTATCGGGCATGGTTTGATTGAAACTTGGCGTGCGCGGCATCATCCGCGGCAGCTCTGCGCGATCATGAATCAGCTCGTTGGCGTCGACGCGTCGGGTCGCGACCTCGCCCACCAACCGGCCGCCGGACATCAGTGTGCGAAGATCTGCGACCTCGATGATGGCGCTGCCGTGGGCATCCAGGTCCATCACTTCGTCGTCGACCTCGTAGTCCATGTGATCAGTTCCAAGGACGCCGGGCTCAAGTCCGAGTTGTTTTTCCAGCGCAATGGCCTCGTCATAATGTAGCTCGCGCGTAATGGGATCATCTTCACCGGCGATGACGATGCGCTCTGCCGTTGGTCCTTCGATCAAAACCAGGCATTGCGACAAAAACGTGTTTTTCGAAAAGGGGCGGTCAAGCCAAGGCGTAGCTGGAAACCGTTCGCGCGACGAACGAACACCGCAAAACAGGACTGGCCGCTCGTCGTCCTGGTACGCCTTTGCCCGAGAAGCTGTGTCCGGAAGGCCGCTGTCGACATCGACAACAAGCAGGTCCGCTTCGCTTGGTGAGGGGGATCCCGCAAGCGTCTCGACGACCTCAAAGCCGGCTCGCGCAAGGGTCGCGGACATCA
Organism: Bradymonadaceae bacterium; assembly: GCA_037968515.1. Classification (GTDB taxonomy): domain Bacteria; phylum Myxococcota_A; class Bradymonadia; order Bradymonadales; family Bradymonadaceae; genus JBFFMO01. The sequence continues at coordinate 14,067 of JBBKVQ010000349.1, forward strand.
GCCGTCGGATGGTGTTGTTCCCCTCGTAAATTTCAACGGTGCCGCGTGTGTTTGACATGTGATCCTCTCGAAACCTCATTGTACGAAGATTCGAGAGGAACGCACGAAACAAGTGTCAGAGTTTGGCCGAGGTCTTGAGCCAAGCGCGCAAATAGTTTTGGCGCAGGTGGTCAAGTTTGTATGGCATCTGTGAATTATTAGCTTCTTTCTCGAGGAGTGCCTCGACCTTCGCCAAGGATTCCTTGGTGGCATTGCGGTAGATGCCAAAACTGATGATTTCCCGGGTATCCAAGAATTCCGTTGGAAGGACTTCAAGCAGTGCAGGCCCAGCTACATCAGATGGCAAACGGGTCAGCTCCCAAGCGGCCTTGCTGCGCACGAGCGGCGATGGGTCGGTGAGTTTACCTTTCAGGCACGTCGCCTGTTCAGCCGGTGCGCCCTTCTCGGCGCATTCCTTGGCGACGTCAAACATGACGTTGTACTCGCCCATCTTCTTGGCTAGTTCTGGATACTTTTTGGCGGTGTTAGCCACCATCGCATCCCAAGCCCCACGTTCCGCGGCAGTGGCAAGTTGAGCGTACTCAGCTCCGACCATCCAGTTGAATTGGTAGCGTTCGATCTCTTTGACAGCAGAACCGTTGCCTTCAAGGATCGCCGCCCGTTTTTCGAAGTCGTTAACCACTCCGCTTTCGGCCATTTTCAACAACGCAGGCAATGCACTTCGATCACCGAGACGATTCAGCGCGCTCGCTGCGTCTTGTCGTAACTGTAGCTCCACCATGCCATCGGTGATGTCGTCCCATTCATCAGCGACTTCGTTCAGCAACACTTGAACCAAAATATCTTTGGCTTTTAGGTTGCCGATATCACCAAGCGCGTAAATCGTCTCGCTGGTGACCTGCCCTTCTTTGACGCGCCAGTTTACTGCGGATTGCCCTTGCAACTCTTTCGGAGCCGCTTTCACTGAGCTTAGATCGGCAATCAAGACCTCGGCACCGGCCTGGTCACGAAGCGAAGCCAGTCGTTTGGCCGCAATCAGTTTCGGATGATTCTGCGTGCTGGGCGAGTTTGGGGTGTCGTACTTGAGCATCAGACTTTGGACGTCGGCACGCTCACCCTTGAAAATCTTGACCAGTTCGGGGACGGCCTTGGCACCGAGCGCCTGAATGGTAAGGCCGCATTCTTTATCGACGCTTTGGTTGGTGTTGTTGGCAAAAAACACGGCCAAAGTCACTTGCTTGACGGCATCTTCGTTGATCGCATCCGGGTGTGCGATGGCCACTTCGGCCAAAGCGTCACAGGCGTGGGCGTGCAGAAGAATTGGATTGCTGTCGACATCAAGCTTTAAGACATCCACAAGCGGACCGACCAGCTTGGCTTCCGGCATGTGTTTGAACGCCTGGATGATGCCTGACTTTGTATCGACGTCGTCGGTGGTTTTGAGGACTTCGATCATCGCATCGATTGACTCGATTGCGTTCAGATCACCCAGCGCTGCTGCAGCTGCCGAGGCATAATTTGACGCATTGGTTTTGAGTTCCTCGGTATAGGCTTCTTTCGCGCGTGGGTCTCGGAGTTGAACCAAGACCTGCATCGCGTCTTTTTGGACCGCGCCGCCCTTGTTGTAGGCAGCGACAAGGCCCGGCACCGCGTCGAGCTGCTTTTCGGCCGGAAGTGCCGACAATTTGCTCAGAGCCAGTGCCTGCTTGGTTGCATCGCCCTCTTCGAGCACTTTGGAGATATAGGCCCCATCGTCCCATTTGGGTTGTTCGCAGCCGACCAACAGAGTCGTCGCGGTGACCGCGGCGATGGTGAGTGATTTCCAGACGTGTCTATTTCTCATAATTCTTTCTCCAATTGTGGTCACGACACGCCGTCACTCTTCCGGACAACCCCAATGTACGGAAGGTTTCGGAACTTCTCGGCGTAGTCCAAACCGTATCCAATGACGAATTCGTTAGGGATTTCGAAACCGATATAATCCATTTGAACTTCAGCCGTTCGATTATCGGGTTTATGCAATAAAGTGCATACCTTGATGCTCTTGGGCTGGCGAGTGCTGAGGTTCTCAATGAGGTATTTCATTGTGAGCCCTGTGTCGATGATGTCCTCAATAATTATGACATTTCGGCCCTTGATGGGCTTGGAAAGGTCTTGAGTCATCCGCACAACCCCGCTGGTTTCTGTGCTGTCGCCGTAACTCGAAAGACCCAAGAAATCCATGGTCACGTCCAGGTCGATGGCACGTGCGAGGTCGGCAAAAAAGAGCACGGATCCCTTCAAAACGCAGATCATGTGCAGGTCAGGATCGTGCGCATAGTCACGAGTAATCTGTGCGCCAAGTTCGTTGATTTTCTGTTGAAGGGTCTCGCTTGAAATCAAGACATCAAGGCTATCACGAGTGATCGGCATCTGGTTCTCTCCTACGCACGGTAACACCGGCGACATACCGCCTCA
>JBBKVQ010000350.1:0-9191 GCA_037968515.1 Bradymonadaceae bacterium
GATCAATGCTTCAGCTATCGCGGCCAATACTAGAGTTTTGCCTTCTTCGGTTCCTGCCGCCAAATTATCAAAGGCGTTGATGATGCCGATGACCGTTCCAAAGAGTCCAATGAACGGCGCGTTGCTGCCGACCGTCGCCAGAAACGTCAACCCTTTGTCGTAACGCACCTTTTCTGTCGCGAGGGCGCCGGCAAGCAAGTCTTCGACGCCTTCAGCACCACGTTCGTGGTGCATCATTGCAAACAGAACGCACTTCGCTTCCATCGAGTCATCATCAGCCAATAATGCGGCGGCTTTTTCGTAATCCTTTGCGTCGAAGGCCTGATTCAGCTTCGTGCGGAGGTCCTGAATCGGCAGGCGCCTCGCGCGCAGAAACAGGAATTTCTGAATCATGATGAAGATGCAAGCGAAGCTCAGCAGGACGAGGATCCAAAGGACCCATTCTGCACCAACACGGGTGAATTGAAGAAGAAAGTTTGTCAGCATGAATTACCCAACGAGTCAGAAAACTATCCATTGATACTTAAGATGCGCTTCGACGCCGATCGTTCCGCCAATTTATTACGAATTCATCGGTGAATCGGCCGCGACAATCACCCAGACCTCAGGCCCAAGGATCAAGTCTGCCGCCGGATTCACAACCATTCCCTTGCCACGTTCGTCGTAAGAAATTGCGAGCAGCGTCGCGTTATGCCGAATTTTCAGCGTGGTCATGACTTCCGAAACTTGTTTGCCCGTAAGGTCTTTGGGAAGGCGTTCTTTGAAGAACTGATGCCCGTACCTCGAGGTAAGTAACTCATCCAACATCGTGGTCATTCCACGATTTCGAACAACAGACCCAATAATGTTGCCTACATATTCGTCGGTAACGATGATCTCCTCGACCCCCGCACTGCGCAGCGACGTCTCGTTGTCTCGATTCAAGAGCTGTACGGTGGTGAAAATCTTATCGTTCATTTTCTCGATCAACATCGCAGCCAGTACGGTCCGTGCGTCGCGATCCTGGCTCGAGCGCGCATCTTTGCTCGCGTCGGCCAATAGAATCGCTGCTCTTGCCCGGCCAATACCAGCTTCTTTCAAAACGTCGACACGGGTGAAGTCACCTTGAATCACAAACGCACGATGCGCGTGATGCTGGAAGAACGCCTGAGCATCCAAGCCATCTTGCTCGGTGATGACGACGACATGTTTGTAATGATTATCGTGCAGTAACTCCTGAAGAATCAGTTCCGCCGAGCGGTTCCATCCGCACACAACACAATGGTCTGTAATTTCGTCGATTTCCATGGGTCTAAACTTCACTTTTCGAAGGGTATCGATCATCACGGCCGACACCGTTCCTGCAAGAATCGCGAACACGGTAAGGCCAGCCATCATGAGCGTCAACGCCACCATACGGCCCATGGTGGTTTGGGGGACACCACCGACAGGCTCACCGCTGACAAGGGTCATCGCTGCGAACCATAAAGCCTGTTCGATGGTCGAGAAGTCGGCATTTCGGGGGCCTTCAGCCACCCGCATCGAGATGGCCCCAATAACCACCGTCATAAACACCGCGAGAGAAATGAAGACGTACTCGACCTTAAACAGCGGGTGTCTGAAAACCTGACTCTGCCGACTGAGAATTATTCCGACACGGAATAATCGCAGCAACCGCAAGATTCTAAACGCGCGAAAAAGAGGAAGTACCGCCAGAATATCGATCCAGTAACGGCGCAAAAACCTCGTTTTTCTGGATTCCGCGATGAAACGAAGAACCAGTTCCACCACGAAGACGCCCGTGATCACGTCGTTAACGATCACCACGACATCGAGTACCCGACTGGAAGAACCGGCGAGAGCGAACTCGGCCAGAATCAAGCCGACGGAGACGAGAATCAGAAAGGCGACCGCGTACTCGGTCGTGGTGTGATTAATGAAGCGATCAATACGATCACGAGGGGACATGGACATCGTTCCCTTATTGGCCTTGGGCGGTTATCGTGGCGCAGATTGCCCCACTCACGAAGCACTGACAAGGTAGCGGTATATGGCACATAACGAAGTCGACCATAATTTGTCTGTGAAGATCGGCGTGTTCGTCGCTTCCGCCATTGGCGTGGGCCTCCTGTACGCCTTTATGTCACAGGTCACCCCTTTGGTCGCGGTCACAGACCAGTCGTTTCAGTTCGACAGGCTAGACATCGACACAGCTAAAATCGACCGAGAACGAGAATCGATGCAGGCCGTGGTTTCTGCCAAAAATGCCCCACTTGTCGAGCAGCTCCAAGTGGCTGTGCGAGCTGCAAACTTGGCTCAACTGGGCGGCTCAAAGATGAGCAATTCGCAGCATGAGATTGCGGTGCAGTTTAGCGCTGACGAAGCCGCAGTGGCTGTTCCTAACGGCTATCAACATTTCATCTCGTTTGGTGATGACCTGTTTCACGAGTGTCTGACTGCATTTGCTGGTGTTCAGGCAGCCCTGGCTGACTCCAGTGTGACCTTCGACGCGATGAGCACCGCCGTTCAGCCCGGATACGAGGTTTATGCCGAGACGTGCGGCAACGCCTTGCCCATGCTTAAGCAGGTGGGTGTGGTCGATGAAAAAGGTCAGTGGGTCGATGCCAAAAACGGCCCCATCATGCTCGAGCTGCTGAATCGTCTGCGCTTTGCGAATATCATCGGCCTTCGAAAGAAACCCACCTTATCGCTTGGAGACTACGAGCGCGAAGTTCTGTACCTCTGGCGAGTTACGAATCCAGCCATTCCGGTACTTGAGCGTATTCGCTACATCGACTCGGCCGAAATCGACGTTAAAGGATTTCCAGCCAATCAAATGCGCGGAAAGCTGCATTTTCAGGCGGGCGACTTCGTTAAAGCCTCAGCTTCATACAGGATTGCCTGCGACAAGCAGCCCTCGGACTCGCAGCTCCAACGATACTGCGCGTTTCTCGATCATAAAAACGGCGCAGAATTGGCCGCACATTGACACGTTTGTATTGACACAGGCTCTGGGGTCATTTATTTACACGGCCCTCGACGCGAATAGCGTTGATTTGGGGCTGTAGCTCAGCTGGTAGAGCGCTTGACTGGCAGTCAAGAGGTCCGGGGTTCGACTCCCCGTAGCTCCACTCAAAATTACGGGCACTTAGCAGAAATGCTGAGTGCCCGTTTTTCGTTTGAGTCCGCGAATGCTGCGGCCATCGCAAACACATCCTCGTGTACAAAAGTTCCATCGAATGTAGCTTGAGGTTGTGCCGCTGCGGAATCAAGTAGCGCTCTGTCTCGCAATCCTGGCGAACCTCCAAATTGCTCGATCTGAAGGGCGTGGATCAACAACACATCTTCAACTGACAGGAAGACGAGCTCGCTCATTTCGCAAGTTTTTCAAAGGCCGAGGCGTGTGCCTGAGCCATCCGGAGAGCGGCTTCACGAATGCGTTCAGTTTTGGCATCACGAATGGGACGAATGATGAGTACATCACCGTCTGTGCCTTGCTTGTAGTTCTCACCACATCTTGGGATGCACCGGCTATGGGTTCGACGACCAATTCGAGGGTCGGGAATCCGTGTGCGACCGTGAGCCGTGCAAACAACAACACTGATCGCGAGAATTCACACGATGTTCACATTGAAGTGATAAGGCGTTCAAGACGCTAGCTTATGTTGGTTCTACTCAGATGCCAACAGGATCAAAAAGGATGAATTTCACTGCGACTCCATTAAACGCCGTCATCGGCGACGCTGGTTTTTTGGCCCATTTCGGCCGGAAACCAACCCGACATGACACCGAGGTCGCTCGAATCGACAGCCATCTTGACTTCGTGTTGCGGAAGCTCATCGATGCCGACACATCCCACCTAGGTGCTTCCCAACGCCATCATCGCGCGGCGTGCATCCAGCACCTACAGAACTATCGAATCCAACGCACCTATCCCGGGAACACCTTTATTGCCGAAAGAACCCCGGTGTTCATCGATCAAAGCGGGCGACTCTGCGCGGTCGGCTATTTGATTGCGCAAACCATGGGAATTGAGCACGCGCAGTTGATCTCGGCGAACCACCAGCTGGACCGGATCGAAGATATCGACCCAGAACTCTTCACTGACTGGGCTGAAATACATGGGCTGGACGTCATCGAGTTGGCTATGATTCAGCCTAGCTATGGCCACGTCGACCCCGAAGCTGCCAACAGCTTCGTGACCGGGGTTGCCTTGGCATTGCCATTCGCGGCAGCGGCGGTCTTTTGGCTGCATGGTTCATTTGAGGATGACCGCGAAAACCGAATCGTAAGACTGGGGATCGGGTTCATGGTTGCGCTGGGCGCGGGCGTCGCAGGAATGGCCGCTCTGGAAATGCTCACTCACAACCACCAATGGACAAAATCCATCGAATGGATCTGGTGGATATCGCGAATCGGCTTTGGGGGGATGGTGTCCTTATCCTCGTGGCGCTTGTTGCAGTGGGATAGCGAAGTGGACGAGGTGGGCCCCAGATTGGTCCGTTGGAGCTTCGTTGTTTTGTCGGTCGTTGGCGTTCAAACCGTTTTTCTACCGGCGACCCGTGACTGCCACGGCAAGGCCAAGGAATACACGTACGTGGGAGCCGTCGTTCCGTTTGTGGTGCCTTTTGTTTCGCCCTATACAGCTCCTCCCCCAAAGTTTGAACCGTCGTCAGATTCAACTAAGAACAGCGGTATCGGCTTTGTCGAAGGCTGCTATCCGCCTCCGCTCGTTATTAATTTTTGAGAGGTTTCATTGCTTGCTCATTCGTTTTCGAAGAGCCGCGAGAAAATGGACTCGAAGTCGTCTTCTTCGAGATCGCCCAGCCCTTTTAACATCGCCGGTCCCGGAATCACCGTTCCGACCAGCGGCGTCGGAGAACGCCCTGCTCCATTTCGCTGCAGATATTCGTCCAAGTCCCGCATGTTTAGACGAAGCTCAGACCCCTCAAAGTCGGCCGCAAATTCACTCGAGTCCATCAGGACCACCAACTGGTCCCTAGAGATACCCAGGAATTGCGCGGATTCATCTAAGGTCAGCAAAAGCGGCGAACGGTCACTGCAGGAGTCGTCCATGGACGCTGAGGTTGAACCTCCGACTTCACCCGTGGATTCGTGGGAGTGAGGCATCATGGGCTCACTCGCCTCGCCAATCTCGATGCGACGCCGAGTGCATTGACCCAGGCCGTTCAAAGCGATCGTGGAAAGCTGCTCAAAGAGACCTTCGGCGGTTTCTACGTTCGAGTCACCAAGCGCGTGAGAGTAAGCGAGCGCGGTCTCTGCGGCCTCGATCGCTTGCTCGATGGCCTGTTGAAAGCCGATAAGCACTTTCTCTCCAGACACATTAATCGTTTGTGTCCGAGTCGTATCCATACGTTCGAAAGAGTCTGACATATTGAGTTCCCGGATTGGTGCTGAAGGCAGGATACCAAACACGATGTGAAAAGTCGCAGGTTTCGCGAAACAAGGCGGAACTAATCACCCTCGTTGACCGAAAACACCGGTTTTTCAGCAGCTTGTGACATATGGACCGTGCGCTGTGGGTAAGGGATCACGATTTTCTCTGCGTCGAACGCCCGCTTGATGGCGATATACATCGAGGTTAACAACTCCCAATAGTCGTCACGGGTTCCCCAAACCGAGAACTGGACGCTCAGGGACGACTCCTGAAAGCCGTTGAAAAGGAAAACCGGCGAGGGCTCGTCTAAACAGAGCGGATTGGCGTCAGCGACCCGCATCAGGACCTCGCGCACGTGCTCAATGTCTTCGTGGTAGGAAACCCCAAGGTGAATATCCAATCGTCGAATCGGAAAATGTGTGAGGTTGGTGAAACTCGTTTTGAGCAAGGTTTCATTGGGAACCCTCACCGCCAGATTATCGTAGGTACGAATTCGAACTGACAACAGATCGATGGAGATCACTTCGCCCACGATCTTGTCGACCTGGATGAAATCTCCCATAACAAACGGGCGCTCACCCAACAAAAACAGGCCGCTGATAATATTTGAAGCGGACGTTTGCGAGGCAAAGCCCACCGCCACGGTAAGCACTCCTGCCGCGCCGAGCAGCACCTTCAGGTCAAACCCAAGGCGTTGCAATACCACCGACCACGCCACCAACAGGAACGCGTAATACGCGAGCCTTCGTATGACCACAGCCTGTCGCGGACCTGTGGAGTGTTGTGCGACCCGCCCCACGACGAACGCCAGTAGTCGAGACACCAAGATGCCTACAACAAGAAGCGCAATAGACGTGCCCCAGCCAAGCATGCGCTTGCTCGAGAAATAGTGGGTCACTTCGTTTAAAATATCTTGCATGGCTTAACTCAAAAATCTGGTTAGAGCTCTGCTGAACAAGTTCGCGCCCTCGACCCGAGGGCCTGAAACCAAGACTGGATCTTCCGCGTCTTTGGGAGGTCCGCTGGCAATTCGCATGGTGGGAACATCGTCTAGGCCCACCGTAATCACCACATCCTGAGTCCAAAAATTATGGGATGCATCGACGTAGAGCGACAGGTTCGGTGCGGGAATGCGCAGTCTTTCTAGCGTCAGATTGGTTTTCTGTAAGTTTCTCACTGTAATCTTCGTCACAGCCCGAGCAGCCAGAAACTTCACCCGCGAAAGGTGAGTGTAGGCCTTGAGTTGGCTGGCATAACAAAGCTCCCCGCCGAGCTTGTCGCCAAACCACGTGTCGGATGGCCGATACGTCGGCAACTCCAATAATTTGTGCTCATCTGCGGTCTCGATCGACACCGACAGCGGCGTACTCACAAAGAAGTCTACCGAATCGCCTTGAACCACAATCGTCGTGGTTTCAGGGCGCGCCACGACATCACGATCGGCAAGCAGAGGAAACACCCTGATGGCGTGCGACCGCTTGCCCACCGCAACATGGGAGGCCTCCACCTTGTGTGGCAATTCATTGACCACTTCGTAGCTGGCGTGTTCGTCCATCGGGTCGAGCCCTGGAACGCGATGAATCCGCCACTCGCCCAGTTTGATTTCGATCCAAAGCATGAGCCCTGCCAGGCGCCAATGACCGATCGAATCGACCTCAAGGTCAAACGTCCCCCACCAAGGGATATCCTTCAGTGCTTCAAGCGATACAATTCTCACGTTTCACCAATCTTTTCTTCAGAATCTAAACGACTTGTACTTTCCGCCTTGCCACAAAAACACCAGAAGTTCGTGGGACGGCGAGTAGGCGAACACAAACCAAGCACCTCGTTCAACGCCTTTCTTTTGGGCCATTTCCCCAACGGTTTCCAAACGCAGGCCATTTCCGTCCTTGACCATTATCACTCCCATTCGTCGTGCTACCTCTTTTGACGAAGGCAACCCACCGAGCTCTTTCCCCACGTATTCGCCCAACGCAATCAAATCTTTTTTGTCTTCGAGCGTCCCCTGTCCACGACGAGGGTCAATGGCCACCACCCAGGCACCGTTGGGCACCTCTAAATTCAACGGTAAGAGGCCCGCACTTGTCGTGGACTCCAGTAGAATATTGTCAAAAACAACGCCAACAAACGCGCCGGTTATGGGCGCCCCTCGGCTATCGACAACCCTAAATGAACGCCGCAAAGGACGCTTCACTGTCACCTGACGAACACCGCCGGATTCAACAATGACGTCCTTATGGGAGTCCCCAAGACTCAAAACGAAATGCAGTTTCGTTTCTCGCGAGGTGATTGTGGCCCTTCCATTTTGAATGTCGACAGGCGTTCGGGTGTCATTCTGCACCAAAAAAACGCGCGAACGCTCAAAAGGCCAATCGCCTTCGAACTCCACGACGGTTTTTCGTGCCGGTGGCACGGTGATTTCTAGGCCGTCCGCGAGCACCGCGTCGTGACTGTACGTTCCTTCGTCAGTTCCGATCAATACCGTCCCCTTCCCGGCTGCACACTGCTCGATTCTCCAATCGCGTCCTGCGCCACTCACAGGGCATTCGCCAGATTTTTCGTTCAACACTCGCACCGACGACGGGGTTGTTCCGAGCACCCGCAAAAGCATCGGACTTAGGGACTCCGCGTCGATCACCAAGCTGACTTGGGCCGCGCTGCGTGAGGGCGAAGACGTGAACCGCCCGAATTTTGCGACCAGCTGAGCGTCCGCGGGAACATTGTCGAAAACAGTCACCCCTTGAGGGTCTGTCGCAGCGGCGCCCGTCGAATCTTTGAGGCGCCACTGCACCAGCGCGCCTGAGACAGGATCACCATTTCGAGTTTCCACACGCACCCGAACATTTTGTCCACGCTGAAGAATCAGGTCTTGATGTTCCACACGCCCTGGCTCAAATTTTGGGCCGTGGGTTGGCACGTAGCCAGGCGCGTTAGCGCTCAACGATGTGGTGCGAATGGGGATATTTTCTAAAACATAATCGCCCTGTTGGTTGGTCGCGGTCAGCGCCACCATGCCGTCGATCTGCTCGGCAACGACGGTAGCTTGAGCGACCGGACGTCCATCCACGTCCAAGACTTTCCCGCGAAATCCCGCAGCGGCAACCATCTCAAGTCGCAGGTTGCCCTCATCCGACGCCACCACGGTGGTCAATAAACCGGGGGCCTTGGCCGAGTAAAAAAACTTGCCTACTGGCAGCAATATCTGAGCACAACCGTCGGTGCCGGTCGTGGCATCCATGGACACAAACCCGATAGGCGCCAAGCCAACCCGAATCTTAGTCCCTGGCACACCACCGTCGGCGTCATCCGCGCAAACCTCGACGTTTCGCAGCGGAGTCAACTCAATTTGTGCATCCGGAAACTCAATCACACCCCAGAATCCGTGAGTCTGATTGGTTGCAAGGACCTCTGCTTCCTCGAGCACTTCGTCATCCACCGAAAGAGCGACCGGCAGCCAGCCCCCCACCGCTTGCCCTTTAAGTGGCGGGTAAATGGCCGGAGCGCCTAAGACCACGTCGGCGGCTGCCTCTAAACCATCTTGCAAAATATGAAGGCGCTGGGCTGTGCGTCCTTGGATCGAACCGGCATCTGGTGCCGTAGCGGCGTCGGTTTGCCGACCGAGGTCTGCCTCGCCAAAAACCGTCATTCCGAGCTCATCAGACGGGGCTTCCGCTGGGCCACCGCAGGTGGCATACAAGAGTGCAGCCAACGCAAGCGCCGCACCAAACCCCACGCTCAGAACTCTTCCCTTCATAGAACCACTCAAAATCACTTTGCTCACGGCCACGCTCGGCGTACATTACGGCCGAATTTT
>JBBKVQ010000351.1:0-6176 GCA_037968515.1 Bradymonadaceae bacterium
TTCTACACCCGCACGGAATCTGGCGATGTGATTGATGAGTTCAGGATGTCGATTGGATTTCCGGAGACAGTCCGTGACTCAAAGGTTGCCGTGGAAATTTTTAAGAATCAAAAGAAACATACCGACCAATACGCGGCTGGGGCGGATGCGTGGCAAGGCATTACGATGGCTTTGACGATGCTGAAGTTGTTGTTAGACCACGAGTTCCGAGGGGAGAATATGTCACTGTACTACCGGCGTGAAGATGCTACACAACGAACGCACGCGGCGTCTCTGGATGATTTGTTTCCGAAGACCTATCAGAGTGAATGAATAGGGGAGTTGCAGTTCATGGGAGTGCCGAGTTGTTAGAACAGATCAAAATCACCAGTTCAGGACGTACGACCGAGATTCGCCATTTCCATGTGGAGGGCGCCCCAACCTGGTTGATGGTGCCCGCGCTGGGTGTAGAGGCGCGCTATTACGACCGTCTGGGCGTCGCCATGGCAGCCTTGGGTTTCGGTTTTGCTGCCGTCGATGTGCCAGGGCATGGCGCCCATAATCTGCGGGCGAAACGAGGCGTGGATTACGGCTATCGCGAGGTCGTAGAAGACGTGTGCGCTGCGGCAGCCGAGCTACGGCAGCATATCGACGGCGAGTTGATTCTTGGTGGCCATAGCCTGGGCGGCCAGGCGGCGTTGATTGCGGCCAACGAAGCGCCCGTGGACCGCGTCTGTGTCGTCGCGTGTTGCATTCCTTGGATTGAAAACTGGGACGGTTCAGTGCGCCGACAAACAGCGCTTGCCTCATATGCCTTCCCGATTTTATCGAAAGCGTTTGGGTATTATCCCGGCCATTTGGTGAAATTCGCGGGTCGAGAAGGGCGCCTTCTGATGATGGAATGGGCAAATGTGGTGAAAACTGGGGTCTATCCAGCCGAACTTCAAAATGAGCTTTTAAAGCTAGAAAAACCCGTCACGGCTGTGGATGTGGTTGGAGACATGTGGGCTCCTGCGCGTGCCGTGGACCAATTGAAAGATGTCGTGCCGTCCGCGTCATTGACCCGGAAGACGATCGAAGACGGGCCCTGGAAACCTGGCATTGAAGCTCATTTTAAATGGGCGACGAAGCCTGATCACACCGCGGCGTTCTTGGCGCAGTGTCTTTTTCCAGATGACTTGCCAGACAGGTTTGTATGACTACTCGTGTCAGTTCATACTGACCACTCGTGAAATTGATGGGCGGAACCTGCTACTGAATCCAAGGCATTTTGATGGAAAATACACTGGCTCAAATCACCTTTTTTGCGCGTGTAAAAGACAGTGATGAGATCGACGAATTCGCGTTGTTTATCGGATTTCCGGAGAAACCGACTAACACGTCGGCACGGGTCGCCGTGAAATTACTAAAGAATGGAAAGGGCCGTAAACAGCCAGACATCTCGGGTGCAAATGAATGGCAGAGCATCATGCTGGCGCTGTCTTTTCTGAACTACCTCTTGGAAGTTGAATTTCAAAAAAGCGGCCCGCTTCTCTATCATCGACATGAGGACGCGGTTGATCAGATTTATCCGGTTTGCTTGGCCGACCTCTTCCCCCATCGGTTACCTGCCGATTGACCTCATTCGCCTAAGTTCAAATCGAATCAGGAGCGCTCACACCTATCATTTTGTGTGGTGTATTAGGTTTTGATGAAACGGCGTCGTTCGATGGCGCGGCGATTGCCCTTGTCGTCGATGGCGTACACTTCCAACAGATGTGCACAGGCGCTCAGGCCCGAAATGTCAACATTGCCGCCATATCCCACTGCGCCGTTGGCGCAGCCTGGGTATTTAGGCCAGACCGAACAAACGTCGGGTCGGCTTTGCCCATAACTCAACACAATTGGGGAGCCGCCGTCGATCACGGCTTCAACTCGCGCCACGGCGGTGTTGTCTAGCGCCCAGCCTTGAACGGCCAGGGTGTTTCCATTGACGACTTGGTCGGCAGAAGGTTGGTCCGCGACGCCGAATGGAGCAAGGTTTTGGTCAAGCCAAGCGGCTTCAGATTCGACCGTGGATTTACCGCCCAAAATCAGATAGGAGCGGGCGCGAATCGTTCCGTTGCCTGGGATGGCAAAGGGGAATTCGGGTCTGAAGTTGTTGAAGGGCAAGGAGCGCAATTGCCAGCCTTGCCAACGTGTCAGGCGGTTTTCGGTGTAATGGCCGACACCGTAGTCGAGGTTCTGGTTCAGCATCGCGACCCATCCGCCTGCACTGTCAAAAGGCTTCCATTTAAAGCCGTCGTTGGCAGGTATATCGATGTTGATCTCGGTGCCTGCTGAATTGAACAGGCGCCACAAATCGGGTCCCGCTTGACCATTTGCGGTGTAAACAGTTGGAAATTCCTGGGCCGTTTCGCCGTGATTTAGGGCCGATAGATTGGTCACCGTGTATTCGAGCTCGACGATGTTTTCTCGAACAAATCTCAATTTTTGAACAACCCGAACGTCTGCGCGCAACATGTTTTGTGCCGTGTTGCAGACCGAGCTTGAGCAGTCTTGTCGCTCCCAATTTGGATTCCACTGCAGCGGTAAGGTGCTGACGGTCATTGCGCCATCTGCGAAAGTCACGCCTTCGACACCCGAACCCTTATTGCAGCGGTTGCCGCCTTGGACCGGGTTCCATCCTAAAAACGTGATCGAGTTGTCGCACGCCGATGGCGTAGTCGCGCATGATGCATTCCAGGCGCAATTTTGGACGCGCCGGTCTGGATCGTAGAAGGCGACCTGAACTTCTCGGCCGGTGTCGTTGGCGTCGATCACGTTGGTGCTATTGGCTCCCGGCTGACCGTTGTCTTGGCCATAAAACACGATGGTTCCGCCCCATTCGCGGCGGGTACCGATTTTAAATGAATCGGCCTGATTGTAGATGTAGTCGTCTGTGAACCCGCCTTGTGTCAGCGTTTCGTAACGCCCTGGGGTGGCTTCGCCCAGCAAAGGCGCCTCGGGGACGTCGTCGGGGTTTGGGACAAATGCGCATAACCCGCAGGCTGCCGTCGGAGCGCATTGGGCGTCCAGACAATCGACCTCGCCGTCGCCGTTGTCGTCCTGCCCGTTATTACAGATTTCGGTCAGGGGCATCGGCCCGATATCGGGTGTGTTTACGTCGAAATCTGGACCGAAATCGGCCACATCTGGTTGGTTGCCGAAATCCCGTCCGATATCGACGGGTCCTTGGTCCGAAATATGGGATGGTAAGTCAGCAGTGCCAAGATCGACGTTGACCATCGGGTTCACGCAGAGGCTCGAAACCGGGTTCAGTATTTGCCCTGGCGAACACACCGGGTCGGTCCCGGAATCGTTGGAGCAAGCAGAGAATAGAATGAAGATTAAAACGCAGTATTTCATGCGTGAAGCACTATAGGAGAAATCGCAAGCGGTCGAGGTTGCTCTGAAAAGATACGGACAATATCGTTGTTCTCAACGGCGGTGGCGAGCGTTCTGAAGCAGCGAGGCCGTTGCCAGCTGTGATTGATCCGGAGATCAGCCGATGGGATCCGTTAGCTCTCGAATCTGGATGCCCTTAAAGCGCTTTTGCAGGTCCTCGGCGAAGGCGCGGCGAGCCAAAAAGTCCGAAGCAAGATTCTTGGCGGTCAATATTCTGATTTCGTCCGGTACGGATGAAAAATCAAACGTGAGCTCCGAGACCCGGTTTAACAGTTGAGTTTCATCCAAGGGGTTGAATTTCAGCCCTTCGGGAGGCGTGGTAATCACGTCCGGGTATTCGAGCGGTCGAACGATGAAATAGGATTTGGATTCTTTCTTCTTGGGGTCCAATACGCTGACCTCAAGGCTCTCGGCCGTGCCAAAAGCCGCGGCGAGTACCGGTGCTAGTTTCGCGCTGGCCAGCAAGACAGAATCTTGATTGGGCAAGAGGTCACCCTGAACGATGGGTTTGACCCCAATGCTGTTCATGACGTCGCCTGACACGACGTAATAGGCGTCGTCAGGAAACTCATCTGCCAACGACTCGGGTTCAAGCAGCATGAAGTCGTCGTCGTAGTCTTGGATGCCTCCAACGGTGCAGTTTTCTTCACCCACAACAGCAATCAGTCGAACAAAATCCATGGGTCCTCCGAGGTGCGCACAAAGGCGTGATGATGGCTACGGCAGCGACTGTAGTTCGGTATTCTGTTGTGTCGCAAGGTGTTGTCGTTTAGGCACCTATCCGAGGTCGAATGAAATGCCAAACGTGACAGACTTCTACTTTGTAATGCCCAGCGGAAGTCTGGAGCAGACGCCCCAGGTGAGGTTCGAATAGTTGCAGGAGTGTGGCGTAGGAGTCTCGGCTGACAGGCTTGGGGGCTACGAAATGCGTGACAGTCGGCATGGCATGATACCTGCTCCTATTGCGGATGGCTGGATTTTGCTCGGTAGAGTCCGTAGACTTCGACCAAACGACACACGCGAGTATTCGATGAAATACATTCTCTTGGCTGCGCTTCTCGCAAGCCTAGCGGGCTGCAAAGGCGAACTCGCTTCGACCACAGACGGCACAGGCCCGGGGACGACTACCCCTGCGGTCAACAACGACGTTCCGATCAATACGAAGGTTACGGGTGTCGGGACGACGGCGATCCGCCGGCTGAGCCGCGAAGAATTCGATCGTACTTTGGAAGACTTGTTGGGCGACACCACAAAGCCCGGCTCTTTGGGGCTGCCGGAAGACACGATCGACCCATTCGATAACAACTATTCGACGCAGCGCATCTCTCAGACGCTGATCGAAGCGCTGGAAAATATCGCAACCGAAGTTTCGTTGCGCGCTGTGGAGGCTGATAACCCACGCCGTGATGCGCTGGTTGGATGTACGCCAACGGCGCCCGACGATGCCGTTTGTTTTGACTCATTCGTGACGTCGTTTGGACGAAAAGCATTCAGACGGCCGATGACAACCGAGGACGTCGCGCGTTATCGCCCGCTTTTGGCATACGCGCTTGAGGACAAGAATTTCTACTCCGCGATTGGGCTCGTTATTCAGGCGATGCTGCAGGAACCTGGTTTTGTTTATCATGTAGAAAAAGGCGTTCCTGTCTCAGGCCGTGCCGGTGTTTTGCGACTGAACTCGTTCGAAGTGGCCTCGCGTTTATCGTATTTTATCTGGGGCACGATGCCCGACGACACCTTGCTTAAAGCCGCCGAAAACGGAGAGCTCGAGACTCCCGAACAATTGCGTGCTCAAGGCGAGCGCCTGATGGCTGATGACCGCGCCAAAGAGAGAATGGTTCGTTTTCACGCCATGTGGATGGGGTGGCATAAATTGGGTGAACAAACGACATTATCGGCGGCCATGCGTCAGGAATCCGAGGCGTTGATTAAGCGCGTCGTGTTTGATGAAAAACTTGATTATATGGATCTTTTCACCTTCGACCAAACGTTTGTGACGCCGGAATTGGCGACCCATTATGGGATGACGGCGCCCACGGCGGCGGAGGGTGGATGGGTGTCCTACGGGGAGGGCGGACGAGGTGGGATTTTGTCTCACGCCGCATTCCTGCAGGTCGTGAGCAAATTCGGTGATACCAGCCCGACGCAACGCGGTAAGTTGATTCGTGAACGTTTAATGTGTGAAATAATTTACCCGCCGCCGCCCACGGTGAACGTGGACGAGCCGCCCGCCGGTGGAACTTCAAATTGTAAAATAGATCGTTATTTGGCGATTCAGGAGTCACCGGGTTGTGGCGCCTGCCACGAAATCATGGACTTTGTGGGGTTTGGTCTGGAAGGGTACGACGAACTGGGGAGATTTCGTACGGCCGAGGATGAAGACCCCGCGTGTTTGATCGATGGCAAGGGCGAGATTTTGGGCGTGGGTGATTTCAGCGGGCCCAAGGAATTGGGCCAGATGCTCGCAGATGATGGGGCGTTGGAAGACTGCGCAGTGACACAACTCTATCGATTCGCCTATGCCCATCGGGAAACTCCAGATGATGCGGAAGCACTCAGCGAATTGAAGGCGAAATTCACCGCAAGCGGCCGAAAGTTCGACCAGTTGGTGCTCGACGTGGTGTCTCAGGAATCGTTTTTGTATCGCAAGGTGGAGGCCGGACAATGAGTCGCAACAAACTTAGCCGTCGATTATTTTTGACCGGTCTTGGTGGTACGGTGGTGGCGCTGCCATTGCTCGAAACGATGCTCGATAATCATGGGGAAGTCTT
>JBBKVQ010000352.1:0-2709 GCA_037968515.1 Bradymonadaceae bacterium
TGCCGACGAGTCTACAATGGTTCATTCGTATTCCCATATGACTTCAGGCCGCAGTTGCGGCATCCCCCGAACGAGCGGTCTTTTCATGACGGACGTGGACGGCATTCAAGCAGGTGAGAACGAGCAATCGGTCAACCTAGAGCTCGTTGACTTGAGCAAGGTCAAAGCGAAACTCGAAGATCTCGTGGGCGGTGGCCATCTGGATCATGGAGTGACGCTCCTGGACCAGATTTCACGTTGGCCTGATTCCACGCGGTATCTGGAGGATAACCTCTGGCTATACACGAAGATCGGTGACCTCAACCGGGCCATCGACCGTGATGACGATGCAATGACCGCCTACGCTCGTGGGTTTGAGCTCGACCCTCGCAACTTAAACGTCCTGAAGCCTTACTCAGAGCTCCTCTTTCACCATAATCGGAACGAAGACGGCCTGAAGGTGGTTCAATCACTGCTTTTGCACCACAAACGGCAGCTCGGAAAAAGCGAGATCATCGCAATCTATCGTCAGCTGGGGACCTTTTACGAAGGCATGGGACAATTTGGTAAGGCCCAAGCATCGTTCGAGAAAGCGCTTGAACAACAACCCGACGACACGGTTTCATTGAGCGGATTGCTCCGAGTCATTTCGCAGAGCGGTGAGCCACTTGATGTTGTTCGAGTCCGGCAGAAGTTGATTCGATCGCTTTCTGACCCGAAAGCTCGCTCACAGGCTTTGGTGTCGCTTGGGGACGACTGGGCTGAATCTTTTAACGATCCAGGTCGCGCGCTCGATGTTTACGAACAGGCCGTGATCGAATGGCGCGAAAACAAAAAAGCGCTGGAACGCCTTGCCCGAGTGGGTTCCGAAATCGGTGATTGGCGCCGTGTTTCCCGCGCATATTTCACGCTGAGCCAACTGGCACAGGACCCCAAAGAACAAGCGGAGTGGATCATTCGCTCGTCGCAGGTGGCGCGCGACGAGTTATGGGAGGCCGACAAGGCGCTGACCGGCTATCGCCGTGCCCTCGAACTTGACCCAACCCGATTAGACGCGTTTAAGGCCGTCACTTCGATTCTGGTTGATGGCAAGGACTGGGAAGGACTCGAAACCGCATATTTGCAGCTGATTGCGGCCAATACCGAGGTGAGCGGGGCCGATCCGAAGCTCCTCTACGTCCTTTGGCAAAAGCTGGGTGAGCTCTATCGAAACCACTTGGACCGCATCACAGATGCTATTTTTGCGTTCGAGCAAGCGACTGGTTTTCAGCCCGGTTCGATGGAACTCCACGAGACCATCGCCGATATCGCCGAAAAATCGGCTGATCATTTGCCCTCCGCAGTGAAGCATCTTCGCATCATTTATGACAACGACCCGTCGCGCTTAGGAGTTCTCGATCGGTTAGGTCGAAACCTTTTGCGCATGAAAAACGCGGATGCTGCGTGGTGTGTGTTCCGCGCGCTGCGGGCTCAGGGAGCCGAACTGGATGAAAAGGCCGAACAATTTGTTGAGCGTTTCAACACCTCATTATTCCGGCCGATCTCGAGGCCTTTTACGCCCGATATCCTGAACAATCATGTCTTCAGTCGCGACCTCGATGCGGGACTTACCGACTTGTTTCGTGTCCTGAAGCCAGCACTCGAAGAATGGACCGGCGAGTCGACCTCGAAATACGGATTGAAGCGAAATAATCGGGTTAAAATCGATGAACCGCTGGCGTTTAATCGTGTTTACAAAAGCATCGGCGCCACGTTGAGTTATCGCGAAATGCCTGAGTTGTGGCACAAAAACGACCAAACCGGACTCATCAACGGCGCTCTGATTCCCGAGGGAATGATTGCCGGGGACGAGATTCTGGGTAGCGGACGAGAAGAATACACCGCCTTTGTGGTCGGGAAGCAGCTCTTCCTGTTCATGGCGCCGTTCTATTTGTCCGCGATTCGCCCATTGGGTGACCTTCAGGTCTTCATGATTCTGGCGGCCGCAGCGGTGCGCTCCGAGGTCCAGGTCGACATGAGCAAAGACATGGAAGCCGTGCTCAAGAACATCAAAAAGAAGGTTAAGGGCACTCAGTTTGAGCAACTGCGCGCGGCGATCGACAAGGTGTCGCAGCGCGAGTCCGATGTCGGAAAATGGCTGGAGGCTGTGGAAGATACCGCCAACCGCGTAGGCCTGATTTTCTGCGATGATTTGGAAGCCGCCCGAGAATACTTGCACCGGGAGCCTCAACCGCTGGGTGCACGAAGCATCGACCAGAAGATGGCTGCACTTATCGAATACTCGATCTCGACCGAGTATTTAGAGTTGCGTCAGAAGCTAGGAATTGCCTTGGGTTAGGCTGCGAGTGGCAACCCAGTATTGATGCGTGCGATCGTGTGCAGCTTGGACATGAAAGATTCAAGCCACACGCGGTCTTCGTCGCCGACGCGAACTCGATAGGCCCAGACTTTTCCAGCCACGCCATTTGAATCATCGACGGCCATGGCGACGCGGTCGATAGCGTGCATTTTCAGTCGAACGCGCTCACGCACGTTTGATATCATGACGGTGACTTGTACTTCGCGTCCCAGCGACATTCGAAAGTCAGCCAAAAAACTTAGGTCATTTTTGGAATCAAGATGGCTGAAAAGGTCGGCTTCATCCTTGAAACGACAGATTACAGATCGCATGCCCACTCCTGTTGCCAATCCATGGCGTTGGTTGTGGTGATAAGTGATAGACGGTGTTTG
>JBBKVQ010000353.1:0-4333 GCA_037968515.1 Bradymonadaceae bacterium
GTGTGTTACCGACTATCAACATCGCGACCCTAATGACGTGTTTTCCGAGTATCGCGACTTGGTACTGAGGGCGGGTGTACCTGCGAACTCAGCTGTGACAGTGAGTGTGCTTTTTTCATCGATGGCAGACTTTTTCCCGATGTTGATCGATATGACGCACGTGGCGCAACTACTGAAGTTAAAGGTGGCGGTCCAGTTTGACGATGTGTTGATAAGCGAAAGCTTGCCTGATTCTACACATAAAATTGAGGGATACCGGGCGATTGTGTTGGTCGATGGTGTTGAACAACCTAAGGCCGCGTTGCTTGGGCCGGAAGAAATCGAAGACGGTCTAAAACACTTCGTCAATATGGGTCATCGAAATTTTAAGGTCATTTGTTTTGAAAGTTGGCCTGGGTTGGTGTTCGAAGATCTCGACGGATTCTCTTGGGCAGAATCAAGTGTCTTGTTGGTGCACGCACGGTGAATCTGGCGGCGTAATTTGTGGGTCCTCCAATGTTGGATATGAATCTCTTGCCCCTTCGGAATACGTTGTCGCGCGGCGTGATTCCGAGAGAGGCTTTCGAAACGTTGGACGACCTCGAGACGGAAGCCTGCGCGGT
Organism: Bradymonadaceae bacterium; assembly: GCA_037968515.1. Taxonomy (GTDB): domain Bacteria; phylum Myxococcota_A; class Bradymonadia; order Bradymonadales; family Bradymonadaceae; genus JBFFMO01. Next base: position 603 of record JBBKVQ010000353.1, read on the forward strand.
CTTCGCTGGTACTCGCAGGCTGCAATTATCGCGAGTTAGAACCCTGCTGCATGCGGATCAACCCATGGCTGCGTCTTGTGAAATCAACATCATTCATAATCTCCCTATGACTGAAGATGAAGTCTCAGGTTGGGATCGGTCCCACTTTTTCCGATTCGAGCTTTTGAATTATTTTGAACTATCAGATCAAGATATAGCGGTTTCTATGGAAGCGTTGATTCAGGACTTTGTTGAATTGAATCGGATCTCTAAAGGCTGAATGTAAGAGTCGATATGCGAGTCGCAAGCTGGAATATCAAGGGGAATAATGGCATCGCCAAAAAGCGCCAAGTGGCAATCATTGCCGCCATCGAGGCGTTGTCACCCGACATTATTGTGCTCCAGGAAGTGGCTTGGAAAGGGGACCTCCACGAAGACCTAATGGCGGGTCTAGTGAGACTTGGTTGGTCTACGGTCGCTTACGGTGGCGTGATTGGCTCGCCGACCATTCGCCACGGGAATCTGGTCGCGTCACGCTTCCCCCTAACGCTCGACGAGTCGGACTGGGCGCCCAGTGCTCCGTGGAAACAGTCATTGATTCGCGTGGTCGCAAGCTGTGATGAAACGGACATCGTTATCATCGGTGCGCATATCCCCAATGGTAGCGGAAATGGATGGGTCAAAATCGAGACCTTCGAGGCTTTGGCCCAAGCCCTTGATCCCAAGATTCATACGGGTCCAACTGTGGTCATGGGTGACTTCAATGAGCCAAAATTGGTTCTGGAAGATGGGACGGTGATTCCTTTTGGCATGAAGATCACAAAGGAGGGGCATTGGTCACCGAAGGGAAACATGAAGCGCAAATGCGGTCGGAGCTTTCCCCGACAACGGTGGGTCGATGGAGTGCTTTCGATCTTGGGTGGTGAGCCAGCGGTAGATCTAGTGCATGCCGTCCGCGCCACAGATGGCGCTGCGGCATGGCACACAACACATGAAGTCCGCGGAAAGAGTCGATTCTTCGACCATATTTTGGTCTCATCGCACTGGAATGTCGTCGAAACAGGCTTTGATGATGATGTTCGGCTTCAGGGCACCAGCGACCATTCGTTGGTGTGGGCCGACTTAGAGGTCAAAGCCTAGGCTTAGGCCCTTCATTCGATCGCGAATACGTCGTCGGCCGATGCAGCTGTCAACGCATGGAAATGCCATTGGCTTAGAAGATCTGGGTCGTGGCAGGCGTTCAGTTGGGCTTCATTGGCGGAATCTAGAGCTAGTCCGCGTGCCGTAAAGACGTGCCGGATAACAGTCTTGAGCGCATCCTCGCGGCCTTCTTCGCGGCCTTGTTCCAGGCCTTGTTCCAGGCCTTGTTCCAAACTTTTTGCCATGTCATCGCGCGACTGCTGGTAGAGTCTATTCATGAAATCGCTTAGATATGGGCCTGTGGTCACTTTTTCCTCCATGAGTTTCCTCCACGTTTCCGAGGCCTTCGCTAGGACCAGATCAATGTAGAGGCTCGCCGTTTCTTCTTCAAGCTCTTGGTTCTGCAGGGCAGTATCAATTGCGGATAACGTGTCAAAATAGTGTTCTTCGGCTTCGTGTGTCGATTCGTGAATCAAGGCACAAAGAACACCCAACGACGGTGTTTGCCTCACCAAATTTGGATCGAATGAGGTCGGGAAATTTGAAGGGCCTAAAACATATGGTGTGATCATTTGTCCCACGACCACCTCGATTGGCGTTCGCGCCCAATCTTCGACCGAAATTTTGTTCGTCAGAACAACAAGCAGTCCCGGGACTTGGTACCTGGCAAAGGCGTAGGCCAGATACGCCAGCCATGCAGATGGTTTTCGCCTATCAATTCGAAGTTGGACTTCGACTATCGCGTAAAGGCGAGCGGGTTCCCCGACCGTCACTAAACCATCGGCAAATCGTTCCACAGGTCTAAACTCTTTAAAATCAGACTTGCTGATTCGCTTTGCTCCTCCTGGGACGCTGAACCCTAGCAGCTCAAGAATATGGGTTATCTCTTGGGCCGCGATTTCGGCCATGACGTCATGGGTTATTGTTGGCATTGCCCCCTCCTGTGGAGGGGTTATCGGTCAAAGGACGTCAAATGTTGCCAATGGCTATAAAACGCGTATCGGTCGCAAATCGCAGGCGTGGCTGGAGCCCCGCGAACCGGTCGCAAGTCGCAAATCGCATGCAGGCCATAGGGCCTGCGTACCAATCGCAAGTGCCTGCGCACCAATCGCAAGTGCCTGCGCACCATCGCAAATCGCATGCAGGCCATAGGGCCTGCGTACCAATCGCATTGTTGGTTCGACAGTCTGAAACCCGACTGCCAGAAACCCGACACAGGCCGAAGGCCAACCGCCTAGCCTTTCACGCCGCCGGCCGTCAGCCCACCCACCAGGTATTTCTGCAGCTTGAAGAATAGCGCCACGACTGGCAGTGACACGATGATTGCGCCGGCAGCGAAGTAGCCCCATTGGGTGCTGTAATCGCCGACAAAGCGTTGCAGCACCACGGGCAGCGTGAATTGGGTGTCGTCGGACAGGAAGGTCGCGGCGAGGATGAATTCGTTCCAGGCTGTCATGAAGCTGAAGAGTGCTGTGACGACGATCGCGGGTTGGGCCAGGGGAAGGACGATCTTTGTGAAAATCACCCATTGGCTGGCGCCGTCCATGACCGCGGCTTCTTCCAAGTCTTTGGGGATCGTGTCGAAATAACCTTTCAACATCCAGACTGAAAACGGAATCGACGACGTCGAATAGACCAGCACCAGTCCTGTCAGCGAGTTCAACATCCCGATTTTATCGAGCAGAATGTACAGCGGGATGGCCATGACTACGCCCGGGAACATCTGTGTGATTAAAAGCGACGCAAGGCCGGCTTCTCGACCAGGAAATCGGAACCTAGAAAACGCGTAGGCCGCCGTGCAGGCCAGCGCTACGCCAATCACAGTGGTGGCCGCGCTAATGGCCAGCGAGTTGAAGAGCTGCCTCCAAAACAGGCCGTCGTTCATCGTTAACAGATGCGTGAAGTTATCGAACGTGATCTCGGTCGGGATGGGGCTTGGCGACATCGCAAAACCCTGGCTCGGGCTCAACGCCATCTTGACGACCCAGAGCACCGGATACAGCGTGACGGCGCACATCAGCATCAAGGCAAGGTTCGTAAAAATGACGGTGAGTTTGGATGGCTTCACGCTATTTGTCCGTCTTGAGTTGGCCCGTCGAGAGCGAATAAATCAGCAGCACAAAGAAGATCAAGACCGCATAGGCTGCCGCGTATCCGTATTGCTCTTGCCGCGTGAAAGCCCATTTATACGCTTCGGAAATCAGGATTTCGGTGCCGCCATCCGGCTCGCCCTGCGAAACCAGATAAATGATGTTGAAGCTGTTGAAGGTCCAGACCGTGCCGAGCACCATCGCTGGAATCAAGGCCGGGCGTAACAGCGGAAACGTGATGTGCCGGAACCGCTGCCATTTGGTGGCTCCGTCGACCTCTGCGGCTTCTTCCAAGTCGCGTGGAATCGCCTGCAATGCCCCCAAAGTCACAACCATCATGAACGGGAAACCCAGCCAAACGTTGGTTGCAAGGTTCGCCGCAAACGCGGTCGAAAACTGCGAGAACCAGCTCACGGGTTCGGCCCCAAGCCACGTCAGCAACCCATTAATCGCGCCAAACTGCTTATGGAACATCCCTCGCCAAATCAACGCTGTGATGTAGTTGGGGACGGCCCATGGGAT
>JBBKVQ010000354.1:0-11551 GCA_037968515.1 Bradymonadaceae bacterium
TCCACCGGAACAAAAATATTTTCGAATTTATACATTGGCACTCGGCCCCGTGAAACAACTGTGGGGGACGCAGACCGAAACTAATCGAGGGTATCAAATCGGTCTGGGGCGCCATCACCGTTCTCGTCCCATCCAACTCGGACACGACGTGAATTTTCGTAATACTCAAAAATGTCCGCGGTGCCGTTGGCATCTTCGTCGCGTTCGACTCGGAGCAGTGCACCACTTTTATCGTAGTATTTTGCGATAGTCAGGATCCCAGCAAAGTCGACCGACATGAACTTTTTGACGGCGATGCCTTCCTCGTAAAAAACGACAAGGTCAACACGGCCATCGTAATCAAAGTCCATCTCTTCTTCGACGATCACTCCAGCCTTGTCAGGATACTGCCAAACATCGACTTTGCCGTCGAAGTTCATGTCACGTTCGAACCTTCTGACCCCGGTGGAGTCTTTGAACACCCATTGATCGTCCTTTTTATCGGCGTTCAAATCAAAGGGTTCTGCCGTGAGGCCTTTGCGAGAAAGATCACCAGCGCGAGCGCGACCGCCCTCGCCACTGCCAGCACCGAGCGCTTTATCAGCGTCTTTGGCGGCTGGATCGTCCCCGCATCCAATCGTGAAAATCGCCAATGCGAAGAGCAATCGAGGGAGCATGGTTTGAAACTCGTTTTTCATGGTCTCTCGCCCGGCTGTAGCTCATCCGAAAAGGTGAGCCCGTCCACGCGAACACGTAACACAATGTCGCTTATAGAGTCACGATAGTTTTAATCGACACCTTGTGAACAAGGTGACAATCGTATGAATTTTTTGCTCAATTTTCACGCAGTCGGCCTCAACCGCGCTGTGGCTTGCGATCAGGCGCGGCATGCATTCTAGGCAGCTATTGAACGGCCTCCCATAAAGTGTTAACAATCCGCCCGTCGCTCGCAGCGGCTAATAATCATGAACTTAAGTGGTTGGTCAAAACGGCCAGCTGCGTGGAAATGAGGTTGAATATCATGTCGAATCGCAACGCTACCCTTCTTCTCTCTCTCCTCGTGGCCTTTGGCACGGCATGTGGCGATGATGCTGATCCCAGCAAGAGCAATAACACCGCGAACAACACGCCGAATAACACTGCGACCAATAACAAGAACAACACCACGAACAACAACACGCCGACCAACAACACGGCGAATAATACGACAAACAACACCACGACGCCGATCAACAACACGACCAACAACGGCACGACCCCAGCGGCGTGCCTGTTGCTCGAGAACTTCTACGGTCAGATCAACCCTGACGGAGAGCACACCGGTGGTGCACCCGATCCAAATGGTGTGTTGGATTACGACGCAGGCCTGAAAGCTGTTTACGACGCAGTTCCTTTGGTCAGTGATAATATGGACACTGCCGACGTGAACGAAGGTCTTGCGACTGTCGATCTTCAGGTCTCCGGTGCTCTGGTCATCGCGACCACCTTCGACAATTTTGCGAACGAGACGTTCTGGCTTCAGGACAAGAACACTGCCATGCGTGTTCGTCTGAACACCGGCGCGACTCAAGAAGTTGTGATCAAAGTTGGCCAGCGCATCAGCTTTCATGTCACTGAGTTGATCAACTTCAGCGGAGTGCCTCAGATCGCACTCTTGGACACAGTGGTTGTGGATTCGACAGGAAATCCCGTTCCATTCCGCGAAGCCACAGGGACTGACCTCACGATCGCCGACTTCGACCGGAACGTCCGCATCGCGGGCACGATTGCCGACTCGGGCATGGATTGTGGTGGCACGAACAAGTGTTACACCTTCAATCACGGCGACAAGTCGACCTTGTTCCGCACCAAATCGCAGTTCATCGAAATGGGAGACTGCCTGACTTTCCTCGGGCCTGTTTCAGGATTCCCTGGTCCACTCGCGACGGGCGCCAAAACGATCCAAGTCGACCAAGTCAACTTCGACTGGGCATTTGAGCAGCGCTAATCTAAGCTCCGGCCGACCCGAAAGGGTTGGCCATTTTTTTCCCCGAACCATTGCATCATAATCCATGACGAAGATTCATCCGAAATCTGGACTAGTCACCTTAGCGGCAGTCTCATTGGTCGCAATCATGGCTGGGTGCGGTGCAGAAACCGACCCGTCAACGCAGGCCGAAATCGACGAGCGATTTGGCGAGGGCAGCACGCAATATGTGCAAGAGGAGGTCAAGTTCATTGACGAGCCTCTGACGATGCAAGGTGAGACCTCGATCGACGATGTTCTGACCAACCTGATCGCCGATGATTTTGTTTGGTACGGCATGTCACCTGACTCGCAGTTCCCTCAAGCAAATAGCTGTGACGAACGGGGTAACGGGGTCGCCACAGTCACCGAGTTGCCGACCACGATCGAAGGCATCGTGACACTGCAGCCTCGTTATTTCCAGAAGATCAACTTCTGTGGTTCCGACGAGCGCTTTTACGGTAGCTACTTCCTTCAAGATAAGTCTGGCGGGATCTTGATCCTTAAGGAATCACGTGTCGAAGACTTTAACATGGGCGACCGAGTGCGTTTGCGCGTGCGCGGGCTCATGAAATATTTCGATACCAAAGCCGTCCTCGTCTACGACCAAGAAGAAGTCATCGAAAAGGACTTTGGTGTGCCTTACCGTGTGATCACGGATCCAATTACCGTCGACGATGTCGGTCGTGTAGGCCGAGTCACCGGCAAGGTTTCCGGCCTTCCGACGAACACCAATTTCAACGAAATGTGTTTGGTGGGTCTTAACGACACTTCAGAAGAAGCTTGTGCAAAAGCCTGCAAAACAAACACAGATTGCCTTTCTGAGACGTGCACCTTCCCGACAGCAAGTGCGTTGTCTGGAACGTGCGAGAGAGAGGGCGGCTACTGGCTTGTCTCTCTCGATAGAGAAATCGGCCAACGCCAGCCTCGAATCATCGAAGCCGGCCAAAAGCTTGAAGTTACTGGTCCCGTTGTCAATTCATTCGGTCTGAAGCTGCTTGTTAGTCGCTTTGGGCAGGTCAAATTCCTCGACTGATCTAGGTCTTACATGAACTTTCGATCTCGAATCACACCGATCCGGCGTGCAATGGCTACCGCTGCAATCGTAGGACTTGTTCCTACCGTGGCATTTGCCCAGGCTGTCGAAGAACCCATCGAAACTACGGTTTCAACACCTCCTTCCGCTCAACCGGAGTTGACCTCGTCTACTCCTGTCGACCTGATACCGCCCGGAGCCGAAGAGGAGACTTTTCGGACTCATTTCGGCGTATGGAGCGAGTATGTGGGCACCGATAATCTGGATTTGAGGGATTATAATCCCGCAAAACCTGAGGCTTGGGTGGACGTCTACGACAGCGATGACCGAGCCCATGTGTTCTCGTCACGTGTCTCGGCGGCGTTGGAATACGAAGTTTTGGAAGATGTCGAGGTCGGCTTTTCGATCTCGCATTCCGGCCTTTGGGGCGGCGATAAGATCGGCGGGACCAACGCCTTTGGCGGGTTTCTTTTTGTCGATCGTCTCTACATTGACTGGGAGATCCTCGAGACGCCTGGATTCGAGTTGGAGACGTCCGTGGGTCGTCAGCCATTCGAGATCGGCGGCGCCCAAAAGGACTTCTTCTTTGACGATGTGGTTGACGGACTCGTGATCGAAGCTGATTTCCACAAGGGTGGGAAGATCCGAGTCCTCGCGCTCGACGTTTATTCATCAGCCCTTCGGCCGGACGATGTCAACATCGGAGCGGCCATCAACAGCATCGGTGAGCCGCTTTCGACCTCGGCCGCGCGATACGATGGCGACACACAGACCTATCGAATGGGCGCGGTGTACGAAAACACCGAGCTCGTCGACGGCCTGCAGCTCCGTGGATTCGGCTTTTACGCTGATATCGGCGCAACTGGCCCCTATGGAACTGGCTCGGACCGCACGTTTGGTGGCGCTCACGGTAATATGGGCGACAACGACTATACCTGGATGGCAGGCACGCGCGTCGGTTACGAGATCACCAGCGATAAGTTCAAGATGCTTGCATACGGCGAGTTCGCTCGCTCAGGTGGCCTTGACCGCAAATCGACCAACTTGGGTCTTTACGACGTCAAAACTGAAGGCAACGCCTTCGGTGGTGCAATCCTTCCTGAGTTTCAGGCTGATCAAAACCTTGCCATTCGGGGACGTCTTCAGTTCTTCATGGCAGACGGGTCACAGCATACAGGCGATCAAGGCATCGCATTCAATCACGGCTTCACAAGCTTCAAGGGAAGCCAGATTGGCGGACTCGCCATCGACCGCATCGCCGGCTGGCATCCTTCGGCTTACGTGTCGACACTGGGGATTGCAGAATCACCAAACGATCGTGAACGAAAAGCCGGCACGATGCTCTTGCACGCTGGCGTAGGAACTGAAGTCTTGCAGAAGCTCGATTTTGATTTCGACTTCTACTATTTCATGGATACCTCGACGACCAACTTCGACACGACCCAAGCCACTCAGGCTGGAGCTCAGCTCCCATTCGGGTACGACGAGTTCGACCTGAGCGCTCAAGAGCGGTTCGGAAAGACACTTGGCATGGAAGTCGACGGTCGGGTTGGCTTTCGTCCTAACGAGGTCCTGACCTTGTGGACCCAAGGCGCCATCTTTTTGCCGGGTGATTTCTACAAGGTCGAGATCGACCGACGCGCAGGTACGGCTCTTGGAAGCAAGACCCCTGCGAATTTCTGGGCCGTTTCAGCCGGCACGTCCATTCAGTTTTGAGGTTGTCTGATGCGACGATGTCTATTGATCGCGATACTCCTTGCGGGGTGCGATAATTCAGATCCGGGGATTCCTAGTTCTCAACCCGTCTACCGATGGCAGCAGGACGGGGCATGTTCCTCGGGTGAGCGTGGCAACATGCTCATCAACGAAGTGCACTTTGCGGGCAGCGTGACCGACGACGGAACCCTTGATACCGATGATATCTTCATCGAATTGTGGAACCGGCATCCTCGCCCGATCAACGTCAGCGGTTGGCGTCTGAACGTTTTCGGCGATGTCGACGGGTACGTGCCGCAAGACGGCTACATCATCCCTGCAGTCAAAGAGCCGGTACAATCCAATGGTTATTTTGTGATCGCCAAAAAACGTGACGGTGCTTTCAAAGACGTCGCGGACGTATTCATTGAAGACCTTGAGCTCGGAAAACAGTTTTTTGAACTCGAGCTTCGGGACTGCGACCAGAAACTGATGGAAGGCGCGGGTTCGCGCAATATTCCGGTGTTTGCGGGCGGATACGACCTGGTCACAGCGCGCTCAATGGAACGCGCCGCGCAGATCTTTTCGAACGGTGGCGGTTCGGCCATCAACTGGCATTCGTTTTCGAGCGATGCTGGAGTGAACACCATCTCTGAGGGCTACCGAAAGTCGACTCTTGCGAGTCCTGGCTTTGCAAACAGCCCGAATTATTCCGGAAACACCTCAAGCGGGAACTTCGAATGAAACGAATCTTCCTGATGATATGCTTGGTTGGTCTGGCCGCGTGCTCGACCGAAGAAGTCTCGTACCAATCGGCACTAGAGACCAAAGCCAAGTTCTTCTTGAATCAAGAAAGCACCTCGCGCGCCGAAATGGTCAAAGAGATCCGCGAAGCGAGAGGCCATGTTGACGCGGCGTTTCAGCGACTCAACGACAACGATGTCGCGAACGCCCTGATCGCGGCCCATAATGCTGGCGCAAAGGTTCGCGTAGTCGGTGACTTTGACTTCCAGACGGACTCAGGCTTTGTGCTGCTTTTGGCGGCCGATGTCCCGGTCGTTTTTGGAGACGGGGAGCTGCGTTACCTGCCTGATCCAACGATTTCGCCCATTTTGGATAATTGCGGTTATTCCACCCGCGGCGACAAAGTGATCTGTCCCGCTTCGGGAGAGAACGTGTTCAGGCCGCTTTCGAACGGCGAAATGGTCCGGCCCAGCGATTATAACGTGATGTCACATACGTTTGTCCGAATCGGCGAACGAGTGGTGTGGAACTTCGCATCGCCGCTTGATGGCTCAACCACGGTTCCCTTGGCATTTCGCATCGACGGCGAATCCATGTCCGAGTCGTTTGAGCGTGAGTTCAACCAGCTTTACACCAACGTCTTTTCGATCTCGGTTGATGCATACAACGGCCCAAATAAATCCGGCGTTCAATTCGAACCCATGTACCTCACCGAATTTGGCGAAGTCTACCTGCGTTTCAGCCCTCAAGATCGCGTCACAAAAACCGTGATCGACGAGGTCTACAAGGCTCGTGCGTCGGTTTTCATCATGACCGACACTTTGTCCGAAGACTTCTTGCTCGACGCGCTTGAATACAAGAAGAACAACGGTTTTGAGGTCAGACTTGTCGTAAATCAAGCCGCCCAAGACCCGGATGCCTTGGCTCGGTTGACCGCCCTTGGCGTGAAGTTCGCCCCAGCATCACTCGATTACGTCCCAACCGTCGTGGTCCTCGACACCGAACCCACACGCCGCGGGGATATCGAACTTCAGCGGGCACATGTCGCAAGTCATCCGCTTTGGAAGACCGCGCCCTTTGCCATCTACTTCGACGAACCAAACGACGAAGTGGAGGTCTACAAATCCGACTCCTTCGCCGATGGCGTGATGTGGTCGCTGACGGCTTATCCGAATCAGGTGAATCCGCCGCTTAACGGCATCAAGAAGTTGTTCAACGACACTTGGAACAGCTCAACGGAGTCTAACTGATGAAGCGCTCGTTACTGCTTGTCGCATTAGGACTCATCTCGACTGCCTGCAACGATCCAGGTGACGATCTGCTGGCGTTGTTCTCGGAGCCCAAGGTTTACGCCTTGTTCAACGCTCCCGGATCGCGTGAAGACAATCAACGCGATCTACAGAACGCGGCACTTTTGATCGAAACGTTGGATTCCGCCAAGACTTCGATCGATGTGTGTACCTATGGGTTTTCGAATCGCGACGTTTATAACGCTGTGATCCGTGCCTATTTGCGCGGCATCGATGTGCGAATCGTGGGCGATGCAAAACACTTTTTTGGCGCCGAAAGCGGCTACAAAGCGATTGCAGAACACCATATTCCGCTTCAGGTCGGTAACCAGTGGCACATCATGCACAACAAATTTTTTGTTGTGGATAATCAGGTGACTTTTGTCGGCACAGGCAACATCACCACTACTGGTTTTGACCGCAATAACAACAACTGGGTCATCATCAATCACCCGGCTGTTGCGAAGAGATACCACAACGAATTTAACCAGATGTTCTCGGGTAAATTCTCGACGGCTAAAGAGCGTCTGGACGACCCAAACACCTTCCAGGTCGGTGACACCGAACTCGAGGTCTATTTCTCGCCGCAAGACGACGCGATGGGCCGGATTCTTGAGAACGTCGAGGCCGCTGAAAACGACATCGAATTCACGATTTTTGCGTTCACAAAAGACCAAATTGGTTCGCGTTTTGTGACCAAACATCGAGAATTCCAAGAGTGGAATGCGGCCAACGATCAAGCTGATCTGCCTGTGGTGACCATTGATGGTTCGCCGATGCAGAAGAAGAAAGTCGTGGGCGTACTCGACCGGTCGCAGGTCTACGGAAATTACCTCTATCACGAGGTCTACCGGATGGCTGGCGGCGGCGTCCCCATGCGAATGGACGCCAACGAAAACTCACGGCTTCCTGGCGATTACCAGGCCGGCGGTGGTCGACTTCACTCGAAAACGATGATGATCGACAACTTCGGTTCAGAGCCCCGCGTGATCACCGGCAGTTTCAACTGGTCGAGCGCGGCAACGATCGCCAACGACGAGAGCATGTTGATCATGCACGGCGAGCGAATCACCGGCGAGTATTACCGCGAGTTCGAACACATGTGGGGCGGTGGGAAATCACTGGACCAGGCCGTGTGTAACTACTCAGAAGGCTATCCCGACAACGAAGTGCCGTTGTGCACTAAGGACGTAGAAGTCGGCGACGTGGTGATATCGGAAGTCTATTGGGATGGCTACAACGGCCTTATCGACCCAACTGACCACACCGGTACAAGAGATTTCCTAGATAACGACGAGTTTTTTGAGCTCCATAACAACACCAATCAACCGATCGATATCTCGTTGTGGACGTTGACCAACGGCTACGATTTCAAGATGGGCTTCACGCCTGGAACGGTGATTTTGCCGGGCTATTTTGTCGTCGTGGACCATAACTTGGAGACCTATTCGGACTCCGAAAGTCAGTCGAGCGTTCACGCGTTCAAAAACGCGAACTTTGTGGTCAATCAGCCCAACGATCCTCGGATGCCTCGGTTAAATCTGCCGAACTCTTCGATGTATCTGGAGCTTGTCGATCCCAACGGTCGGACGGTTGACCGGATTGGCGACCAAGGTGCTCCGTTCGCGGGGGGCCGCATCATCGGAGCCCAAGGAACACCAACCAAGGGTTATTCGATGGAACGAATCCTGAGAAACGGTTCGTTTGGAGACGGCACCAAGCGCGAGAACTGGCAACGCTGCAAATTGCAGACGGGTGGCGCCAACGTGAACGATGCTTTCAAGCCCATCGTGGTTGCTTCACCCGGTGAGGCAAACTCGAAATAACGAGTTTCTGCGATGCTCTTCCTCTACACGCTGGCAGTCTTCGTCAGCGCCCTCCTACTCTTCTCGATTCAACCACATGTGGGCAAGGCACTTCTCCCGGTCATGGGAGGCACACCAGCGGTGTGGAACACGTGCATGCTGTTTTTCCAGGCGGCTCTGCTGGTCGGATACGGCTACACCTTCGTAAGTTCAAAATTTCTTGGGGTTCGAAAGCAGGGGATCATTCATTTGGTGCTGTTGGGCGCGGCGTTCTTCTTTCTGCCGCTCACCGTCATGATGTCTGGCGATTGGAGCGATTCGCCGACCTGGCCGTTGCTGGTCGGCTTGACGACCTCGGTGGGCCTGCCCTTCGTGATGAACAGCACGTCTGCGCCCCTTCTGCAGCGTTGGTTTGCCGACACCGATCATCCTCGGGCCCATAATCCCTATCCGCTTTACGCGGCCAGCAACGCGGGCAGCTTATTGGCCCTTCTGCTCTACCCATTTTTGGTCGAAAGAACGCTGTCGCTGACCGAACAAGCCACCACCCATCTGATCGTTTTTGCGTTGATGTCATTGCTGATTGCGGGCTGTTTGGGCTTTGCTTGGAAACGCCTTGTCCCGTTGGAGTCCCACGCTGTCACGGCGGCGGCGCCGACGTGGAGCCTGCGAGGTCGCTGGCTGGTGATGTCGTTCATCCCGTCTAGTCTGCTGCTGGGCGTGACAATGGCACTGACGCTGGATGTGGCCTCGATCCCGCTCTTGTGGGTCGTTCCGCTCGCCATTTACATCCTGTCATTCGTGCTCGCGTTTTCGACTCGGCCGTTACCGCATCGCTTCATCATCGCGCTTTATCCGATCTCGGTCGTGGCGTTGGCTCCGATTCTTATCACCCATATTTCGGTGCCGATTATCGGGGTGGGACTGGCCCACTTGACGGTCTTTTTCTTGGCCTGCATGGCGTTTCACGGCGAGCTCAACCGCACTAAGCCTCATCCTGCGCACCTTACTGAGTTTTATCTAATCATGTCGATTGGAGGCGTTTTGGGCGGGATTTTTAACGCCGTCATCGCCCCCGCAGTTTTCCAATCGATCGTCGAATATCCGCTGGTTTTGGTGATTTCTGTGATGGCGTTGGCCTTCCATAGATCCGACGACGCACGGGAGCGCATGGGCCTAGCGGCAGTTTCGGTGGCGCTGATCGGTGGCTGGACGTTCATGGTGTTTTCGGGCGACCTCGACCTAGCGTTTACGCTGACGATGGCGCTAACACCTGTGGTTCTTGCGGGAGTGTTCTGGAACGCCCGGGCGCTTCGATTTGGCATCCCCATCATGTACGTCGTGTTGTGGGTCACCTTGAGCCAGAACAACCGCGAGGTGGTTTTCGAAGACCGCGGGTATTTTGGGGTCAGCACGATCATCGACGATAAGGCGGACCACGTGCGGCTGATGTACCACGGCACAACCAACCACGGTGGCCAGTCCAGTGTGCCCGGTTACGAACACTGGATGGTCCCCTACCACTACCCTGGATCAGCCATTGGACAGGCGTGGAAGTCGGTGAGCGAGCGTAGGAAAAACACGCAGGTAGCGGTGGTTGGTTTGGGATCGGGTGGACTTGCTTGTATGGCGGCGCCTGGCGAACACGTCGTGTTTTTTGAGATCGACCCGGTCGTCGAACGAATCGCGCGCGACGCGAACCTTTTTACGTTTTTGCGCGACTGTGGCGGGGACGTTGTCATGGGCGATGGCCGAATCATGACGTCAAAAGCCAAAGACGGAGAGTTTGGGTTGATCGTCCTTGATGCGGCGGGATCGGACTCACTTCCTGTCCACCTGTTCACCCGCGAAGCTGCAGCCATCTACACCCAGAAACTCGACGCCGACGGCTTGTTGGTGTTCCATATCTCGAGTCGTTACACGAACTTGACTCCGATGTTGGCGTCGATTGCCGACGAAATGGGCTGGGAATGGCGTATGCAAGCGCATGTACCTACAAAAACCTATCCTGTGCGGGTCGAAAAAACGCGGGGCTTTGTGATGGCGCGAACCACAGCTAACCTTGGCAGCCTTGCCAATGACCCATTATGGACCAAGCCGACGGCGAGGGTTCCCGCATGGACGGATCAACGAACGGACCTGTTTTCGGTCATGGAACTGCGTTAATCGTAAGTTAATCGCCAAAAGGTTCATTCATGCTCTTCCTGTACACGCTGGCAGTCTTCGTCAGCGCCTTGCTGCTCTTCTCGATTCAGCCACATGTGGGCAAGGCACTTCTGCCGGTCATGGGGGGCACTCCGGCCGTTTGGAACACGTGCATGCTGTTCTTTCAGGCGGCGTTGTTGGTCGGGTACGGCTACACGTTTGTGAGCTCGAAGTTTCTGGGGGTGCGCAAACAGGGTGTGATTCATCTGGTTTTGATGGCGGCGGCGTTTTTGTTTTTGCCGCTGAACATCATGATGTCTGGCGATTGGAGCGATTCGCCCACTTGGCCGCTGCTGGTTGGATTGACCACGTCGGTCGGCCTGCCTTTTGTGATGAACAGTACGTCTGCACCCTTGCTGCAGCGCTGGTTTGCCGACACGGACCATCCGCGCGCGCATAATCCGTATCCGCTTTATGCGGCCAGTAATGCTGGCAGTTTACTGGCGCTTTTGCTCTATCCATTCTTGGTCGAACGCACGTTATCATTGGCCGAGCAGGCGACCACCCATCTGTTCTTTTTTGCGATGTTGACCTTGTTCATCGCAGCTTGTCTGGGGTTTGCGTGGAAACGACTGGTTCCGCTTGAATCGCACCCGGTGACAGCCCCCGCCCCCACCTGGCCGCTACGAGCTCGCTGGCTAATGATGTCGTTCATTCCGTCGAGCCTGCTGTTGGGCGTGACGATGGCGTTAACACTGGACGTGGCAGCGATCCCGCTGCTTTGGGTTGTGCCCCTGGCCATCTACATCCTGTCGTTCGTCCTGGCGTTTTCCACTCGCCCGCTCCCCCATCG
>JBBKVQ010000355.1:0-6768 GCA_037968515.1 Bradymonadaceae bacterium
ACCCGAAAGGGCCACATCGCCTGTCTTTAAAACCCAAGGTGACGCGTGGGCCGACCCTGACAAGAGCGCCATCAAAAAAATCGAACCGATAAAATATTGTTTTGGCATTTTTTCCTCCAAATCCCAGATGCTCCAACGACCGCAGAGGTGCATACCTCCTCCAAGGCCTCAGAGTTGCAAACCTCCCCCTACGGAGTACGTGTGAGCCGGTCGTTCGGATCATATGCCCGTCATTTTTGACTGGAGGAGCCCGACTCTAGAGACCGGTTAAATTATCGCCCGAAATCGGGTAGTGTCTGTCCCTCAGCGAACTTCCGTTAAGAACCATAGGACAAATTTTGAAGACAATCGGTTATGCAGCTCAAGACGATAAGTCACCGCTGGCTCCTTTCCAATTCACCCGACGTGAACTTCGCGAAAACGACGTCGCTATTGAGATCCTTTTTTGTGGAGTGTGTCATTCCGACCTGCACACTGCGCAAAACGACTGGGGAGGCACTCGCTATCCAAACGTCCCAGGGCACGAAATTGTCGGCAGAGTCACAAGTGTAGGCGCCAACGTCACACGCCATAAGCTGGGCGACCTGGTGGCGGTGGGTTGCATGGTCGACAGTTGTCAAAAATGCGATCAATGCGACGCCGGCGAAGAGCAGTATTGCCGTAATGGTATGACTGGCACGTATAGCGGAGTCGATAGGATTAGCGGCGAAACCACCCAAGGCGGGTATTCTAAACACGTGATTGTGCGTGAAGAATTTGTCCTTAAAGTCCCCGAAAGTCTCGATGTGGCTCGCGTGGCGCCGCTTTTGTGCGCCGGCATCACCACATATTCGCCCCTGCGGGTTTGGAATATCGGCGAGGGGTCTGAAGTGGCGGTTTTGGGGATGGGAGGTCTTGGGCATATGGCGATTAAGTTGGCGGCGGCAATGGGCGCGAACGTCACGGTGCTTAGCCGGTCACCATCCAAAGAAGCCGATGCCAAGGCGCTTGGTGCGCACGCGTTTGCGGTCTCGACCCACGAAAACACCATGGCGTCACTGCGCAGCAAATTCGACCTCATCATCGATACTGTGCCAGTGAAACACGATATGGGACCTTATCTTCCGCTGCTCAACATCGACGGAACATTATGCCTTGTTGGACAAATTGGCCCCATGGACGAGGTGGGAACGGTACCCTTGATTTTGGGACGACGCCGAATCGCGGGATCGGTCATCGGCGGTATTCGTGAAACTCAGGAAATGTTGGATTTCTGTGCCAAACACAACATCTTGCCCGAGTGCGAAATGATCAAAATGGACGAAATCAACGAGGCCTTTGAACGCATGGAGCGCTCTGATGTGCGTTATCGTTTTGTCATTGATATGTCATCACTCGCTTCCAGATCCGAGCCCTGACGGCCAGCGCCCAAGTGCCAGGCACTTTTAACTTGATTTTGATAATCGTTTTCAATAAAGAGCTGTGAGTGATACTGATTATCAAAATCAGGTCTCAGCAGCTTGGAGCGATTTCGTTATGAAGACAGTGCAAACAGCAGTTTTGGTTGCGGCCTTGTGCATGGGATGTGGGGATTCGGATGACACTGGCAACAACGGTGCAGAGAATAACGCCCCAAATAATGCGGCAACGTGTACACCCAACGAAGGCACGTATGATTTTCGTGATGCAGCTTGTGAATCGACTGTCTCTTATGACGGCCAAGTTGCTCGCCAGATCTTAATCGTAGACCTATCCAGTTATATCTTGGGCCTCGAAGGCCAGATCGACGGCGGCGGCCTGTTTCCTGAAGAGGGCGACATTGTCGGAGCCTTGAACTTCTACTTTCGCTTTGATGGCGAGACGAACGCAGCCGAGAAACTACGGTTGACCACGGAGCCTCCTGCCATTCAGGACACCTACGGATTTTTTGGCTCCGGTAAGGATTTGGTCTCGAAGATTGCCGGCAACGATACTGTCACCGACCACCAAGACTGGAACACCGAGTTCGAAGGTTGGTCTGACGTCAGCCTTGCCGCCCACGGAGGTTCGATCACGTCCCCCGAGGGGCTCGTTCAAGCGATATTTGCGACGCTAGAAAATGCAGCGATTGACCGCGCGAACGGAGTCATTCCGCAAGATCCTGTGACAGGCGATGCCCTGCCGATGCACGTGACAGCCACAGGCTTGGACCTTCAGCAACTGCTCGAGAAATTCTTGAACACCTCGGTAAGTTTCAGCCAAGGCGCTGACGACTATTTGGACGACGATGTGGACGGAAAGGGGCTGCTCTCAAGCAACGCCGAGTTGGACGGCGATAATCCATGGACGCCACTCGCGCACCAATGGGACGAGGGTTTCGGGTATTTTGGTGCCGCTCGCCATTACTCGCAATTTACCGACGAAGAACTCGCAGGAAAAGGCGGTCGAGCGGATTGGCAGTCTCAAAACGATGCGGACGCGGACGGTCGAGTTAACCTGACCAGCGAGCATAATTTCGGCGCCTCCTCAAACGCCGCTAAACGCGACTTTGCAGCGGCTGCGCTCGGAGTAGAGATCGATCTATCGGGCGATATTTGGAGCGGGTTCTACGATGGGCGCAAGCTGATTGAAGACACAGTTGGCCCGTTATCTGAAGCCCAACTTGCGCTGCTTAAATCGCACCGCGACCGCGTGGTACTTGCCTGGGAGAAGGTCTACATGGCCACCGTCTTGCATTACATCAACGAAACGTTGAAGGCGATGTCGTCATTTGGGACCGAGGACTACAGCTTCACAAAACACGCAAAAGGATGGTCGGAGGCAAAAGGGTTTGCGTTTGCAGCGCTTTTCAATCGCAATTCACCATTATCCTCGGCCCAGTATCAGGCTCTGCACGGCTACTTGGGTGACGCCCCGGTCCTGCCGACCGCCGAAGCCACACAAATCACGAGTTATCAAGAAGGCTTGAGGGCCGCACGGACCCTGTTGGCCGAGGTCTACGGGTTTGACACACGTTTAGTCGGCGATGCCGACGGCTCCAACGGATGGTGAACAGGATGCGACACGCGATACTTTCGATCTTCATCTGTTTGGGGGCCGTTGCGTGCGATTCAGCTCAGCCCGATAACACTGCGCCAGTCGATGATTCAGCAGATCCGTCGCTCGTCGCCATGCGTCAGGACGCTGTGATGCAAGCTGCAACGATAATCCACGACACACACGTGGATTTCGTCGCGGTTGCAAGCGCGCTGGAAGCGGCGACGCAGGCCTGGGTGGACGCTCCGTCGACCACGACCAAAGAAGACGTTCACCTGCGGTTTCACGAAGCCAGCGCGGTGTGGCAGCGTGCAGAAGTGATGATTGTTGGCCCAGCCGGCGCCATGGGCAATTCGGCGGGCGGTATGGACCTGCGCGATAAGATTTATTCCTGGCCGCTGACCAACCCATGTCGGGTCGACCAAGAACTCCTAAATAAGGGTTATGAAGGTGATAAACTAGCGTCGCAGACGATCAATGTTTTTGGTTTGGATGCTTTTGAGTATCTGACCTTTAACGAGGCCGACTCGAACGCGTGCCCGATCAACTCTACGATTAACTCGGACGGAAGCTGGGCAGCACTGGGCGCAGACGAAATTAATCTACGTCGACGTCATTATGCGCTGGCAGTTGCCAAACTTTTAGTGAGCCACGCCCAGGAATTGAAGGGCCATTGGACGCCCGGTGCGGAATTCCGAAACGCGTTCGAGAAACCTGCAACGGGTGACGTTTACGGAAGTACCCGCGAGGTCCTCAACGGGCTGACCGATGCACTTTTTTATCTCGAAAAGGACGTCAAAGACATGAAGGTCGGTCGTCCAATCGGAATGATTGAGTGTGCCACCGCGACCTGTCCTGAAGCCGTCGAAAGTCGTTTCGCAAACCGCTCGCTCGCCAATATCGCCGCTAATTTGGAAGGTTTCGACCTTCTTTTTAATGGGGGGGACGGAGTCGGCTTCGACGACCTTCTAACCCAGGTTGGCGCGCTCTCGACACGCGACGAGATCAAGGCTGATCTTGCCGCCGCGCAGGCAAAAGTAGAGTCTTTCGAAATCGAAATGAACGAGGCTCTGACGGTTGACGCAGCGGGCCTACAAGAGCTGTACGACCTGTTGCGCAATCTAAGTACCCTGCTCAAGACCGAGTTTATTACGGTGCTCGATTTGGACCTGCCCCAACGTGCCGACGGCGACAACGACTGATGATTCGCGTAAGCCGCATTTGGGAGGCTATTCGTGAGGCCGGTCTGAAACCTGTCGACGGGGCGAGTCTTGCGGCTTTTAGGATCCTGTTCGGCGTGATGATGACTGCGGGTGTGATTCGGTTTGCCGCGCTCGGTTGGATCGATAGGTTTTTTGTAAAACCTGAGTTCATGTTCAAATATTGGGGCTTCGGCTGGGTCGAACCGCTCGGACCGTCAGGCATGATCGCAGTGTTCACGCTGATGGGCTTGAGTGCGTTGATGGTGGCTATCGGTTTTTATTACCGGTTCGCCATCGTTCTTTTTCTGTCGCTTTTTTCCTATGTTGAACTGCTAGATGTCTCGAATTATCTGAATCATTATTACTTAGTGAGCCTACTGGGCTGCATTTTAGTTTTTTTACCGGCAAATCAGGTCTGGTCAGTCGATGCCCTTTTGTTTCCAAACGTCCCTGATAAAACCGTGCAGGCTTGGATGCTCTGGTGGCTTCGTTTTCAGATGGGATGTGTGTATTTTTTTGCAGGCGTCGCCAAGTTTAGCGAAGATTGGTTAATCCACGCACAGCCGCTTCATATATGGCTGCGGTCCAGGGTGGAACTCCCGGTCATCGGCTCGCTCTTGCAGTATTGGGAAGTCGCATTCTTGATGAGTTGGACAGGCTTTTTGTTCGACCTCACGATTGTGTTTTGGCTGCTCTGGGGTCGCAGTCGTCCGTTGGCGTATGCGGTCTTGGTGGTGTTTCACGCGTTTACCAATGTGTTTTTTGCGATTGGAATGTTTCCAATCATTATGATTGTGGGGGCAACGATCTTTTTTGACCCCGACTGGCCGCGACGATTTGTGCGTGGGTCAAAGCCGGAAATTGGGAATTCACCCGCTTCACGTCGATTCCCCAAAAGGGCCATTTTTGCCGTGGTGTTTTGTGCGGTCCAGATTCTGATTCCTTGGCGCAACTTGGTATTTCCCGGAAATGTCTTGTGGACAGAGCAAGCCATGCGATGGTCTTGGAAGGTGATGGTCCGCGAGAAAAACGGCGATGTGATGTACCGGGTAAAACAGGGCGAACGCGAATTCGAGGTCAGTCCCCGACGCTACCTCAGCGCTGACCAAGAACGTGAGTTTTCGGGCCAGCCGGACATGATTTTGCAGCTCGCTCATCATATCGCAGATGTTCACACCTCTGAGCGGGACCGCCCCGAAGTACGGGTCGATGCTTGGGCGTCTTGGAATGGGCGAACCCGGGCGCGCCTTGTCGACCCCACCGTCGATTTGGCAAGAATTGAAGACAAAGTATGGCCTCCGGCCGCATGGATTCTGGTGGCTCCTAAAAGCCCACCGTTGGGCTCAAAGAAAAGGTTTTGGCAGTGAAGAAGTATGCACAGATATCCGTGTTTTTGGGGTTGTCAGGCCTGCTGAACTGCAACGTCTTTGCCCAAGAGGTCGAAGCTCAAGAGCCTTTAGAAGCCGATGAGTTCACGGTCGAAGCAGAAGACGACGAAGCCAACCACATTCGGACGGTTTTAATCACCCAAGAAAAAATCGCGAAGATTGGCGGTGCGGCACATCGCTTGACCGAGGAGGAGCTCGAAAGAGGCGACTATTCCAATCCAGAAGCCGTTGTGCAGCAAGTTCCCGGGGTTTTTGTGCGCGGTGAGGACGGTTTTGGTCTGCGCCCGAATATTGGAATTCGAGGCGCGAATTCTGACCGAAGCAAGAAAGTAGCCCTGATGGAGGACGGCATCCTGTTTGGCCCAGCGCCCTATTCTGCGCCAGCAGCGTACTTTTTTCCGCAAATATCGAGGATGGCCGGAGTCGAGATCTACAAAGGCCCTGGAGCGATACAGTTTGGCCCGAACACGATTGGAGGGGCGATAAATCTAATTACACGGCCGATCCCTCATGATTTTTCGGGGGAGGTCGACCTTCAGCTCGGCCAATACTACACCGGCCGGACGCATGGCTGGCTTGGACACAGCGTCGATTGGGGTGGTTTTGTGGTGGAAGGTCTGCACATGCAATCGGACGGCTTCAAAGAGCTCGATGGTGGCGGTGATACAGGCTTCGACCGCCAGGAATTCATGGCGAAGGGCAGCATCAACTCGGACTTTGCGAAAGAAAACTTCCACCGACTAACGGCCAAAATCGGTTGGTCGCGCGAAGATTCGGACGAGACGTACACTGGCTTGAGCGACGAAGATTACCGAAAGAACCCGACGCGCCGCTACCGCTCAAGTGCGCTCGATAATATGGAATGGGTGCGCGCGCAGCTTGGGCTTACCTACGAATTTGAACTCGGTGAGGCGATTTCGATCGAAACCTCGCTCTATCGCCATGACATGCGTCGCGAGTGGTTCAAGCTCAACCGCATGGGCGAAGGCACGCCTATCTTCGATATCCTCAACGACCCCACTGGCCGTCGACAGGTCCTCTATGAAGTCCTGACCGGCGAGGCTGACTCGTTGGACCCGAGCGAATATCTATATTTGGGAAACAACGACCGCACCTTCGTTTCGCAAGGGATTCAAAGTGTCGGAAAGTGGCGAAGCCAAGGCGAAGGCTGGGCAAACGTGCTC
>JBBKVQ010000356.1:0-7411 GCA_037968515.1 Bradymonadaceae bacterium
GCCCGACACGCAGGTTTCGTTGTTGTTGCAGTCCTGACCACACCCGCCACAATTTCTGGAATCGGTCGCAAGGTCCGCACATTGGTCTCCACATTGGACCGTCCCGGCGCCACATTCACACTGTCCCGACACACAGATGGATTCGCCGCTTCCGCAAGAGCTGCGGCAACTTCCGCAGTGGTCGGTGTTGATAGAAAGATCGACGCACAGGGTGCCACAGAGCACCAGTGAGGAGGGGCAGGTACACGTACCGGCATTGCACGTTGCTGCGACTACCACACCACCGCCATCGGTTTGGCTGTTCGAATTGGTGTTCGTCGTATTGTTCACTGTGGTGGCGTTGTTCGTAGGCGCCTTCGAACTTGTAGCATCGTCGCCGCAGCCAAGATTGGGCACAAAAACCATCGCGAATCCAAAAAGACTGCATTTCAAAATCGAAGCTAATTTCATGGGACTCTCCTGAGCATTGATCGTTGATTAAAACTCCTCTAACTGGAGGCCGGCTACAAGGCGAGGCCATCGCTTCTTGTGTACCGCTTGTACACAAATAGCGCGGCCGTTTCATGGTTTGGACGTCGTGCTTCTGACACGCTTCAAGGCAACAGAACCCTTATTACTTTGCGGCCGTTTCGCTGCACCACCCAGGAGACGCAAAATGTTTACCCGGTCTAGAACTACGATCCACACGATCATGCTCGTGTTTCTGTTCTTCCTCGCCTCGTGCGGCAACTGCGGTGATGACAGCGCAAAACCCGCCAGCACTGCTGATACCGGAGTCACCAATAATGGAGATGCCGGCGGCGACACTGCCGGTGATATGGCCGCACCAGACATGTCGGCCTGCCCCGCCACTTCGCTGGTTTGTGGCACCGCTTGTGTCGACCCTGCGACCGATGCGGCCAACTGCGGTGCCTGTGGTGTGTCATGTGGCGTGGGAACCTGCGTCTCTGGCGTCTGCGAATGCGCGGCAAATCAGATTCTGTGTGATGGTGTGTGTGTCGACCCTGCCGTGGATGCCAATCATTGCGGCTCATGCGGCACCGCGTGTCCCGCCGGCGGGACGTGTACCGCTGGCGTATGCGCCTGTGCAGCAGGTGCCACGGATTGCGGCAGTAAATGCGCCGTCCTTGAGGTCGACGCCTTGCATTGTGGGTCATGTCGAAACGACTGCCCCACCGACGCCACATGCGCCAACGGCGCATGCGCATGTCCGGTGAACCTAGTGAACTGCGGAAACTCCTGTGCCGACCTGGCTGGCGACTTCGAGAATTGCGGAGCATGTGGCAACAACTGCAACGTCAACCAACAATGCGTCTCGGGCAATTGTCAGGCGCTTTTGTGTCCAGCCAATCAGCTTGCGTGTTTCGGAAACTGCGTCGATCCATCGGCGGACGTTGCGAACTGTGGCCAATGTGGAAACGATTGCCCCGCAACAGCTGCATGCACCTCCGGAAACTGCGCCTGCCCCGCGAGCCAAATTATCTGCGGCAACGATTGCGTCGACCCTACGTCGGACTTCGGAAACTGCGGCGGCTGCAATAGTCGTTGTGGTCAGGGCGAGGCTTGTGTCACAGGTGTTTGCCAGCCACTGGCCTGTCAGGGAGCCGGCGAGATCGCGTGTTTTGGAGCCTGCGTCAACCCAGCAGCCGACCCCGCAAACTGCGGCGCCTGCGGACGCGATTGCCCTGATGTGGCGTCATGCACCTCCGGAGCGTGTTCGTGCCCATTCCAAGGCCAAGTCATCTGCGGCAACGCTTGTGTGAGCCTGGCCACCGACCCCACAAATTGTGGTCAATGCGGCAACGACTGTGACCAAAACTTTGGAACTTGCAGCTCGGGTGTCTGCGGCTGTGCGGCGGGAATGTTGGCCTGCGGACAGAACGACACGTGCCGGGACGTTCAAAACGATCCAGACAACTGCGGCGGTTGTGGCAGGCAGTGCGGCAACGCCGAGGCGTGTGTGGCCGGTGCCTGTGTCTGCCGCCCCGGACTCACACTTTGCAATGGGCAATGTGTGGACACTTCAAGCAACAACCTGAACTGCGGTCTTTGCGGCACCAACTGCGGCCAAAACGGAGCCTGCGCCAACAGCGTTTGCATCTCAGCTCAAAATAATGGATGTCAAAACCTTGGCCTAAATGACTGCGGAAACAACGGGTCCCAATGTGTTTCGGACGCCACGTTCCTTACCAGTCCGATTCACTGCGGAGACTGCAATGACCGGTGTGACCGTGACGAGGTCTGCGCCGACGGCAATTGCCGTGGATTCGATATCGGTCGCGGTTGTGACCAATGCCCTTGTGCAGACTGTCGCGGTGGCCAGTCATGCTGTCCCGAAGCCAATGTATCTGGCCTCGTTTACTGTGTTGAAGGAAACACCTGCCCCTGATGGTCAGCCGGGCTCTTGCCCGGCATGGCCTTGGGTCGCTGGGCTTCAAGGGATGGTTGGGTTTTTAATTCTCTGAGCCATCTTCATCATCTGAAACATCACCAGACGACTGGATACTCATGTTGAGGATATTCTCGACATCGCCACATTCGGTGTCTTCGTCGACAGTCGCAGTTTGATTTTCGATCAAAATCGAACCGTCGTCGATGCACGCGCCAAGGCCTGCACTAGCAAGCCAATCCGATGCATTCAGCTTGATGCTGATGGCCCCGTTCCGACCTAACTCCATCCCACTGGTGTTTTCGATTTCAATATCTTTGTCGATTTTCAGGGCAAGATGTAATGTATTCAAAACATTATCTTTCATGAATGTCGCATCCGCGATGAAGCTCAGGTTGGCCAATGGATCGGTCGAAGTCAGCACGCCGTCTGACGGGTCTGCTTCTTCGAGTCGGTACTTGACTCTTGTGTAGGCCAATGATGGCACCCGCACTTGGTTGAGTGGCGAACTGGCAGGGTCAGTCAGATTCACAATGAATGGCCCGGACACCAGAATCTCTTGTTCGGCAGGTACGTCATCGGTCGATACGCAGGTGGCTCCGACCAGGGATATTGGATCCAGATCGACGCAATTTGTCGCGTTGGGTAGCCTAAGTCGAACTTCCCGCACGTACATGGATGCAGCGACGAGTTTATATTCCGTGTTATTTTCATCGCGTAAAATCGGTTCGCCGCTTTCGCTGGTCAACGAACTGAAGACGGTGAACGCCAAACTGACCGGGTTTCCGATATGGGAACCTGTTTCGGCATCCCCGCACCCCGCGCCAGCAATAAGTCCAATGATCCAATATTTTTTCATGACTTCCTCGAATGGCTCAATGGGAAGAGCTGCACGTTCATTTGGTAAACAACATCTGGGTCACTTTGCTCGTCACAGTACGCCATGAATTTCTCTCGAAAGTCACGTAGCTTGCTCTTGAGCTCTCCGATCGTCTCCGCGCGCACGCAGACAGTAATGGCGCTGATGTCTCTTTCAGCCGCCGGCACATCATCGATGGAGGCTGCGGCGCGTTCCAACATCTGCCGATGAAACTGTCGGACTCCGACCACCTGAACCTCATGACCAGCATCGAGCGAGGGTTCGCCCCGGGTGATATGGCCATCGTGATCTTCGAGCAGACCCAGTTCCAGCAGGAGCTGAAGCGACTTTTGCGCTTTATTCGTTGAAATCATTGGACGAAGTTGTGCCGCGATCCACTTTGGGTCCGACTGAAAATCGTCACGGCCTGCGAGTTCACGAATCGCTAAATTGTACCAATTGGACAAATACTCGTAGAGCATTCCGTCAATGGGCTTGGCCTCCAAGAATCGGCGCGTCGCGGCGATCGATTCCATAACTCGAGCCTTTTCGTCTGGATCTGGAGCTTGGTCAAATTCAACAAGCAAAAGAAAAAATCGAGACTCGGCGGCGCTCAGTCCCATTGCAGCCGCGACACGTACTGCGCTTTCCGTGCTTAGGTTACGGTCACCATCCATCACCATTTTCAAGAAATTCGAGCTCGTAAAGCCCGCCTCTTGCGCAAAAAAACGATGTGAAAATCTCTTCAGATTCTTTTTGGCCAGCGTGTAGTAGTCGCGCATGAAAATACGGAACGCCAAATACTCGAATATATCCGGTCTCCACTTCATCGCTGACTCCTGAGTGTTTCGGTTTCTCAGTATGCACATCGATGGCCGGAAGACCATGAATCCCAATAGTTTTCTGTTTACTCGATGTATACAGAATCCAATGTTGGTAAACACTTTGGGCTGGCGTGCCTAGTCAACGGCTACTCGATTGCCGCCAAATCAGCTTTGCAATCTGCGTCGAGGGTGAGGAACTTGTCGTCATTGGCCAGCAACTTCTCTTGCAAGATCTCGAACACCTTCGCTCCCTCGTATTCCCAATACATGATGCAATCGGGATTCGAGCAATGGCGGCCATGTTCAGTATCTTGATGTCCGGCAGTAAGCGGCGCACCGTTGTTGACCAGGCCAAGCACATGGCCAAATTCATGAAGTAGAATAGCCTGCTCGGCCAACGGACAAAGCTGGGTGCTAAGCAGTGGTTTTGAACAGGCATTTAAGATGCTCTGCTGAAACATCACAACGTTTGTTGACCACGCCAGCCCAAGAGTTTTGCCGCTCGCCGTGTCGTCTTCGTATCCGCCATCCACAAAAATAACGTGAATACGGGTTTGGTCGCCGGCCAGTTCGAGAGTTTTATGCTCCGCAAAAAGCGTCTTAACCTCATCAAAGCTCCAAAGATGGTCTTCTCCGCGCGCCGCAATCGTTTGGTCGCGCACAATCTGAATGCCCCCCGGTTTATCCACCAATGGGGTC
Source organism: Bradymonadaceae bacterium (assembly GCA_037968515.1). Lineage (GTDB taxonomy): Bacteria > Myxococcota_A > Bradymonadia > Bradymonadales > Bradymonadaceae > JBFFMO01. The sequence continues at coordinate 4,772 of JBBKVQ010000356.1, forward strand.
AAGTGTTCCACCATTTTGGCGTCGATATTGCTGGGCTCAAAACCTTCTATCGAGTCGAGTTCGATCACCAGTTTTGAATAAGGTGTGGCCCGTGCAAACGTCTGAACCTGCGACAAACCTGAGGGATCGGTAATGCCGCCTAGACTTGAGGAGTCATCGCTGCAGGCGGTAAAAGTCAACATCAACGATGCAAATAGTATGATTCTTTCCATGGATCAATCCGATGTTTTAAGAGGACGTGGAATCGGTATTCTACCGTGTTCCCTAGCTTTGACGATAGGCGCACAGCTCGGTCCACGAGTCTTAGAACCGGGGAGGCGCTTTGACGATTCAGCCGAACGGGCCTAAACCTTAGGTAAGTAACGAAGGCTGAACGATGGCGAAGCACCTAGAAATCATCTACGGAACAGTTGAAACCAACCTTGGTATGACCCTGTTAGCGCGTAGCGAAGACGGCGTCGTGGCCGTTATTCCTGGCGATTCTGAGCAGTCCGTCGTGGACCTGTTCCTTGAAAACTGGCCGGATGCTGTCCGCAGGGATGAAGCTCTAATCAGCGATTTGAACGAGCTCGTGCGCGCGTTTGATTCGCGCGATAAAAAGACTTCGCTTTTGCTCTCGCTGGGTGGAACCAATTTCCAAAAAGGCGTTTGGGCGGAACTGCTGAAAATCCCTAGTGGAACCACACTGACTTACACAGAACTGGCGAAAAGGGTCGGCGCGCCCAAATCAATTCGGGCCGTGGCCACCGCTTGTGGAGCCAATCAACACGCCGTCTTGATTCCCTGCCATCGTGTGGTGCGCGACAACGGCAAGCTCGCGGGGTACCGCTGGGGAGTCTCGCGCAAACAAAAACTGCTTGAGCAGGAAGGTGTGCTGAATCTCCAACTCAGCCTTTTTGGATAATACCCTAGCGTTTGAAAAATTCGACGAGCCCCGCCGCTACGGCCTCTGCGGGCCCAGGCGTTTCAGAACGCCGATGGACAACATACGCCGACGGCGCACTCTCGATATTTTTCAGACGCCACAAACCTTCGGCTACATTATCTGGCAGCACAGCCAGTAGGTAACCCGACTGACAGGCCTGATAACCGGCCTCCATCTGGGCAAACTGCATCACCACTTGCCGGTCCCGATCTGCGGGCCAGCCGTCTTCAAACGTACCAGCGGACGTGGCCACCGGGGCGGCAAAACGGTGTTTGGCCATTTCGCCCCAAGTCACGTCTGATTGCCCAAACAGCGGGTGCGTGCTGCCGCAATAGACCCCATGGGGAAGGGTGCCCAATCGCACAGAAACCAAATCGATGATTTCGACCCGGTGCATCAGAATCGCCAGATCGAGCTCTCCGCGTTGCAACCGTGCGACGCTATCGTCGACACCCATCGGATGCATCTGCGGCAAAAGACGAGGGTGGTCAGCGACGATGTCCACCAAGACATCGACCGCAATCCTGCTCATGCTCCAGGTCGAGGTCCACCGAAAAAGCCCAAGAAAACGTTCCTCGGCCAGTTCCTCTAGGGCCGTGTGAACGGTTCTCATCGCCATCCGAATGGCAATCGAAAGTCGGCGCCCGTCTTCGTTGAGCTGCATTGTGCGACCAGAACGCACAAAGAGTTCTCGGCCGAGTGCTTCCTCGAGCTGTCGCACGGCCCGCGACAGCGCCGGCGGCGTGACGTTCATCATCTCACCCGCAGTGGGTAAATGTTCGGTTTCAGCGACAGCCCTGAAGGCTGGCAGCCAATTCCAAACGGCGGTTGTTTCTTTGAAACGTTCGTTCATAAACCAAACGTTAATGGAATCATTCAAATACATCAATGGACGCAATGGTCTGCCCCTCCTATTAGTTTAGCGCGAACCTAGGAGCCTTTATGTTTATGCGAATATTGATGACGATTCTGATGGCTTTGGCCATTTTTGGCTGCGATGCCCAACTCACCTGTGAGCTTTGCGGGGGACCCCACGACACGACAGAGCATGTAGCCGAAGCGATGGCAGGCCCGGGTGGAGTGGAAGACCCGCAGATCATGGCCGCTGATGAGTTACTGTTATTATTTGTGCTTAACCGTCGGCGCGATGGTTTTGTGCAGGTCAACGACGAGGCCTATGGGTCAGCTGTTTCAGACAAAAAGATTAACGTGTTCGTTTCTAACTTCGCGCTGCTCGATTATCTAAAAACCACTCCTGAATCTGAATCTTCGGATGGAATGATACCGCGCGGCGGTTTTGTCGTCCGAGAAATTCTCGACTCAGATGGCGTCGTCACCAAACTCACCGCTCTTTATCGTGGGCCGGAAGGCTATAATCCATCCTCGGGAGATTTCTGGTTTGCGGTGACCGATGTGGCTGGAAATGTCGCCAAGAATGAACGCGGAGAACGTCAGATTGGAGCACTCTCGAATTGTTCTGCGTGCCATGCCGCGCGAAGCGGAGCAGATTTCCTGTTTGGAGTGCCTGAACAGGCCCGGGCGGCGATGTTTGCGCATCCGGGCGTTGACGTTACTCCAGCTGATGACGTCACTGAAGTCCCTGTTGAGGCGGCCCCACCCGTCGAACAACCGTCATCCCCGGCACCTCCTGCGCCCGAACCCGCGGTGGTTGCGCCTGAGCCCACTGCGCCACAAATCATTGAAGTCATCCTGGC
>JBBKVQ010000357.1:0-5461 GCA_037968515.1 Bradymonadaceae bacterium
AACAACACTGACACAATGATTTCGACCGCGAGATTCAAGGTTTACTCCATGATATCGCCGCGCAAGAAATACTTGCTCAGCGCTACGGTACTCACAAATCCCATCATCGCGATCAGCAACGCTGCCTCGAAATAAAGGGTCGAATCCAGATGGATCCCCAGAAGCACAATCATTGCGATGGCATTGATGTACATCGTGTCCAACGCCAGGACGCGGTCCATGGTCCGAGGACCGATCGCCATGCGGTAGAAGTTCAACAAAAGCGCGATAGAAATCAGCACCATTGCCGCGATCGTCGCGAATTCAATAATCATTCGAGGATCTCCTTGAGCGGCGCTTCGTATCGATCTTTGATTTCTTGGACCAAAGCGTCGCCGTCTGGGGCATTGAGGCAATGTACGATCAGCAGGCGTCGATCACCGCTGACATGGGCCGACACAGTGCCAGGAGTCAGTGAAATCGTGCTAGCCAGCATCGTTATCGAAAAGTGGTCCTTGAGTTCCAAGGGTATGAAGATGAATTTAGGCTGCAATTTCGCTTGCGACCCCATGATCCACCACGCGACCTGAAGTCCGCCGATCAAGACGTCGTACAAAAACACCACGATGTATTTCGCGACCAAAGCTGGGTGGCGGACCCGCGGGGCGTCGGGCCAAAAACGGATGGTAGCGATCGGCAGGCCAATGGCCAGCACCAGCCCGATGACGACATCGCTCGGCGCCACGGACATCTGGACCAAAAGCCAGTTGGTCAACAACAGCGCACTCAGGACTGGGGCAGGAAAAATCCTCTTCATGGTGCCCCCAAGACGGCAGAAATATAGGACGTTCGCTCAAGGAGTTGGTCGGCTGTGGCTTGAGTGAATGCCATCAATGGTCCCGCAAACACGGTCAGAAGGACCACACACGCGAGCAATCCTACGATGGGATAGGTTTTCCAACCGGCGACGCTCGATCGCGTCTCGAGTGTGTCACTGGTGTTCCAGAAAAGTGTGGTGCCCGCGCGGGCAACAGCGACCATGGTTAACAAGCTAGTGACCAAGATAACGGCCCATAAACTGACCTGCCACGGCGTCGAGGATCCGGCTGCGAGTATCTGCGCTTTGCCAAGGAAACCGCTGAGTGGCGGCAATCCAAGCACGCCGATGAAGGTGAACATGAAGAGCAGGCCCAGCAACAACGGTTGGCGAATCTTGGGGCCGTATTCGAACGAATCTCGAATGTCTGGCCCGCGTTGCGACAAGATCAAGTCTGCGACCAAGAAGAGGGCTCCCATGATCAGCGTGCTGTGCAGCATGTAATAAAGCGCTCCAGAAATACCAGGGGCGTTGAAGAGCCCGATGCCCGCAACCATGGTCCCAATCGACGCCAGCAACAGGTAGGCCGACATGGTTCGAAGCTTTGTGGACGCGAGCGCACCCAGCACAGCAACGACCAAAGTAATCAACGCGGCGGGCAACAGATACGGGACGACTAGGTTTTCGACAAAGCCTTGTTCGGGTCCAAAAAACAACGTTGTAGAGCGCAAGATGGCGTAAACCCCAACCTTCGTCATGATGGCAAAGAGCGCTGCCACCGGCGCGGTTACGGCTCCATACGAATGGGGGAGCCAGAAAAATAGTGGAAAGAGTCCGGCTTTGGCGCCAAACACCACGATGAGTAAATACCCCGAAGCTCGCACCAACATCGCGTCATTACCGCCGACCTGAGCAAGTTTGACGGCCAAGTCGGCCATATTCAGCGTCCCAGTCACCGCGTAAATGACGCCGATGGCGATGAGAAACAGCGCAGACCCCACCAGATTCAAGAACACATACTGCATTCCTGTACGGGTGCGTGCCGGCCCGCTGCCGTAGACAACAAGTACATATGCGGTCAGCAGCAGGATTTCGAAGAACACAAACAGATTGAAGAGGTCGCCGGTCAAAAACGCCCCGTTGACCCCGGTGATCTGCATCAGGAAAAGAAAGTGAAACGCTGGTCCCCGAGTGTCCGGTCCCGTAATCGCGTACAAATACGCAAAGAGCCCAAGAACACTGGTCAACGCAACCATCAGGGCCGCTAGCCGATCGAGCACAAACACGATACCGAAAGGCATCGGCCAATCGCCAAACCCGTAGGTGATCACCTGCCCGCTCGAGGTCAGGCTCAGCATATAAAACGACACAGCTAAGGTCCCTAAGATGGCCGCTGCGCCGATGACCCGCTTGGTGTTTCGCAGGCCGTCTCCTAAGAGCAAGCAGACCAAAGCACTGAGCATCGGAATGATGACGGGAAGAACCATGAAGTGATTCATGTGCTCTCCTTGCCGTCGACGTGGTCATTTCCTAAAACGACATGGGCCTTTACGGCCAAAGTGATGGCAAAAGCCGTCATCGCAAATCCAATCACAATAGCCGTCAAAACCAGTCCCTGCGGAAGCGGGTCGGTATATTCGAGTTGGGCGCCAACGATTGGTGGCGCGCCGACTTTCAAACGCCCCATGGAGAACAAAAACAGATTGACCGCGTAGGATATCAACGTCAGCCCAAGGACGACGGGAAACGTACGGCTGCGCAGCAGCAAATACACGCCGGACGCCACGAGCACGCCAATCGCTGATGCCATTAGAAATTCATAGCTAATCATGAATCCCCCTTTGTTCCGGAGTCTTCGAAATTGGACCTCTGATATTCACTGAGGCGGCCAAGGATGACCATCAGCGCCCCGACCACGGCCAAGAAAACCCCAAGGTCAAAGAGCGCCGGAGTGCCGATATGAAACTCGCCAAGCAACGGCACTCGAGGGTGAGCCATCGTGTGCGTCAAAAACGGTTTCCCAAAAAACGTGGCGCCAGCGCCGGTGCCGATGGCGATGATCACCCCGACTCCGCCTAACTTCAGATAGTTGATTCGGACCCGCGCGTTTGACCAGTTCAAGCCGCTGGCTAGGTATTGCATCAACAACGTGACTGCAGCCACAAGACCAGCGATGAAGCCGCCTCCGGGCAAGTTGTGGCCACGAAAGAAGATGTAGACCGCGATGAGCATGACCAAGGGCATCAGCGGCCGCGTGACGCTCGTGAGCATGACCGGGAAACGCTCTTCGTCCATGGCTGGGATTTGTGCGGGGTGCGCGGGCCTATTGCCGCGCAACATGACCACGATTCCCACCGCAGCGATGACGAGCACCGAGATTTCACCCATCGTGTCGAAGCCGCGAAAGTCCACCAAGATCACGTTCACGATATTCGTTCCGCCACCTTCGGGCAGAGCCTTATCAATATAAAAACTAGAGATACTCTTCAGAGGCCGAGTCATGGCTCCCCAGGCCAGTGCGGCCGTGCCGAAACCGGCCAAGATCGCCAAGATCGCGTCGCGGTAGCGCCGAAACGAGGTGGATTCTGGAGGGCATTTTTCGGGAAGAACATGCATGGCCAAAAGGATCAACAGGATCGTGACGACTTCCACGGCCAACTGCGTCAAACCCAAATCTGGCGCCGAAAAGTAGACAAAGATGAGCGACACGAGCAGGCCGATCACGCTCATATAAACCACCGCGGCCAGTCGCTTTCGCTGGTACACGACCGTGAAAACACATGCCGCAATCAACATGCCCCATGGCAACAGCAAAAGAGCAGGAGCCTCGGTCGGAGCTAGACTTCCATCCTGCCAGCCGAGCTCCATAAATGCCCAAAGACCCGCTGCTACGGCCACTGCAACCATGTAGCTCAGGTAGCGCTGAAGCGACCCACCATCCACGCGTTCGGTAAACGCGCTGGAAGCGGTCATCACGCCATCAAAAAAAGATTCGGTCAGATTGAGGCCGCTCAATGCGGGGAACTTTTCGTTCAACGGCAAGAGGTGTTCTCGTTTCCAAAACACTAAGAATCCCACCAAGAGAGCCACACCGGTCATGCCCAACGCTGGCGTCAATCCATGCCACAAAGACAAGTGGTATTCTGGAAGTCCGCCCAAAATCACAGCGCCTGAGGCACTGGCGAGCAATGGCCCGGCCACGAGCCCAGGTGCCAAACCAATCGCAACACAAATCAGCGCCAGGACGCCAACCGGCAGCCACATTCCTACGGGGGGATCGTGGGGGTGATGCGGGTAGTCATGGCGCTCATCGCCAAGGAACACCGCTGCCACAAATCGGATCGAATAGGCGATGCTGAGCAGGCCACCAATGACCGCAAGCACAGGAATAATCCAAGCGGGATCGCCGGTGAGCCGTCCATCGGAGAGAAGGTGATAAGCTTCCTCAAAAAACAGTTCTTTGGACAGGAATCCGTTAAACGGAGGCAGGCCTGCCATCGAGGCCGCGGCCAGCGTCGCCAAGCCAAACGTAATGGGCATCAAATGCCGCAGTCCGCCCAGCCTCTTGATATCGCGAGTGCCAGCCTCGTGATCGATGATGCCAGCACTCATAAACAGCGCTGCCTTAAACGCGGCGTGGTTCATGATATGAAAAAGCGCCGCGACGGTCGCCAATTTGGTGCTGAAACCCAGAAGCGCGGTGATCAGGCCAAGGTGCGAGATCGTGGAGTATGCGAGCAGCCCCTTGAGATCGTCTTTGAACAATCCGACATATGCCCCAAAAACCAGTGTCATGAGCCCGATACCCGTGACCAAATACAGCCACATATCGCTCCCAGAAAGTGCGGGATGAAGTCTTGCGAGCAAGAAGACACCAGCTTTCACCATCGTGGCAGAATGCAGGTAAGCACTGACTGGCGTGGGAGCCGTCATGGCGTTGGGCAACCAAAAATGAAAGGGGAATTGGGCCGATTTAGTGAACGCGCCAAGCAGCACGAGGACCAGCAATACCGGATACAATGCGTGCGACAGGAGCTGCTCGTTCGAGGCCAGCACATCGGTCAGTTCGTAGCTTCCCACGACGTGGCCGATCATCAAGACACCAGCGAGCAGGGCTAAACCGCCACCACCAGTGATTGTGAGTGCAAGCCTAGCGCCTTTTCTGGCTTCAGGAAGATGACTCCAGTAAGCGATCAAAAAGAACGACGAGATGCTCGTGAGCTCCCAGAACATCACCAAGAGCAACAGGTTTTCGGATAGGACCACGCCCAGCATCGCGCCCATGAATGTCAGCAACATCGCATGGAACGGGCCAATGGCGTCGTCTTCGGACAGGTAAAATTTTGCGTAGAGCAAAACCAGTAAACCGATCCCAAGGATCAAGATGCTGAAAAGCAGCCCCAGCCCGTCGAGTCGGAAAGAAAGATTCAGGCCGAGCGATTCGACCCAAGGCCACGAATCAACAAATACGCGGCCAGCGAGTACTTCTGCTGCGCGTGAAAACAGCAAACCCAGCGATGTCGCCGCCGCTGTCACGGCGACCAATGTGCTGGCAATTCGGCTGTAACGACCTGCGATCCAGGCCGGAATAATGGCCAGAAAGGGCAGGAGGATGGCTAAGAGTGTCGTCATTCGGTGGCGGCCCTTCTTTAGTCTTCCCGCTTA
>JBBKVQ010000358.1:0-14059 GCA_037968515.1 Bradymonadaceae bacterium
CAATTTTACCAAGCGCTCTTCGCCCGAACTCTCAAAGAGAACCCGGACGCGGTCGTTACAGAATACTCTTGGATGGCCTCGAACTGTGACCCCTGCCCCGGCCCTGTACTCGACTCTGCTGACCTCTTGACCCTTGGGGCCGACTTGTTCCCGGGCAGCGAGCAGGACTTCTCTTGGGTTGTTACTAGGCTGCATGCTCGATACGACAAAGGCGAAGTTGGCGAAGACCTTGTATTTAAGACTGCTTCGCCCATCGTCGGGGGCCGAGAGTTCGTGATCGACCAAACCACCGGGAAGCTCGAAGAGGGTTCCAGCCCAAGTGATATCAACAACTTTCAAGCTCGATACATCATCAGAAAACCTTGGGCAGGCCCAATCGAATGCGAAGATCCTGTTCGTGGGGTTTGGGGTAGCAGCCTCAAGACTGATCTAAGCCCAAACACAACGGGATCTGACGTGAACTTAGACCCCAATCGTGAGCTGGGGCCAGACATCGTCGGCAACGTCCCCGAGCTTGGAATTACAGGAACTGGGATTCGCACGAGCGGCACAGCCGTTCCGGGTGCCAACCAGGGCACAGGCGCCAAAGGAGACTTTGATTCCGGCTGCTCTGCAACTGGCCTTGGGGTCATCCCGTTTGCGATCGGGTTTCTGGCACTTGGCTTTCGCCGTCGCCGACGTTCCGCCTAAAATCAAGCTATTCAACGACCAATTGGGGCGCTGTTTAGCGCCTTTTTAGTTTCTTGCCGCACGCCTCGAAAATTCCATCATAAAAACGGACACTTGCGAACCCATTTGAATTCAAATCTAGTCATGGTCATATTCCCTTCACTGAACTTTTTTGGGGAGGAATAAATGAAGAAATTTATCGTACTGAGCTTACTTTCGACGGCGTTTTTGGCGACCGATGCCATGGCGTTTTGTGGCTTCTTTGTAGGCGGTGTGGGCGCTGACCTTTACGCAAACGCCACGCAGGTAGCGCTGATGCGCCAGGGAACCAAGACCGTGTTGTCGATGCAAAACCGCTACGATGGGCCGGCGGCTGATTTTGCGATGGTGGTCCCAGTCCCGGTTGTCTTGCAGCAAGCCGATGTGAAGACGCTGGATGATTCCGTGTTTGCCAAGCTGGACGTGCTCACGGCTCCCCGGCTTGTCGAATATTTCGAACAGGACCCGTGCCAGTTTTCAAATTGGAACAACAACTCAGTCGATAACTCAAGCGGCGGTACCAACAATAGTTTCAACCCCTCAACCAACAACGCGACCAATAACGGCGTCGTGGTCGAGGCACAATTCAAGGTCGGCGAGTACGACGTTGCCATCTTGAGCGCTCAGGACTCGACAGGACTCGAGACTTACCTAACGGCCAACAACTACACTATCCCAGCTGGCGCCGCGCCCTATTTTGAACCCTACGTTCAAGCTGGAATGTACTTCTTTGTCGCCAAAGTCGACGTAACGATGACCAAGAAGGTCAATGGCAAGACTGTGTTGTCGCCAATTCGTTTTGCGTACGAAAGTGCCGACTTTTCACTGCCCGTGCGTCTCGGAATGATCAATTCGCAAGGCACCCAGGACCTGATTGTCTATACCCTGGGCCTGGACCAGCGCTACGAAGTATCGAATTACCCCAACGTCACAATCCCCACCAATATCGAGGTCGTTGACGCGATCCGCACAAGTTTCGGCGTGTTTTATCAGGCGCTCTTTGCTCGAACCCTTAAAGAAAACCCAAAAGCCGTCGTCACCGAATACTCATGGACGGCTTCGAACTGCGACCCCTGTCCGGGTCCCGTTCTGGATGGAAGTGACCTGCTGACCTTGGGAGCAGACCTGTTTCCTGGCTCTGAACAAGACTTCACCTGGGTCGTCACACGCCTGCACGCCCGTTACGACAAAGATGAGGTCGGCGAAGATTTGGTGTTCAAACAAGCCACTCCGATTGTTGGTGGCCGTGAATTTGTCGTCGACCGCGCAACCGGAAAACTTGAAGAAGGCGCCCAGCCCGGCAACCTAAACAACTTCCAAGCGCGATATATCATCCGCAAAGCCTGGGGAGGGCCGATCGAGTGTGAGAATCCCGTCCGCGGAGTTTGGGGCTACGGTGTGAGTTCTGACCCAAGCCCGAACACCCGGGGCACCGACGTTGTGCTGGACTCCAATCGTGATCTAGAGCCAGACATCATTGGCGGCGTGCCTGAGCTTGGCATCACGGGTAGCGGTGTCCGCACCGCTGGCACACCCACCCCGGGAGGCACCGATACTGATGCAGGCGTTGACCCCAAAGACGGCCAAGTCACAAACGGCAAAGCCGATTCTGATAGTGGCTGTTCGGCCACGGGGTTTGGCGCGATTCCATTCGCGCTCGGCTTCCTGGTCGTCGGCTTTCGCCGCCGCCGCCGTTCCGCCTAAGACTGGACACCAAGAAACAGAAAAGGGCGCCGTTGGGCGCCCTTTTTCATTGATGGCTCAGGTCTGTCGCTTGAGGTCTATTCAGCCTCAAGGTGAATCATCTTGCGCTGCTTCAGTTGCAACTGGTCTGCGGCGCTGCCATTTCGAATGCCCACTTCCAGATAATCTGTACTGTTGAAGTACGCGACCGGGTCGTTTTTCGAAACGTCTGCAAAGGTCTCGGCAAAGATCGCACGGGTTTCGCCGATACGTACCCATTTTGGCTTCTTGCCGGTGGACTCAAGCACTTCGCGGGACAGATTCGTCACCACATTACCGAAATGGTCGACGTGCACGATGCTGCATTCAATGCCGTGCTCTTTGATGATCGGGCCGATCTCGGGCAAACGCACTAAGCTCGCGGGGTCAATGCCTTCGCCCAACTTCGAAAAATCCACACCAGCAGCCAAATGCGCAGCCACGGGCGAAAAAATGTCTCGACCGTGGAACGTCTTGGAAATCCGGGACAAATGGTACTCCGAAGCGGTCAGTTCCACGGCCTCCAGCGGGGATTCCCACTCGTACGCCATGTGGAAAAGGCCGTTATCCGGACCCACAAACATGCGGTTTTCGGTGCGCACAGCAATGCAACGCCGACGCGTTCCAACCCCAGGGTCGACTACGCCCAGCACGATGGCGTTGGCTGGCAAATACGGGACTGCGCTCGCCACAAGGTAAGAACCTGACATCACGTTGTGCGCAGGCACCTCATGACAAAGGTCGATGAGCTCGCAGTCAGGCGCGATGCCGTGAATCACGGCCTTCATGATCCCAACGTAAGCGTCGCGATAACCAAAATCTGAAATGAGTGCGATTGTCGTCACGGGCTATCCTGCTTAAATCCACTGTTTACGGCGAAAATATACCATCAGCCCTACGGCCGTGGCCAACATAAGTCCAAGGGCAAACGGGTATCCGTAAAACCAACGGAGTTCCGGCATATTATAGGGCGACGTGGCGTCGAAATTCATACCATAAAGGCCGGCGATAAAACCCAAGGGCATGAAGATCGTGGCGAAGATGGTCAACACCTTCATCACCTCGTTCATGCGATTCGATACGCCAGACATGTACAAATCCATCAAACCACTCGCGAGTTCTCGGTAGTTTTCGACCAGATCCACAAGCTGGATGGAGTGGTCGTAACAGTCCCTCAAGAAAACGCGGGTTTCTGCCGTGACCACCCGCAAATCATCGCGCATTAAGGCGTTGATGGCTTCACGAATCGGCCAAATCGCACGCCGCAAAGTCAGCAGTTCGCGCTTCGTTTGATGGACTTGCTGACGTGATGCTTCGGTCGGATTTTCGAGGATCAATTCTTCAAGATCTTCCAGATCATCGCCGACTTTTTCGAGCACCGGGAAATATCCGTCGATCACGGCGTCGATAATGGCGTACGCCAAATAGTCGGCACTATGCTGACGAATCTTACCTTTGGCTTTGCGCAGACGCTCGCGCACTGGCTCGAGGCAATCCCCGGGCCGCTCCTGAAAACTCAGAACCAAATCAGGAAAGATGAAAAGGCTGATTTGCTCGATCACAAACTTGTCGTTTTCGAGCGTCACCATCCGGCAGACAAAATAGATGTAGTCGCCGTAGTCTTCGGTCTTGGCCCGCTGATGAACGTGGACAGTGTCTTCAAGGGCTAACGGATGCAGGCCGAACTTCTCGCCGAACGCACGAACGATGTCTTCGCTTCCCAACCCGTCGACGTCGATCCAGTTTCGCGGCCAAGGTTTCATGACCTCGTCCAGAGACGCCACGTCGGCAACCTGATATTCCACACATTCGTCGTCGTTATATCCCAACACCCGAATCACCGGGACCGGTGCATCCGGATCGACGCGCAGACTTCCAGGGGCCTCGCCGGCAGGACCACGCCTGATGGGCTTCTGAACAAAACGAAAGGCCTGCTCAAGGCCTTGTTTGGCGAATCTAACCGGTTTTTTCACGAGTTTTTTCATGCGGACGACGCTACTACGGCTTAAGTTCCACGTCATGTTCGGAGAACGCCAACCCTAGAGGCGACCTACGAATCCTTCGCTGTACGCACCGTCGGACCCGATATCTTCGGGAGCCTGGCGATAATGCCGCTCCACAAAAACATCCAGACCCGCTGCGTCCACACAATTGGCAGTATAGACCCAGCCCCAGGCCACAGCCGCAAACTCTGACTCGAGGCCGTCGAACGGCGTCAAAATCCACCGAAATGTGCCGCCGCTGGCCGCGTCCGCGACCTTGGCGTACTCACGCAGGGCCTCAATATCGGCCGCAGATGCGTCAGGCCGGTACAAAAACGCAACGCCGCCGTGTTCCAGATTATGAACGTAAATCTCAGGCAGCAATTCAGAATACTCGCCCCAACGGCCCCAATAGGGTCGATGCGGTCCACCTGCTGGTGGCTGCGAGGTATAAACGACGGCTTCCGCCATCGGCACATGTGTGGCTGCCGCGAGGGTCTGACTTGAGATCAGGCCCTCGCATGCAAGCTGAATGTCGACGTCGGGTGAAACGTCGACTCCAGCGTCCACAGCTTCGGTGGGAACCACCGATGTGTCGTCTGCGCACCCTGCAAGCAGGACCAGAAGCAGACTAAATATTCGGGTAATGTTCTGGTGTCGCAAGGTCATCCATCCCAATCCACTTGTACATCGCTGGCAAAACAAGGGCTCCCCATTTCGAAGACAAACGAAGATGCAAAAATTCCTCGTAAATCCGCTCAAGGATCTCTTCAAGCTCTTCCAGCAAGTACATTCGTTCAAAGAAACGTTCGTCGTCATCACGGCTCAAGACCGCGGGGATCTTGGCACTTGCGATGTCCAGGTTTTCCGCTTTGAGTGTGAAAAGCCATTCACGGCCTTCTTTTACGATGCGCATTTTCGCTTTGGACACGCGCTTCCCGTGCCGAAGCGCGGTCTTCGCCTCGGGTGAAAAGGCAGGAGCCCCACCTTTCAGGTCACTGCGCTCGGTCTCTGCCATGTAGGCCTCGAGCGTCATCGCATCGTCGAATAAGACCTCGAGTTTCCCGTGGCCGTTCACGTCCAAAATTCCGTCAAAACAATCGCATTTGAACCAGATCCACATCATGAACTCTGATCCAAGAAAGCGTTGGCTGTTGATTAGGTCAAGCAAATCCATATCGCCTCCTAGTATTCAATGCCGGCGACGCCGGCCATAAAGTTGCTGGGCTCGACAGTCGCAAGCGACTCAAGCTCATCTTCACTCAATTCGAATTGCAGCCCGTGAATATAGGGGCTGGCCGGCTGCAGAGTCAGATCAAAAGTCTCCTCAAAAAACTCCTGAAACAGCTCGCATACCGCTCCCGATTGTGACCAGAAACGGACGCGTTTGCGGTCCACATCCCAGCTCATATCGATGACTTTCATCTTCGGAATCGAGCGTTCCTTGAGCGTTTTCTTGACCTTCTTTTTGAGGTCTTCGCGCTCGAAACGGCTCAGGTGTTTCTTTTCATTCTGAAGTTTGTATTCCGCTTCGGTCTCTTCCAAATGCGCCTTGAGCAGGTCTGATGGAATCGTCCAGCGGTCCTTACGGAAACCCAGATTGATAAATGAATTGAACACGACGTTATTTAGATGAAAGTCGGTCTGAAGCGGTCGCTCGATGCTCACCCAACCGATAATCTCTTCGGCCTCGGCCTCGGGGGTTAGCGGCTTGAACTCAAGCTTTCGAATATTGTTCAGAAAGAGCGTCTTCCAATCGTCCGGGAGTTCTCCCTGAACAAAAAACGTCTTGTAAGTCAGATTTCCTTGAAATGCGCCCATTGGCCTTCCTTGGTGATGGTTCACTTGCGCGAAGGCACGAATAACACGGACTTTCTGCTTCATCGAAGAATTCAGATCCTTTTTTTCCTTTCCGCGTTCAACCCCCTATCCATTCATTCCTCGCGGAGCCGTTATGAAATCCCTTCCCCTGCTTGCTGCCCTATCTTTTCTGTTCATCGCCGGCGAAGCGCCCGCAAAGACAATGTTAGAAATTCAGCCCGATGCCGACCGCCTCGCGATCACGACTAAGCTGTCCCATCCGAACCTCCCAGTGAACGCTTCGCAAGAGGTCTACGCTTCGGTCGCCATCAAAGGCGGAATCGCACCCTCGACTGGGAAACGCCTTCCGCTCAACATCGCGCTGGTGGTCGACCGCTCGACCTCCATGGCAGACGGCAAACTTGAGCTCGCCAAAGAAGCAAGCATCAAACTTGTCGATATGCTGCAGTCCAGCGACCGCCTCGCGATCGTTAGCTACGGCACCGATGTCAGCACCGTGGTCGAGTCGCTGGCCGCCACACCAGGCAATAAGGAAATCTTTTACAACGCCATCGCAGGCATTCGACTGAGTGGGTCCACAAACCTTTCGGGCGGTTGGTCCACAGGCGCCACTCTGATTGGATCGCATCGAAGCGACGACGCTATCAGTCGCGTCCTGTTGATGTCTGATGGGCATGCAAATCACGGAATCACCGACCAGGCTTCGCTGAACAAGTTGGCGCAAACCCAGCTAGAAAGCGGCATCGGTACCTCCACGTTCGGAATCGGCCTCGACTACAACGAAGACTTGATGACGCAAGTCGCGATGAATGGCGCGGGCAATTACTACTTCTTTGACACCGCGGAACCCACGGCGCTTGCGTCGATGTTCGAACAAGAATGCAAAGGCCTGTCAGCCACTGTCGCCAAAAAGACCACCCTCACGATCGACGTCGCTCCCGGAGTTGAACTGCTTGGAATCGAGGGTTTCGCCCATTCTATCAAAGGAAACCGCGCGACGGTCCGACTGGGAGACTTTTACTCAAATCAAACAAAAGACCTGCTAGTCAGGCTCAGCGTGACCACACAGGACAAAGCCAATATGGATGTGCTGAAGGCTACGCTTTCCTACACCGACCCTTTCCTGAACACTCAGGCCAAACGAACCCTTCGTCGCAACGTGCAAACGCGGGTCACGGCCGATAAAAAGGCTCTGGCGGAATTGGACAATACGGTCATGAAACGAGCTCAACAGGTTCAAGTCGCCGAGACCATGAAAGTCGCGATGGACCTGTACGCAAAGGGAGACCAAAAGCAGGCCGCTGCTGTCGTTCGTAAACAACGCGCCTCGAATCAGGCGTCGGCCAAAGAATACGGATTTGAAGACGACGCGGCGTTTGGCCGTGTCGACGCTGAATTGAAAGACCTTGAGTCCACAGTTCAAAGCGCGGCGCCAAGTTCGGACCAAGGAAAGCGGGCCAAGAAAGCGTCGCTCAAACGGTCCTACGACATCGCAAACACCGCCTCCACATTCTGAGACGGTGCTCCTTTGGGCGGGCCGCCAGGTTCCTCGCCTGGCATTACGATTGTGATTGGGCCGCCCGCATGACAAGAATGGTCCCATGAAACAATTTTCAGATCCTGCGGCGCGAAATGCGCCGTTTATTGCGTCAGCACTGGTTGATGTCCTGCCAACAAAAGGGCTGGTGCTCGAAGTCGGAAGTGGCACCGGACAGCACGCTGACGCGTTTTCGCGAGCGTTTCCGAACCTGTTATGGCAGCCCACAAACGCCGACGACCTAGACAGCGTCAAAGCGTGGCGAGCCGAAAGCGAAATGCCGAATTTTCTGGAGCCGCTGACATTCGACCTGTTTGACCTACAGTCTCCTGTCAGTTCTGCTGAAGCCATCTACTGTGCCAACGTGATTCATATTGCGCCGGCCGAGGCGATTCCTCATTTGTTCCGGCACGCGAAAGCGTTGCTAGGACTGGGGGCGCCGGTCGTCTTGTACGGGCCGTTTCGCTATCGAGACCGAGAACTTGAACCAAGCAACGTCAGCTTCAACGTCTGGTTGAGCGAACGTTTTTCCGGCGGCGGCATCCGAGAATTTGAGGCTGTCTGTGATACGGCGAAATCGGAAGGGTTTGAAATTGAGGTCGATAAAGAGATGCCCGCCAATAATCGACTGCTGGTGTTTCGTCGGACAAGGTGAACCCTCTTGCATGGGCCCGCCGGCCCATTCATAATCAGGGGCATTCAACAGCGGATCCAAAATGAGCAAATTCAAACTAAGCGACACGATGCAGTTTCTGACCGGGAAGCTGAACGCCATCACCGGTGGCGATGTCGTGCTCACGCTGGCCCTCGATTCGCTTGTGGTGAAGCCTGGCGAAGAACTTCGCGCGACGCTTCGGCTGCGTAGCCCCGAAAAGAGCCGCAACATCGATTATATTCTGATCAGCATCAACGGTCAGATTCAACGCGAAGGCAAGTGGAAGGACTACGTCCAAACTGCCGAAGTCGCGCAGAACACCCAGCTTCCAGCCGATCACGAGTTCGTGATTCCGATCATCATTTTGGTCCCCGAGGACTCGGTCCTTACTGAAGACGGCGGTATTTGGGCGCTGCAAGCACGTGCGTTCATCGACCGCACCCTTGATCCACGCACGGAAGAAACCTTCTCGGTCAAATCCTGACCGCAACGAGGCCATCTTGAAATACCGCGGCTGCTTAGGGTTTATGGGGCTGGCAACCATTGCCACATCACTGTTGTTTATCGTAGCGGCCATTTACGAGGTCGTCGCGGGAACCGCCAACGACCCCGGAATCTCGATCGGATTGGCTGTGTTCTTTGGAGTGACGGCGCTCGCGGGAGTCGCAGCGACCTATTTTGGCTTCCGTCCGTCCTACAACAAGAGCAGCGACCCCCGGGAAATCGAACAGAATCTGCTTGGAATCGCGCGCGACTTGAATGGCGAAATCACGATCGAAGAGCTCGCGCTTCATACCCCGCTGACCGTGTCGGAATGCAAAGCTTTGCTGGAACGGATGGTCACCGACGGTGCCGCCGAACTTGGATTCGGACCGCACCAAGAAAACATCTACGTGTTTCGAGGCTTTCTAAAAAACGGCAAACGCACTCGTTCTTACGACCCATTTACCGAAGACGAGACCGTCTTGGATCTAAGAGGCAAGTCGGACGAAGTCCAGCCTGCATCAGCCGAGTCTTCAGCGACGGCGCCTGCGAATCAGACCGAGCCCCACGAGCAATAGCAGCACGGGGCCACCTGAGCCTTCGGTGCTTCCACAGCCACAACCATCATCCCCACCCCCGCCTCGAGTGCTTGTGGTGACGGTGAACCCGTTTTGCAAAATCGTGCTCGCACCGCTGGGGACGCTCACAATCAAATCATAAGTTCCAGGCGTCAGTCCCGAAGGTATGGATGCTCGAATGCGCTGTGGTTCAGTATCTGTCACGCCAATTATGGTCGCTCCGATCGAGACCTCGGCGCCGGGTTCAAACCCCGTCCCCAAAATCACCACGTCGGTGTTTCGCGCATTCGAAGCACTCGCCGGTGAAATGCTTGTCACGGATAGGGCGCCAATCGCGTTATTGGTTCCGTTATTCACACTGTTGTTGGTTTCGTTATTGGTTGCGTTGTTGGTCGCGTTATTCGTGGAACCTGTGTCGGCTGCCATGTCAGTCGATATGTTCATGTCCTCGACTGCCATGTCTGTTCCCATGTCCGAGCCGCCCGCATCAGCCATTCCCATATCTGGTATAGAGCCGCCATCGTCATAATCGACGATCAAGCGCATCGCAAAATCACCGGGGGCAACCGAGAAATACGGCGCAAAGTCCTCCCAATGATAATCATGAAACGCGGGACAGAAGTTCGGTTCGCGCCCGTAGAGAAAATTCCTGGCACGTGCGGAAATCCCATCTTGGTCGGTGACCATGACCGGGTAATGTGCACCCTGCCCGACTGTTCCGCACTGCTCGTCAAGCGCCCTTAACACCACGCGCACTCGACTTGTGTTGATTGGAACCGCAGCGATGTTTACGCCACGATTCATGTTAATGGCCGACACCAATAAGTCGGTATATGCCACATTTCCCATGCTCGGCTGCCCTTCAATCACAAATCCAAGCGGACCATTAGTTACGGGGATCTGGGCCAGGTCAAAGAACTTCGCGCCGGGGGCTTTGTATTCAGCGGTTGAAGTTACAAACGTCGACGGGTTGATGACCAAACAGCTCGGCTCGACCGTCGACACATTATTTCCTTCGGCATACAGCTCGACAGAAAAACGCCCACAATAACGGCCCGGATCCGTGCCATTGACCATCAAAACACGCAGACCAAGGAAGTTTAAAGGACGGCCTGAGTTCTCGGACAGATAGGCTGACGGAATATCAAACACCGCCTCATAGGCTTCACCCTGGATGATTTGCGCCGATGCAACGGTGGCGTTCACGGTCTCACCAAGACTGTCGTTTTTGATGACTCGCTCTGCAAACGCAGCGCTCGAAAACGTGCTCAATGCTATGAGCGCGCAAAAAGGTAAGATGCGACGCATGAAATCCTCGGTTTTCGAAATGGGTGGTTCTCGAATACAAGTATACACGGTCGTCGCCCTGAAGCCACAAACCCAAGATCCCAGCATGCTTAAACAAACCGCACTCATCGCCCTATTCGCCCTTTCTTGGGGTTGTTCCAATCAGTGCCCCCAGATTCGGGCAGATTATGACCAACGAATTGAGTCCGAAAAACCCTTTGTGACTCGCACCGAAGCCAATACACCCACTCATTTCGGTGTCACGCTTCGATCCGCAGTCCTGAATCGAATCGTTCAACTCGCGCTGAAAGACGGTATGGCGCGAGCCTTGGATCTGACTGACACCATCACTCTGGCGAGTGGCCAGTCGCTATCGATCAAGACCGACGGCGCAGTAGCCGACCTCGCAGTTTATGCGGATAAAGCCTGTGACCATTGCCTTCGCGTCGCGGGTAAACTCGACGGCACGCTTTCCGTGAAAGTCCCCATATTACCCATCCAACGGGTGCCGCTTAACGGCACGTTCTCGCTGGTGGCGCCGATAGAATTCGCTCGCAACTCCAAGGGAAACAGCGAGGTTCGACTGAACCTCGAAAAGATGGCTGAGATCGGGAAGTCAAGCTTGGATGCGCAGGCCGCGCAGCTGCCCCCGACCTGGGCAAATGTTCTGAAAGGGCCGCTCTCGGCAAAACTCATGTCGGCCGTCGCCGCAAAACTTGGTGCCGTGACCTTGTTGGAGTTCAACGGCGTTGGGCTGGGCGTCGAAGGCCTCGAGATTTTCCCGGCCCAACTCAAGACAGACGCCGCCAAAGGCATGATTTACCTTGGGTTTGGCAGTAATCTTGCGGCCGAAGAATCCGTCCCATTGGTCCTCGACCTGACGGCAAATCAAAACGCGGCCATCACGATATCACCCGCGATTTTGGTGCCGGCCCTGCAAGCCGCGCTCAAATCGTCAAAAATCGCGCGTCGATACACCGACGAAGGAAAAGACAGCGCCACGGGCCCGCTGCACGTAACCCTGCAAAGCTTCACGCTGGGCGAAACAATGGACGACACCACGCTGAAGTTTCGACTCTCGAAAATGCCCGAGGACGGCCAATGTTACTGGGTCGACGCCAAAGCAGTGGCCTCGCTCGGACTCGCCGATGACAAATTTTCGATGGACGTGAAATCCGTCGAGCTCACGGACTCCTCGCTTCCTGGGCTGGTGTTGGCCATGGCCAACTGGAGCGCGGCGAGCTTTGTGGGTGAAGGCCGTCGGGTGCTTGCGTAGTCATTATCCGAGAAGATCATCGAAATCCCAGGCTCAAAGACGACGCTCAAGGGCAGCGCTTTGACTGCCGATGCCCGCGCGATCGTTTTGCGCGGGAATCTCAATGTGATGCCGACCACACCTTGAGAAGTTTGCCGCGGCCCCGTACCATGCGGCATGGCCCAACAAGCTCCTATTCGTTACTGGATCGCTATCCTTGTCACTCAAGGACTCGGCGCCTTCGCGGCCTATGCGGGTGCCGTATACTTCTGGTCGACCAGCCTTCTTTCTGTGGTCGTGTTTCTGGCGATCATGGTTCTACCCATCGCCTTCTACGCCGCAATGGGTTCGTTCGTCTTGGATCCGACCAAGACCAGCGACGCACTCGTCAAGAAAGACTCCCCCGCCGTTGCGCGGCGCCTTTGGTTAGCCACGTCGCCCATCGCAGCATCTGCATTGGTCTACTGCGCGCTACTGTTCACGTTTCAGGCCGAATCAACACGAATCGCGTTGGTCGAGACCAGCTCCAGCCATGGCTATTATCAAGTGGCCGAACGTGGCCTATTTGACGACGCGGCAGCGGTCCGCATGGCTGCCTGCAAATCCATCGGAGCACACTCCCCTGAAACCTCGACTCCGGCGCTTGCGCACGCGCTGCAGTACGACGACGCCTTAGCCGATTGTGCCATGGAATTTGTGGGAGCCGGGGCAAACGACATCATGATCGACCTGCAATCCGGTCGGTGGGAAATCGAACTGGTCGAGATGAAAAACAACGAACAAGCCGAGCGCGCCTGCCTGTTGGCCAGACGGCTGTTTCATGCCGACCGAATTGGCATGAGCTCTGCCATTCCAAGACTGCTCACCTGTGCCACCGACTCCGAATCAGACGCAGCCCGCGAGTGTTGTGCGCAGTCTCTGGTGGCCGCGATGGGCGACGCCCCGAGCGTTGCTGCTCTTATGCCAGCGCCAACTGCCTTCGCAGCTTCTTCGTTCGTGGACCGCCTTCCTGTGTATATGGCGGCCAGTCGCCTTGCTCCCACAAACTCGCTGGAAGTCTCTGTGGGCATGAGTGGGCCATCCATGCGGTCATGGACCATTCGGACGGCCTGCGCCGCAATCGCTAAGACTCCCTACGTCCGCGACGGAATGATCAATTCACTTGCCGATGCCACCGCCACCGCAGAATGCACCGGACCCGACGTCAACGCATTAACCTTGGTTGCTTGGGAAAACGCCTGCGCCACGCTGACCCCCGAGGTTGCAGACGCCGACGTAGCCTTTGTAGTGTGTGACGCCGCCAGAAAAAACCTATTGGTGGACACAAACCTGTCCGCCCAACGCATCATTCGCAGAGCACTTCACGCTGCCGAAGCGCCTGAAAGACAAGGACAATTGACCCAAGCAATCCTCGATTACGTGGCCGCTAAAGCCAAAGACGCGGATATTCCTGGGGCAAATTCGCCCAACACCATGTCAGACATCCGAGACAGCGTCGACCTGTTCAAATCAGGCCATCTTCAGGACGTGCCAGCCTTTCTAAAACGCGTGACGCCCCCGCAAGTTCAGCGCGCCAAGCAACGCGACTGAACCGACCTGCGCTTCCTTTACGCGCCCGATCGCTCCTGTTAGAAAAGCTAGCAAGAGTGCGCCATTAAAGGTGCATCGGCATAGGAGCTTTCATGACACGGATAACCGACACTGACGTTAAGTTGGTTGGCCAAGAAATCTTCGAACGCATGAAGGGGCAGACGCCTTCGGTCTTCAACAAGGACTGGTGGGCTGGCAAGGTGATGGATATCTCGATGAAGGACGAGGCATTCAAGGTCGAGATGTTTCGATTTGTGGATGTTTTCCCAACGCTAAAAACCCACGTTCAAGTGGCTGAACACCTTCAAGAATATTTCTGTCGCCCCGAAACAAATTTTCCGGCGGCATTCACTTGGGGCCTAAACAAGGTCAAACCCGATTCATTGGTCGCCAAGATGGCGGCGGGTCAGATCGAAAAACAAATGACCGGAATGGCGTATA
>JBBKVQ010000359.1:0-11319 GCA_037968515.1 Bradymonadaceae bacterium
CGTATTGCCTGCATATCGTAGTTTTAACGCCACGACACCATCCATTCTTTATGTTTTGATTTCAGGACCATGAGTTAACACATGGATCTTGAACGAGCAAGAATCCAAGCGCCTCACAAGGCATAGTCCACAGACAATACCGCACAAAAGGTTCATTCGTACAGTGTTTCTAGGGCGATTCCGCTGTAGTAATGCTTCAAGATGTCTCGAAACGACTCTCCATTGGTCGCTAAACCAATCGCGCCGGTTTGGCACATCCCAACTCCATGGCCAAATCCTGCGCCCTGAAAGTCGAAGGAGGTCGCGAATCCTTGGGCGTCCTGATTCACTTTCATTACAAATAGCCCACTGCGAAGTCCTCCAAAGAGGCGTCGCGCATTGAGCTCCCGCTCCACGGTGGCTTTGCCCTTATCTCCGATGACTTCCAACTGTTTAACGCGACCGCTGATGCCACGAGAGATCACGCGCACATCGCGCACCTTTCCGACCGATTTTCCGTTTTCTTTGAGCCATTTATCAAGGTCGCCCGCAGGGACAGATTTCTTCCAGCGGAAGAGTTTATTGCTCGAGACAGGAGCGGTTTTACTTGGCGAATTGTAGCCATTTTCCAGAAAACCCAGCAGCTCCGACTCGCTGATCCCGTCTTTATACTGTGTCGGCACGGCCCCGATGGCGTCGGCTTTCCCTCGCAACCATGGCCGCGGCTCCATGTCCCAAACGTTTTCGTTGTTCTCGGTAAAACCACCGGCATTTGAGCTGTAGACCGCTTCCACGATTTTTTGCCCGTAAAACATGACGACGCCGCGGGTTTCATCGATCGCACGTGATGCGCGAGCGTCCTCGGCTCCAACGCCGCCATAGACCTGATCCATCACGTCGGCGCGCAACATGTAGGGCTCGGCCAAGTTTCGGACTCCCACGGACGCGAAGATCTCGTTTCGGGCGGCGACGGCCTGCGCTTTTAGCGCCTCAGGGTGGGCGCTGGCGAACATTTCAGCGGGCACTACGCCCTTGAGGAGTTTTTCAGCCCCGACGCTGACCATCGCTACAAGCTTGCCTTCATTATCAGGCGCAAAGATCAACGTTCCGGTATAGGTCCGCGTTTCACGCCCTTTGCCGTACGACTTCTCGATCTCGGGGATCGTGTATTTGATTTTGTATTCCTCACCTGACATCGGCGCGACCCAAAGCGCGCTTTGGGTGATGATCGCCGCGTCACTGCCCTCACATTCCAGAGTAAGAGTGTTGGAGGGGTATTTTGAGATTTCGCTGTGGATGGCGGCTTCGATGCCGAATTCCATTTCCAGTTTTTGTCTGACTTTCTGGGCTTCAGATCGGGTCGAGGTCGAATGAACGGTCACCAGCGTGGTGCGCGAGTCGAACACCTTTCCACCGATGGCAAAAAGCCCGCCGACTTCTAGCGTTTCGGGGAGATGCCCTCGCTTGAGCCAAACCTGGCGGATTTTCTCGACGGCGTCGCGATCGGCGACAGGTAGACGGTTAACCACCACCATATGTCGATATTTTCCGGACTTGGAGTTTGTCGCGGTCACCGTGCACGGCTTTTTACCGCTCAGGCGGATTTCGGGCCCGCCTTCGTCAGACGGCAACACTCGGATGGTGCGGTCTGGGGTAAATGTGACGGAGGTGCGCCCTTCGATGATTCCCACACGAATGCTGGGGTCACCATCGCGGGTGAAGTTGAGTTTGGGCGCGTACAGCATCGCAAGGCGATCCGAGGCGCTTAACTCCTGAGCCTGACTCGAAGCGGAGGCAAGCAGCGCAAACAAAAAAGTGAAGACAAGAAATCGTCGATCCATGACGTTGTACCCAGCAATCGTTACCAGGTGACGGTTCCGACCACCCCTGTAGGAGTCAAACCAAGTGAAGCCGTCGTGGCCTCGCCTCCGGGTTCGACCAAGAGCCAAACTACGCCGCCGACCACACAGGCTGCGCCGACACCAAGCAAAACTCGGTGCGTGGTCTCGTAGTTGTTGCCGCGGTCGGACAGTTCGGAATAGCGGGCGGCTGTAAGAGAACCAGCCCCTGACTCGTCGGCAATTTGATCTTCAACGTCGACCATCAGGTAGGCAAACACGCCTGAACCGACAAGTGATGCGGCGCCGACGCCAATTGCACTCCAAGCCCCCCAATTTACCGTAGAGACGCGTTCGCCTTCGGTTCCTTTGGAGATCTCGATATTCGTTGTGGGCGTTGAATCGATTGGAGAGGTGACTTCGGTGACCGCTGTGGTGGCTGTTCTCCGTGGCTTAAGAGGTGCCCAGAGGTTGATGTCTGCGCCGTCTTTAAGCTCAACGATGGTCTCCCAAGACTCGTAGTCTGGGTGGTTGACCTCGATCTTGTAGCGGCCTGCGGGCAAACCTTTGCGCTCAAGCGGGACATTTCCGACAAACGTATCTTCAATCAGAATGCGCGCGTCCGACACGTTCGAACCGATTTGAAGGCGAGAAGTAGCTACGGCGCGGTCCTTGGCGAAAAACGCCTCGATCTCCTTTCGAATCAGCACCACAGGATCTTCATTTGCGGCGTTGATCGTGCGCGACAGACGATCGATGGTCTTTCCAGATTCTGAATCGAAGACGTTGAGTGTGAGGGAATAGGTCGAGCCCTTACGGCCGATCTTTCCAAACATCAACACCCGTGCATTCACCTGTTCGGCCGCCTGTCGCAAACACGTCGTGCTGTCGGCGCTGCAGCCCAGAACAAGTAGAACATCTTGGAAATTAATCTCGAATTTGTTGACGACCTGATAGCGATCGAGCTGCTGGGCTTCGTGTCGAATGATCGAACTCAGCGTGTTGATGAGATCTCCATCGACGTTTTCGCCCTCAAGATTGAGGATCGCGACAGACTTCGGCGGCTCAGCGTAGGCTGGCGTCACGAAGAATAAGAAGAACGTTAAAACTAGTAAAAATCGTGACATGGGCCCGTAATCTAGGCGGGGAGGGAAGCTGCCGAGGAGTATAGGGAAGGCCATTCGCACTTGTAAAGGATTGCGCATGGCTATCTCAGCTTAAACATAGCGTGGCGAACGAGGTTGAGGCCCTGCAAACTGTGGATATCGGTGCTGAAAAACGGCACCTTTTGAATAGGCACATGGCTTGGCACCATCGCGGAAAGCCGTGCGATCGAGGTTTTATCGACCTCCGACAGAATCGAAAAGTCACGTGCGTTGTCGATGAGTCGTCGACTCAGATCACGTAGGTTCTCGGGCGAGATGTCTTCGAAATGTGCCTGGGAATTGGCCAACGCACCGACAACCGAGACTGCCGGTCGTTTCAGATCGTCGGCATCAACCCAGGGAGTGCGCACGCGATTGACGACAAACCCACCGACTTGAACCTGCTCTTTGCCGAGCTTTTTATAAAATTCGATGGCTTCGTCGATCGTGAGGGAATCGGGTGCGGTCACCACGACAAATGTCGAATCGGGGCCTGTCAGTAGCTTGCGTACTTGCCCGCTGCGCTCGCGAAGCCCTTCAAAGAGCACCGAGAAATTACGCAGAAACACCGAAAACTCGTCCAGAAGTTCGGCTCCTGTGAATTTTGCGAGGGTCTTGGCCACAAAGGCAGTCCCGGCAGAAAAAATTCCCAATCCAGCTCGGCCTGCCAGCAGGCTGGGTTTGTAGAGCCAAGTCAGCGCCTTGCTATCGATGGCGTCTTCGAGTCGTTTGGGTGCATCCAAGAAGTCGAGCGCATGGGTGGTGGGCGGAGTATCAAGCACGATGAGGTCAAAGCCTCCCTCGTCCCACAGTTCATAAAGGCGCTCGGCTGCAGCGTATTCTTGAGTGCCTGCAAGGCTGGTGGAAAAGTACTCGTAGATTCGGTTGGCAAGGATGGCATCACGTTCGGCTGGAGGCGCGTAGCGTTTGACCACGCGATCAAACGACTCCTTCATGTCGAGCATCATCGCCCAAAGCTCACCCTTGGGTTCGACGCCGATCTCGGTGAAACGCTCGATCGGGATCTTCATCATCTCGCTGCTCAGCATGTCTAGGCCAAGTGAATTGGCCAAACGTCGGGCGGGATCGATGGTCAGCACCAGGGCCTTTCGGCCTTCAATGGCGGCGTGCAATGCGATGACTGCGCTGGTGGTGGTTTTTCCGACACCCCCGGAGCCAACACACACCACGACACGCTTGTTTTTGATCAACTGGGCAAAAGCGTTGTTCATTTGCCCTCCACAGTTGGCTCAAACGCTTTGGCGATCTCCGCGAGTGCTTCGGTGTTCATCTGTGGAACAAACACAAAGGGGACATCGATTTTGGGCAGTTTGATATTCTGTTCGATTTCACGAAGGTATTTTTCTTGGAGGTTTGAACGTTGCACCCGAAATCTGGCTGCGTCGATCATCCGCGAAACAGCGGGTTCCGAGACGTCTCCTTGCGCCTTGTCGAACAAAGCAAGCTCTTCGTCAGTGAACCGCCGACCATACAGGCCGTTGGCGATCACAACGCCCATCGGCATTTTGATCTCGTCCAAGACCCGCTGGTGCAGCATCGCGGTCTCGTTGACTGGCATTTCTTCGGCCAGCGTCACGAGGTTAAGCACGGTGATGTCTGGGTTTTGCATCAACGCCGAAATCTTCTGAGCTTCCTCAAACATATGGCCCGTCGACAAGATAGACATGATGACGTGCGGGATCTGCAGCAAGAAGATGCCGTGACCAGTCGCGGGCGCATCCAACACGACTTTGTCCCAAACCGGGCGGCCATCTTCTTCTTCCGTGACGTGGAAATAAGCTTTCCCAAGCATCACGAGCTCGTTCAATCCCGGGATCGCCCGCAAAAAAGCCCGCATGATCCGGTTTTCGAATATTGCGCGATAGATCACGCGGACCTTGAGCATCATGACCGCATATTCTTCCATCGCTGCGGCCGGAGTCACGTTCACCGCGAATAGATTGGGCTCGATTTCGGTGATTTCGGTCCCGACAGTGTCCACCCCAAACATCGCGCTGACTTTGTCCTGGGTGTTCATTTCCATCAGTAGCGTGCGTTCACCACGGCGGGCGCACGACAGCGCAAACGCTGATGCGATCGTGGTTTTGCCCACGCCTCCTTTTCCCGAAAAAAGCACGAAGCGTTTAGAATACAAATTAACGTCGTTCAATGACCTGACCTTTGACGCGCGGGGCGAATGGCGTGGAATCTAGTGTTGGCGGGCTTTCGACGCAATACCAGTGCATGCAAATGCGCAGAAATTGCGGGCGCGAGGGAACTTCACTCCAGAACAGCTGTCAAGACCAGTACGCACGTGCAGCACCAAAAACTTATGGAGAACCCGATGAACCGTCCGATGGTTGCTAGCATTCTTGCGCTCGCACTCTGTGCCTGCGAACAAAACCCAAACCAATCTGTAGATAAAATCGAGGACAACCTACCCAATGTTTTTGTGTCCCTCACCGTCGAGCCCAGTTCGTCGGAGATAATGGTCGAACCCAAGTCAAATCCTGATGGGGAGGTCCCTTCGCATATAGATGACGGGGCGATCACCGGTGAAGACAGTGAGGCCGAGCCAGACGATGCTAATAAACGCTTGGCCATGAAATCTTCTGGCGACCTCGGGGGCAATGGGTCCAAAACTCAAGGAAGCGCGGGATTGGGACTTCGTGGGGCAGGCAAAGGCGGGGGCGGAGAGGGATTTGGCCGCATCGGGGGATTGGGCAAAGTCAATACCGGCGGGGGACGAGGCAGCGGTGGGAAAATCGGCGGCCGAGGTGGAGGCGTTGCGAGTTACTCGGGCAATTTCGGTCGAGGTGCGACCGGCAGAGGCGCGAGCGCACCCCGCTATAACGACGAACTCCCGACAGGGGAGTCGTATCAAAACCATGGAACCAACACCTTCACCAACCCGGCAGCCGACCGATTCTCTACGTTCGCGATCGATGTTGATACAGGCTCGTATACGATTGCTCGACGAAAGCTGAATGAAGGCGGCCTGCCGCCTGCGAGCGCGGTTCGGGTTGAAGAGTTCCTGAACTACTTCAAGTACAGCTATCCGAGCCCCAGTACCGATCCCTTCTCGGTCGCTCTGGAAGCCGCTCCCAGCCCGTTTTCGGCAAAACCGAACATGTTTGTGATGCGAGTTGGCGTGCAGGCAAAAAAAGTGACCGAAGCCACCCGTAAACCGATCCATCTGACGTTTCTTGTCGATGTCTCAGGTTCAATGAACTCGCGCGACAAATTGCCTCTGGCACAAAGGTCCATCGCCTACTTGGTCGATAATCTGCGCGAACAGGACACCGTGGCCATCGCGACGTATGCGGGTCGGGTCAGTAAGGTGCTGCCGCCGACCCACGCCAGCAATCGCGAAAAGATCATGAAAGCCATCGAAGGTTTGAGCGCTGGCGGATCAACGGGAATGTCCGACGGGCTCGAGGCCGCGTATCAGCTGGCCTCAGAAACTCTGGATGACAACGACATCAGCCGCGTAATCGTCTTGTCTGACGGTGATGCGAATGTCGGGGCCACCAGCCATGATGAAATCTTGAAACGCATCAAGAGCTACGTGGACAAAGGCGTGACCTTGTCCACAATTGGGTTTGGGATGGGGAATTACAAAGACACGACGATGGAACAACTGGCGAACAAAGGTAACGGTAACTACTTCTACATCGACGATTTCAAAGAGGCTCAACGTATCTTCGGGGAGCAGTTGGATGGAACCCTTCAGGTGGTCGCCAAGGACGTGAAGATCCAGGTCGAGTTCGACCCCGCCGAGGTCGTCGCCTATCGCCTGATTGGTTACGAAAACCGCGATATCGCCGACAAAGACTTCCGCAACGACAAGATCGATGCCGGTGAGATCGGTGCCGGACACACGGTCACCGCCTTATACGAAGTCGAACTCAGAACCTCCGAGCCCACCGAGTTTGCCAAGGTACGTGTTCGTCACAAGCTGCCCAAAGCCGACGTCGCAACGGAAGCCAATTTCCCCATTCGTGTGGAGGCTTTTCGCGTCAACGTCGGCGCCGCGAGCGGTGACTTTCAATTTGCCGTAGCCGTGGCAGGTTTTGCCGAAATCTTGCGACAAAGCACGTATGCCAAAGACCTTAGCTACGACCTGATTCTGGAAGTTGCTCAGCCGCACGTGGGCAGGGATGCCCGGCGCAAGGAATTCGTTCAACTGGTTAGGAAGGCGAAAGGGTTCGATATCAAATCAAAGGTCAATTGACTTGACTTCCTTTTGATTGCGCGCAGTTTGCACCACATTCCGTATCATCGGAAATTGAGGTAGCGAAACAAAAACCATGACCATCACATCCATACTTCTCTTTGTACTTGGAATCGCACTTCTGGTCTTCGGCGGCGATCGACTGGTTAAGGGAGCATCCAGCTTGGCCTTTTCGATCGGAATTTCGCCTCTGGTCGTCGGTTTAACAGTGGTTGCGTTTGGTACGAGCGCACCTGAGCTCGCCGTGAGTCTGAATGGGGCGCTGGCAGGCAGCTCCGATTTGGCGGTTGGAAACGTCGTCGGTTCGAACATCTTCAATATTCTGGCGATTCTGGGACTTGCAGCACTGGTAACACCATTATCGGTGCAACCCAGCCTGCTGCGTCTTGAGATACCTATCCTCGTACTCGTGTCTGCTGTGGTCGCAGTATTTGGGTGGGACGGAGTGATTTCTCGACTTGAAGGCATCGTGCTTTTTGTCGGTGTTATCAGCTACACGTTTTGGGTGATTCGGCAGTCGCGCCAGCAAACCAAGGCGATGAAAGCCGAGTTTGCCGCTGAGTTTGAACCAGCACCCACCGAACACTGGGCCAAATCCGTACTCTCTATCGTGGCTGGCTTGGCGCTGCTGATTTTGGGCGCACGTTGGGTCGTCGACGGCGCGGTGGAACTCGCTCGGTTGTTTGGGGCGAGCGAACTCGTGATCTCGTTGACGATTGTGGCCGCGGGAACTTCGCTGCCTGAAGTGGTCACCTCTGTTTCGGCGGCCATGAAAGGCGAACGCGACATCGCAGTGGGCAACGTACTCGGCTCGAACCTGTTCAATATCCTTTGTGTGCTCGGCCTCTCCGCTATTTTGACCCCAAACGGGATCCAGGTGGCGGAGCCCGCAATGAGCTTCGACATCCCGGTCATGATCGCAGTGGCAGTACTTATGGTGCCGATCTTCCTATCGGGCTGGGTCGTCGATCGCGTCGAAGGGGCGGTGTTAGTGTCCCTCTACGTTGGTTACGTCGTCGTGCTTATCGTTACCGCAAGTGGCTCAGCCAGTCAGGATTTGGTTCGCACGCTGTATGTGTGGGGCATGTGGCCTGTCGCGGTAGCGACGATGGTGTTGCTCTTGTGGCGGAGCAACCGCAATGCGACGGCTTAACAGAGGATGTGGCCAGACTTGTTCTTCTTAACGTTCAAGTAGTTGGTATTGAACGGGTTAGCCAAAATCTTGATCGGGATGCGGCCTAAAACGTTCACCAGAGCATCTTCGAGCCAGCCGCACTCCTTCGCCTTCGCTCGCAATGAGCTCCAACGCATGGCGAAGTTGTTCCCCGCAATCCACTGACTTGACTTTCCGTTGCGCGCACGCAGTTTGCACTGCATTCCGTATCATCGGATTTAAGGCGGCAAACACAGCCATGACGATCACATCAGTGCTCTTTTTTGTACTCGGAATTGCACTTCTCGTTTTCGGAGGAGATCGACTTGTGAGAGGGGCATCGGCCCTCGCCTTCTCGATCGGCATCTCTCCTCTGGTCGTGGGGCTCACGGTCGTAGCCTTCGGGACAAGCGCACCGGAGCTTGCCGTCAGTCTGAACGGCGCCCTTCAAGGCAGCGCCGACCTCGCCGTTGGCAACGTGGTGGGGTCAAATATTTTCAATGCCCTCTTTATTTTGGGGCTCGCGGCGTTGATGGCTCCCCTCGCTGTTCAACCGAGCTTGATTCGGCTTGAAATTCCGCTGCTTGTTCTGGTTTCTGCTTCCGTGGTCGCCTTCGGCTGGAATGGCGTTATCAGCCGTGTTGAAGGGGTTGCGCTTGTCATCGGCGTGGTCGTCTACACCGCCTGGGTCATCGTCCAGTCGCGCAAACAAACGAAGGCCCTCAATGAGGAATTCGAATCGGAATTTGAACCGGAGAAATCAGAACGTTGGTACGTTTCAGTGCTGTCGATTGTGGTTGGCTTGGGACTGCTGGTTCTTGGCTCACATTGGGTCGTCGGCGGGGCGATCGAGCTGGCACGCTTCCTTGGCGCCAGCGAGCTAGTTATCTCGTTGACCATTGTGGCAGCTGGCACTTCGTTGCCCGAGCTTGTGACCTCGGTCTCAGCTGCAATGAAGGGTGAGCGAGACATCGCTGTGGGCAACGTAATCGGCTCTAATCTCTTCAACATCCTATGTGTGCTCGGAATTTCGGCAGTCATCCCTTCCGAAGGCATACGCATCGCCGCCGAAGCAATGAGCTTCGACATCCCGATAATGATTGCCGTGGCAGTACTTATGGTGCCGATCTTCCTGTCGGGTTGGGTCGTCGATCGCGTCGAAGGGGCGGTGTTAATGTCCCTCTACGTTGGTTACGTCGTCGTGCTCGTCGTTGCCTCAAGTGGCTCAGCCAGTCAGGATTTGGTTCGCACGCTATATGTGTGGGGGATGTGGCCTGTTGCCGTCGCGACGATGACGCTGCTGTTGTGGCGGAGCAACCGCAAGGCGACGGCTTAACTAGAGGATGTGGCCAGACTTATTCTTCTTAACGTTCAAGTAGTTGGTATTGAACGGGTTAGCCAAAATCTTGATCGGAATACGGCCTGAAACTTTGACGCCAGCATCATCGAGCCCCGTAACCTTGTTTGGATTATTCGTCATGAGCTTTACGCTTTTGATTTCAAGCAGCTCAATCATTTTGGCGGCGACATCGTATTCACGCATGTCATCGTCAAACCCAAGGTGGACATTGGCCTCGACCGTATCCATTCCCTGATCTTGTAACCCGTAAGCTTTGATTTTGTTGGCGAGCCCAATGCCGCGCCCTTCTTGCCTAAGATAGAGCAGCACTCCTTCGCCTTCGCTCGCGATGAGCTCCAGCGCATGGCGGAGTTGTTCTCCGCAATCGCATTTGAGGCTGCCGAAGACGTCGCCTGTCATGCATTCAGAGTGAACTCGCGTGAGCACGTCTTCTTTCCCGCTCACATCGCCGCAAACCAACGCGACATGTTCCTTGCCATCGGCATTATTGACGAATGCCGAGATTCGGAAATGCCCATATAGAGTGGGAAGGTTGGCGCTCGCGAAGTGCTCCACGGACAATGCTGGTGATGTATCTTGGGGGTGAATCTTCAAACTCCGACGCATCATAGACTCCACAGCGGAAAACCCGCTTTAGTGGGGCATTGGGCATTACTAACTACACGCAACAACGTGTTTGCCTTTTGCCAC
This sequence comes from Bradymonadaceae bacterium, assembly GCA_037968515.1. Classification (GTDB taxonomy): domain Bacteria; phylum Myxococcota_A; class Bradymonadia; order Bradymonadales; family Bradymonadaceae; genus JBFFMO01. The sequence goes on from JBBKVQ010000359.1 coordinate 10,400, forward strand.
ATAGGGTGGAGGAGCGCTACGGGTCGAATCAATTGGCCGTCGAGGAATCCTTTCGGAGCGACGGTCGCTGCCCCGCTGGAGTATTTACTCCGCGCTGCTTCCACTACCTATAATGCAGCCTTGGCCGGTTCAGGTTCAACTTTAGAAGAAGAAAATGTTCGGGCAGCGCCAATAGTCGATGAAACCGCATCGACCACGATGGGCATCATGTCCGTTCGATAACCGTCCAACGCGCTGAAATAGTGGTGTCTATCAAGCGCATGAATGATCGCCGGCGGATACCCTTGCGAAATCAGGATGTAGTTCATCAGCATCCGTCCGACCATGCCTGTGCGTTCATCAAATGGGAAAACCCGCATGAATTCGAAATGCGCGATAGCGGCGGCGCGAATGGGATGCAGGTGCTTGAGTTCTTCTTCCCACATGTCCAAGAACTTCCGGAAATAATAGGAGATACTCGCAGCAGGGACGATGTTCAGGTTGTAAACACCGGGTGAGGTATCGCGTTTGCGATATCGGCCCGCGTTTTCGTCACGGGGATCACATAAGCGAATATGCAATTCACGAATGAACTCCACGGTGATTTCACGCCGTTCCTTGGCGCAATCGTAGAGAAACGTGATCAGCGCGAGCTGTCGTTGCAAAGACTTTTGGGTCTGACTCTCGACAAAATTCCTGACCGGCGCGTTCTCGAGGGCACGGTGAAGTTCTGTTTCGGACAGAACAACGCCTTCGAGGGCGTGATCGTGATAGATCCACGACACCGCCAAGCGGTCCAAGAATTGTCGGCGTTCGTCGCCGGTGAGAATATCGTAGTGCGATTTTTGATGATCGACTTCAAGATACGTCAGGTTCATGAGCGGCCTCCGTTCGTATTTTTCGAAAGCCCCAGGTTCCCCAACCGTGCAGAGTGCTTCTCG
>JBBKVQ010000360.1:0-6854 GCA_037968515.1 Bradymonadaceae bacterium
GTGGTCGAGAACTTCTCGACCCGCAAGGTTTTCACAGCACGTGCGTCCACGGGAAACGCATTGTTCTTTGTTGAAGAAACCGAAGACGATGGTCGTGACCCCGGCGAAATTCACGCCGATGTGAGTCCCTTCTTTCGCCGTCCTTTGCAGAGATCTCGAAAGGGCGAACATGTTGTCGAAATCTACGACGACGTGGGAGGTATGACGATTGAAGATGTGCTTCAGTCGCATAACGGAATGATGCCATACGCTCAGATCCGAGACATTTTCGAGGTTGTCTCTGATGCCGTGCTTAAATGCCACCAGCGGGGACAGATGATCCTGGCGGTTGCGCCTTGGACGGTGCGAATCGACGGCCTTCAGATGGGCGAGTTCAATAGCATCGCTGATAATGAGACCGTCGTTTTTGATGATGTCGCAGAAATTGCCGAAGATATGGTGCGGTTAGGCGACATGGAAAACGTGCCTGAGCCGCCATCAGAAAGCGTGATTCAGGCTCTAAGTGAGTCCATCTCGTCTGCCGCTGAAGATAATCTGTCGGCGTGGGATATTCTCGATGACGACCCTCCTGTTATCGATGCGCTCAGTGAAACCGGTATGTTGTCGGCCAAGCTCTTCGAAGCGCAAGAGCCCATCGAGCTAAAGGCGATATTCGAAGGTTTGGATAGAACTTACCCGTTGGGAAAAAACCCGGATGAAGTTCCGGTGATCATGGGATTTTCTGCTCCGGAACTGCTCGGCCGTGTAAGAGCCGACGTTACCGAAGCGACCGACGTGTTTGGCCTGGGGATGCTTTTGTACTTCATGGTTGGTGGCAAAGTACCTCCTGCCTCGGTCTACACTCGCTACGCCCCGGCGTTGCCCGCGCGAAACTTCAGGCCCGGTTTTCCGCCTGGTTTGCAGTCGGTTTTGTCCCGCGCAACTCGTCCAAACCCAGACGACCGATATCCCAACGTAGAGGCGCTCAAAGAAGCTTTCCTCCAGGCGTGCGCGGTGATGGAACGTCGCGCTGGTCACGTGGGCTCGGAAAACCCCCCACGTTTTCGGCTCGCGGTCGACACCCATATCGGAATTGCAAAAGGTCGACGCAATCCCATCAATCAGGACGCCGTTTTTGGACGGATGTCGGATGACGGACGATTTGGATTGGTCGTGATCGCGGACGGCGTTTCGACCGCCTCGTACGGCACGGGCGACCTCGCCAGTGCCTGTGTGGCTCGTCGCGCTATCGAGACCTGGGACGAGATTCTTCCCGCCTACTTGATGGACGAGCGGGTGGACGAAATCGAAGTCATCGGCGAGCTGCTAGCACGTGCAAATCAAGACATTGTGGAGTACGTGAACAGCCATCACACGCCGTTCTCGGGAAATCCGCACGAGGTCATGGGCACGACCTGTTTGGTGGCGATTATCCACCGTGGAATCGTTACCCTTGCATCTTTGGGTGACAGCCGGGCGTACCTGCACACTGCAACTGGGCTTGAGCAGGTGACGGCTGACCATAACTTGTGGTCGCTTAGCATCATTGAAGGCGTCCCGGCAGACAACGCACTGGCGATGCCGCACGGCGACGCGCTGGCACGTTGTTTAGGAACATTTTCGATAACGGACGGGATGTTGCGGGCAGTTCGACCGGAAGCTGATTTTTTCAGGTTCTCGACGACCCGCGGCGACGGGTTGCTGCTGACGACGGATGGCCTTGTGGACTTCGCTGGACCGAATTCGTTTGTCGCCGAAGACAATATCCACGCGGTTCTGACTTCCGAGCCAGACCCAGCGTTGGCCTGCCTCGAATTGGTGTTGCTGGCTAATCGTGGCGGCGGCGGTGATAATATCGGCGTCGGCATCATCCAGTTTTTCTAGCCCCAACGGTTCGTTCTAGAGGAGGCGCTCGTCGCGCTGAGCCTCGGCCCACTTGAGCGTTTCACGCGGCACCCAATGTTCGGGTGGTGTGGGGCGCTCCAATTTATCCGTAAAAGAGGGATGGAACTGTTCAATCCATTGAACGGTGTCCCGCAACGTGGCGGCGGGGTCTCTTGGAGCCCATCCGAGTTCGTCAATCGCCCTGCTTGAGTCAATATACCAGTAGCGGCTTCCCATTTCGACCGAGACGGGGTCGATCGCAGGCTTTTGGCCGAACATTCGCAGAGCGACGTCCAAGACCTTGGCGCCAGCAATCGCGGCGTCTCGGGGCACAGCAATACGAGGCGCCCGAACACCCGTGACTTCCTCAAGCCTTTGGAAAAAATTCACCAGCGTCATGTTCGCCGCACCCAACAGGTACGAAGACCCAGGGGCAGCCTTGTCCATGGCAAGAACGAACGCTGCTGCCGCGTCGCGGGCATCCACGAACGACATTCCGCCTGGTAACACGGTGGGGATCTTCTTTCGCATGAAGAGCACCACGTCACCGGTCGACGACTCTCGAAGGTCGCCTGGTCCCAGAAGCAGAGTAGGGCGCATCAGCACGATCGGGAGGCCGTAATCGTTGTGATATCGCTCACAAATCCGCTCTTGGTAGATTTTTGACAAGTAATACGGCCAGTGCATCACGAGCTTTTCGGCCAGAGGCGAATCGTCCGTGGCTATGAAATCTGGGTCATCACTGACTCCGACTGTCCCACTGGTAGAGGCGACCACGATTTTTTTCACGTCCTGCTGGCGCAACGCATCCAAAAGTCGTCGGGTACCGTCCACATGCAGCTCGTACATGCGATGGGCGTGTCTTGCGTCACGCTCTACAAGACCCGCACAGTGATACACATGGGTTACGCCATCAACCGCACGACGCACATCGTCCGATGAGGACAAGCTGCCTTCAACAAACGAAACGCCGAGGTCGGCGAGGTCGAGGTCGACCTGTCGCGCAAGAACCCGAACGTCTTCGCCGCGTTCAACGAGTTGGCGCACGAGATGGCGCCCGAGGAACCCTGTTCCTCCAGTAATCAGTGTCGTCATGGGTACTCCTTTATCCCTGAAGCCGGAACACCGACTGGAATCGCACGAGCAAGTCCGGCGAATTCGTTTTAATCGTCCCGTTCATAAACTCGTCAAACGACGGGATATAACGTTCCTGAACAATTCGCCTGAAGATCTCGGGCGTGGTTTTAATCACGCAATCTGCTTGGTCTGGCTTACCTTGGTTGATCTGGCAGCCGTCGGAAGTGATTTCGATCGTCCATTTCTGGTCGTCGGCGTTTCCGAGTGACCAGTAATAAGTCACTTTTTGGTCGATCTGATCTTTTTCAAACTTCGTGGTCAACTCCTCAAAAATCGGAGTCAACGACGTCGACGCTTTGACGTTCGGTTCACCAGCGCTACGCAGTTCGGCCACCGCTTTGTAAGCGGTTTCGGCGACATAATCCCAGAGGTCGTTATTGGACAGATCTCCCGCAGTGGCGAGGAGCTCGGTCACGTCGATGGGCTTGCCGATACGGACCTTGAGGTTTCGCGAGGTTAGCGAGGGCAGCGGCGTCCCTTTTGGGAGTGCGCGGTGCGTGCCTTCAATCCAAACCGGAAGAATATTTACCCGCTGCGACACAGCCAGATAGCCCAGACCACGCCGGAACGTGCGAAGCTTCCCGTCTTTGGCTCGTGTTCCCTCAGGGAACATGAGCAAGGTGTCGCCGCCCTGCAGTGCTTCAATCGCTCCAGCTAGCGCCACGTCCGGTGTTCCGGCGCGCTCAACTGGTATCAAATTAGTGAAATTCTTGAAGTACGTCTTGCGGGCGCGATTGCTGAAAAAATAGTCCGCAGCGGCGAGCGCACGAATGTCTCGGCCGAAATCTCCAAGGGCAAATTTAACCAGTCCCATGTCCAGATGGCTGGCATGATTCGCGATCACGATGCAGTTTGGGTCGTGCCACGGAATATTGGCTTTCCCAAACACATCCACGTTGAAATACCCGTCATAGGTCTTCATCTGGGCGTTGTGCAGCGCACGTTTTCCAAAAGAAGACACAAAATCAGGAACAGGGATTGTCTTCACCTGAGAAGACGTCGATTCAGTCGTCTTCACAAGGGCCGTTGCCTGGCTTTGTCCGGCATTCTCTAATGCCTCTCGGAGCAGTCCAAGGCTTCCAATTTCAGACAGAGCTTCAGCAGAGACGTGAAGGTTTTTGGCCTCCAATATACTCGAAAGCTCAACAAACATGAGACTGTCGAAGCCAAGGTCATCAACAAAATGAGTGTTGTAGTTCACCTTTTTTACGTCGAAGCCCGACAAGGTCGCGACCGCTCGTTCAAGCCAGTTCCAAGCGCTGTCTGACTTGCCAACATCGACCTCTGACTCTTCGGCCGCAATCAAGCGGTCCAGGATCGATGTGATTTCGCGTCGTTTAACCTTGCGTGTGCTTGTCCGCGGAAACTCGTCATCAAAGAAGCGCAGGACTTGTATCCGATTATGCGACGCCACACCGAGACCCTCGATCCGCATCCATTCACGAATCGATTTACGCAGGTCGGCAATATTTTGCGGAGATGCCCCTTCAGGCACATCGGGTCTAACAAGACACGCAACACGTTCTGAGCCGTGACCATCAGCCAAGCCAACAACGGCAATCTCGAGGATGCCGGGGGCCTTTCCGTAGATGTCTTCGAGTTCGTCTGGATAGACGTTCTTGCCACCACTGGTGACGATCACTTCTTTGCTGCGACCGACGATGGTCAATCGACCTTTTTTATCGATCTTGCCGAGGTCACCGGTGTGGAGCCAACCGTCCTTTATTGTCTGCAGGGTTTCCTCTTCGCGACCAAGGTAGCCAAGCATCACGTTGGGTCCACGCGCGGCGACTTCGCCCACGCCATTATCGTCGGGCATCAGGATCTTGATCTCGACGTCCGGAATAGGCTTGCCCACGCTGCCGGGCTTCAACCCGTCATGAGGCACCGAAACCGTCAGAACCGGGGCCGCTTCCGTCAGTCCGTAACCTTCGTAAAGGTCAAAACCGAGGGCATGGAACGCTTCGAGGACATCTTCGGGAAGGCTAGCGCCGCCCGAGATCATGTACTTAAGGTGGCTACCAAACGCTTTGTGAACCGCGCCAAAAAGCACGGGGCCCATGTTGACGCCAGCACGGTCGCGCAGGTTGCGGTTGAGTGCCACCAGGTTCGAAAACACGGTCTGAGCCGCAGGCCCAGTCGAGTCCACGCGCTGTTTGATGGTCCGATGAAGCAACTGCCACAACGCTGGAACGCCGATCAGAGCCGAAACCTTGGTCGAGTTCATCGCGCTGCGAAGTTCGTCGCCAGAAAGCTCTTCCATGTAAGTGATGCGAGCGCCCTTCGAGATCGGGACCAAGAAGCCCGCCGCAAACTCGAAGGTATGATGAAGCGGCAGAACCGACAGGAACCCGTCTTTCTCGTTGATACGGAACGTGCCGTCCAACGAGTGAATCAGCGACGTGAAGTTTTTATGCGTGAGCATCACGCCTTTGGGGTCTCCCGTCGTGCCCGAAGTGTAGATTAAGCTGGCGACTTCCGTTGGCTCGCTGAACGTTCGCGCAAGCTCCATCATGTCCTCAGGCGCCGGCAGGGCGAGCGTGAAGAGGTGCTCCAGAAGTATGATCCGGGCCTTGATTTCGCGGTCGGCGATTTCAGATTCAAGCGCGGAACCAATTCGGTCGTAGACGCGCTGCGACATCACCACCGCAGACGCGATGGACGAGGCTAAAACGTTGGCAATCTGCTTGGCGTTTGATTCCGCGTCGACTGGAACGGCGATGGCGTCTGCCTTCAGAATACCGAAATAGGCCATGCCCCACTGAGGCCGGTTTTCGCTGGCAAGGAGGACGGAGCAGCCAGGTCCAATGCCGACCGACGTAAAGAAACCAGTGGCACGCGCCGCGTACTCCTGGAACTGCCCGTAGGTGTAGCTTTCTGTAATGCCGTTGTTGTGGTGCTGGAGGGCGATTCGCTGTGCGTAATTTGCCGTGGTGGAGTCGAACAGCTCGACCAAATTCTCGTACGTGTAGGTCTCGCGAGCGTCCTGCTTCAGCTTGGATTCAAGTACAGGGAAAACCCACTTGTTTAGACCCTGCATGTGGACATCAATCCAGTAGTGACGCCAGTCGATGTCCTCGACCACACAGCCGTAACGCTCGCGTTCCGATGGGATCAGACTGTCCCCAAGATGCTTAAGGTTCTGCGCGATGAAGGTGTATCGATTATCGTGCGTGAACGGCAAGAAAAGTTCAAAAATCTTCTCACCGGTCGCTGCCATACGGCCAAGGGAATCAACCTGCTTTTTAGCAGTTTTGATCGCGCCCCCAAATGCGCCGAGATCACGTGTTGGCACGCGACCCAGCAAGCCTGAGAGCGCCTTTGCTGTTTTGGCTAACGCGGGGATTGAGCGCTTCTGGAAGGTGTCGTTATCAACGACCACAGAATCCAACGACTTTACGATCAGTTTTTTCCACTTGGGTGTGCCGACTTCGCGTTCAATAAGTCCACGAGCGCCAAGCTGGGTCAGTTCGACCAGCCGAGGCAAGCTGCAAGGATTACGGTCGCTTGACCCGCAGTGGTAGATCTTTTCGTGTTGGTTGGTAATCAAGGCCGCAGAAATCGCATGCATCGCACCCGTCACAAAGTCGACAGGTATGAGGTCGAGTGACACGTCCCTCTTGGCCGGAATGAAGCGATGACCTTTGTAGATCAAGTAAGACAGCGGCGCGGACGTGTTTGCGCCTTCGTTCCAGCCCGGGAACGGGTAGCTCATCGAGCTTTCGATCACCGATGGGCGGAAGATCGCGTAGTCGATATCGCCCGCTTTTTCGACGATCAGGCGCTCGCCGAGTGATTTTGTGTACGTGTAGATATTGACCCAACCCCAATGGTTGGCGCGTTCTCTACCAGCG
>JBBKVQ010000361.1:0-23478 GCA_037968515.1 Bradymonadaceae bacterium
CGGGCTTTCGCCCGTTAACGACATGCACCGACAAGGTCACCGGTGTGTGATCCGACAAAACACTGACCGGCAATTCGACGGTTTGGCGCGTGTTGGGCGCGACCAATACGTGCCCAAGCCTGAAGGATTTGGCGTCTGACATTAGCCCTTGCCTTTGGTTTTTGTGGTGTTGGGTTTGTGGTTCAATTCGAGAAATTCGATAATTTTCCCTGCGACATCGATCCCCGTCGCTTTTTCAACACCCTCGAGTCCAGGCGAGGAGTTAACCTCCATCACCACCGGGCCGTGATTTGAACGTAACATGTCGACTCCACAAACATTCAGACCCATCGACTTTGCCGCACGTACTGCGGTTGAGCGCTCTTCCGGCGTGATTTTAACCTGCGCGGCTGTACCGCCACGATGCAGGTTCGACCGAAAGTCCCCTTCGGCGCCCGTGCGCTTCATAGCCGCGATGACTTTCCCGCCTACAACCAACGCGCGAATATCCGTGCCGCTGGCTTCTTTGATGAACTCTTGAACCAAAATGTTCACGCCGGCACCGCGAAATGCCTCGACAACCGATTTGGCCGAGCGGTTGGTGTCAGCTAGAACGACACCGATGCCCTGGGTCCCTTCAAGTAGTTTGATCACCAAAGGTGCGCCACCAGCTAACTTAAGCACTTCTTCGGTTTGTTTGGGGTCGTGAGCAAACGTTGTGACCGGCAAACCGATTCCATCGCGCGCCAAAAGCTGCATTGAGCGTAACTTGTCACGAGAACGACCAATCGCGACAGACTCATTGAGTGGGTAAACGCCCTGCATCTCAAACTGCCGTAAAACCGCCATGCCGTAAAAGGTGATCGAGGCACCGATGCGTGGAATGACTGCGTCATAGGTCGGCAGTTTTTCGCCGTTATAATAAACATCGGATCGATTCGAAGCGATATTCATGTAACATCGCAACGTGTTCACGATGTCTAAAGTATGGCCACGTTCTTCGGCGGCGTCCTTCAAACGCCTATGCGAATAGAGGTCCGCATTCCGCGCCATCATGACAATTTTCATAGGGGTCGTAGCTTTTTTAACGGCAGCCTTTTTTGGGGCTTCTGTTTCAGCAGTCTCAATTGTCATTGGGTTCCTTTAATTAATCCGGTCGCTTTAACGATGAAAAAATAGATGTAATTATTTAATTTTAGATTTCTTGACGGTGTTAACTGCTGGCTTTCCAGCCAGAAACGAGCGCCCTGGGTCGACCAATATTCCTCGCCCGCGAATCGCTGTTCGCCCAAGGATGATGTCAAACTCCATCTTTTTCCGGTCAGCCAATGACACATCGATATGCCAGTGGCGCGTGCCCATTCGCATGGTTGTTCGCACAACTAAACGTTGTTCAGGCTCGCCGCTTGTATTCTTGATATTGCGGCGGTCCAACAATAGGGCCTCTACCGAAGTTAACCGGGGCTTGCCCGGAACTGGAATCGAGAACCGGACCCATTGAACGCCGTCGCGCTCAAATACTTCTTGATTTTCCGCATGCAGGGCGGAGGTGCGAGCGCCGGTATCGATCTTTGCCCGCATTTCGATGATTCCGAGGTCGGGCAGGGCAATCAACTCGCGCCAGCCGATGATACCTTTAACTGCCATGGGAATCTCAGGTTTTTTCAGGGTCATAATAGACGAACGTAATCAGCACAGCGGAACTTTGCCGGCGCATTCAGGCGACCTTATAACACAATAGTGTCCCAAATAGCGATCAGGGTAGCTGCGTTCTCGTTACCGGAACATCGCAAGGCGCGGCTGGAGGAGGCTATTGATGACGAGGTTGTTTTGCGATTGGTCCGCGAGCCTTATGGCTCGCATGTGTCTGAATAGTCGCAGGGATCGCATGCAGGCCATAGGGCCTGCGCACCAAGCGCATAAATCGCAGGAATCGCATGCAGGCCATAGGGCCTGCGCACCAATCGCAAAATCGCAGAAATTGCAAAATCGGTTGCCAGAATTTCTGACGTCAAGTCAAAGAGACGGCCTCATAGGGCCTGCACACCAAGCGCAGAATTACAGGGATTGCGCGTCAAGTCAGATAGACAGTCTCCTTAGAAGGCGCCGTCAACGGTAATTGACGCAAAATCGTTGGCGTCCAAGATGCGCGCGGGTGTGATGGATTTATCATCACCCCAAGGCTCGAATATCGTGATGCCTGCCGAGACCCGCAGCCACGCGGCAAAACGGTGAGCCGCGGTGAAGGTCAAAATTGCAGAGGCGTTGCTCAGATCGACGATGGAAACCAGCCGCATATCAACTAAGGGCATAGTCCATTGCAGGGCGCTAGCCACCCCCATCGATCGCCTGCCAACGACCAAGTATTCGTCATCGTCAAAAGGTTCCGTGATAAATCCCTCAACCGACAAGACCCGCGCATGGTCTTCGTCAACAAGGTCCTCATACGACAGCCCTAAAGCTGCAGCCAAGGTAGGTGTTCTGACCGACGAAAAATCTGGGCGTAGGTAGGTTTTTTGCGGGTGGAAGGCCACGTCCATCCTTACCCCGATGGGCCCTAGGTACCTGGTCGCCTCGAACGCAAGTGTGTGCAGGCGGTCGTGTGTGGATTCGAAAATCGGTTTCCCAGCCGCGGCCGCTTCCGACAACGAAGAAAGCTGCCCGAGTAACTCAGGATGGCGTCTCAAAAGCCCCGTAAAGTCGAGGTCACCCAGGAACTCTTGGTCTTGGGCAATAATACCCAGCATGGTCTTGGCGTTCGGGTCGAGCACCACGGACGGAGTGCGGTCCCAACCCAGAAAATAGCCGAGGGCCAAATCTGTGTTGGCAAACGTGGTCGTGATGCGCGCACCAGCACTGACTCCCGACGGGACCTCATCTGGGACCGATGTGGCCGAAAGAGCCGGCTGGACATCGTCTTGAATGCTGGCGTCAAAAAGCCGATTCAGGATGCCCGCTACCGGGAAAGCCGAGGCAACAGCAGGGTTTGTGGGCGAAAATGCTGCGGTATCTCGTCCAAACGCCCAGGTTCGATTGGGGACAAAAAACGGCACCACCAACGCAGTGATCCGCAGTGTTTCTGGGCCCCACGTGGCTTGAGCCATCAACTGCGGAATACGACGTTGAGCGCGATCAGGTGTGATCACCGTCAGATCCACAGGATTGATGACGTCCGTGGGACGCGTCAGGTCTGTGGCTCCCCATCGCTGAATCATGTTGCCACCAGAAAGCGCCACGGATCCCTGTCGCCAGACAATATAGGCCTCGCCCGGACGAGCTTCGTACGAGGCGCGAAGATTGGAGCCTTCGGCATCGAGCGCCCACCAATGCTCAAACTCGACCTCCGCCACGGCCCGAAAGGAGCTGCCTCGCTCGAAATCGAGCCGCAGTCGGAGCGCTGTTAGCTCCTCAAAAACGTCTTCCTGATCATCCCAGGCCAAATCGACAGAGTTTGTGTTGGAATACGTCGCTAAGAAGTCGGCCCGCTCCAGCGTTGGTGCGGGTCTGTCGTCCGGTGCGCAACCGCCTGGGGGGCATGACGACTCGGCACTCGATGCTGACGAATTTTCGGGATCGAAGAGTGTCTCAGCATCAGGTTCGGCGATGGTTTCGACTGCGGGATTCTCGGGATCGAAGAGGACTTCTTCTTGTCCGAAGCCGACAGCCGGGGACACGGCCAGAATGGCCCATGTCAACGCCCACACAGGCCGTCTACTTACCGAGCTGATCTTTGGAAAATAGCGCATCGTCGAGCTCGGCTTCACTCAGGGCTTCGATTGTCATGGTCGAAAATCCACCACCCTCGGCTCGAAGAGTAAGTTGTTTGGCGTAGGTTTGCCCAGACTCGGTCTTGTCGAGCTTCTCGATAAAAAGGGTCTTCAAGACCTTGAGATTTTTGTCGAAAAATCGGACGCGCAGTGGGATGGAGTCTGATTTTCGCACCCAGATTGTCACTTTGCCGTAAGCGCTTTCTGTTTTTGGCTTCGAGGTGACTTCGACCACGAATACCTCGGTCTTGCCGATCTTTTCATCGGGCAGTCGCGTGTAAGTTCCTTGTTTTAGATCTCGGGACTCCAGATCGGCATAGGTGAAATGCGAACCCAGGAATGCACCGTCTTTTTGCCCGCCCTCGATGCGCCGCGTGACCTTGAACGCCGGCAAAAACATCCAAACGTCGTCTTCGCCGGTCTGCTCAGCAAACAGAAATGCTTGGCCTTTGACCTCGGCAGGGGCAAGTAGGGTGACGAGCGTCCGGCCCAAGCCACCGATCTTTTTGCTCTTGATGTCGAGTCGTCGTTCACGACGTTCTTTTTTGGAGTCCTCGATGACGAAAGACAGTTGGGCTTGGCCCGCCTGAAATCCCATCGCATTTCGGTCGACGGCCTTATTTACGATCGCTTCGCCCGTGAGTTCGGGCTCAGCGGCCATCGAGAACGGCGAGATCAACAAGATCAAAAGAACGACTGCCCAAGTTTTCATCAGATGCTCCAGGATTCGGTTCGCCAGGCTCCCGCCCGGCATTGCGATTCGGTTCGCCAACTCAAAGGTCCCGGAAAAGAGGAGTAGATAAGTACCGCTCGCCGGTATCGCACAACATTGTGACGATTCGTTTGCCTTTGAATTCAGGCAATACTCCGATTTTCAGGGCGCCAACGACGTTGGCTCCGGCGCTGATGCCTACAAAAATCCCTTCTTCACGAGCCAGTCGTCGCGCCATTTCCATGGCTTCGTCATCGCCGACTTCCACGATTCCATCGACCACGGAAGCGTCGTAGTTACCGGGGATAAACCCAGCACCGATACCTTGAATCTTGTGAGGCCCAGCAGAGCCACCCGACAAGACTGGACTGCCAGTCGGTTCGATCGCGTAAGCACGAAACGTCGGGTTTCGGGCTTTTAGAACCCGCGAGATCCCAGAAATAGTACCGCCCGTGCCGACTCCAGTCACGATCGCGTCGATTTTGCCCTCGCAATCCTTCCAGATTTCTTCAGCAGTTGTCAGTGCATGGGCTTCAGGGTTTGCAAGGTTTTCAAACTGCTGCAGGACGATCGAATCGCCGTCCATTTTCGACAACTCCTCGGCTTTGTCCACAGCGCCCATCATTCCAAGGGGGCCGGGTGTTAGCACCAGCTCGGCGCCCAATGCCTTCAACAAGGCTCGACGTTCCAAAGACATCGTGTCCGGCATCGTCAGGGTCAGTCGGTAACCTCTGGCTGCGCAGATATAAGCCAGCGCGATACCGGTATTGCCGCTTGTGGGCTCGATGATTCGTGTGTTGGGCCCGATGCGACCTGCTTCTTCAGCAGCGCGGATCATGTTGGCGCCAATCCGATCTTTGACGCTGCCCAGCGGGTTAAAGAACTCGGCCTTTCCGAGGATCTCGGCGTGGCAATCTCCGACAACCTTCGAAAGCCGGATCAGGGGCGTGTTTCCGATCAGGTCGACGATACTCGTGTAGATCGGCATGGCTACCTCGCTGCTTCATCGGTTTCTTCGGGGCGTTCGTAACCGTCGATGCATTCAAGGATCTCAAGGGCCGCTACATATCGTGCGAATGGCGGCATAATGTAGGCGCCCACGACTGCGTCGCTGACCGCGAGCAAGGTCTCCTGAGCGATGGCGACGCCTTCTTTTCGGGCTTGGGGGCCGCTGCCAGCCAAGCGCATGCGCTCTCGGGCCGCATCGGGAACACTCATGCCGGGGACTTCGTTGTGCAGGAACTCGGCGTTCCGGTACGAGGCCAGCGGCAAGAGCCCCACCAAAACCGGGGTGTTCATGCCTTTGGTGTCGTCTAGAAAGCGCTCCAGAACTCGGGGATCGTAGACAGGCTGCGTCATGATGAACTTCGCACCCGCCGCGATTTTATCCTCGAGACGACGCAATTCACGTTCGTAATCGGCAGCTGCAGGCTCGACGCCACACGCACAAAAAAACTGGGTCGTGTCGCCAATATCGCGGCCGGCGGGGTCGACGCCCCTGTTGAAGTTTTGAACCAGTCGCAAAATACCGATACTGTCCAGGTCAAAGACCGCGGTCGCATGCGGGTAATCGCCGACTTTGGGCGGGTCGCCAGTGACCACCACCAGATTATGAAGGTCCAGTGAATGGTAGGCCAAGATATCGGACTGAAGCCCCAGCAGGTTTCGGTCTCGACCGCACACGTGCAAGATGACCTCGGTGTCGAGTTCACGCTGCAGTTGGGTCGCGAGTGACCAATTGGCCATGCGGACAGAAGCACGAGGACCGTCGGCGATATTGATGACATCAACGCCACCGGCGCGCAGCATTCGTGCGGCTTCCAAGGCTTTTTTTGAATCCAGCCCTGAGGGCGGATTGACTTCGACGCTCACCACGAAATTATCGCGATGAAGTCGCCGTCCAGCCGCATCGCCTTTGCCCTGGACTCGGTCTTCCCAAACTCGCATCAGCTTCGCAGCAAGCTTTGAACGCTCGGCAGCTGGTACTTCGGGCAGGCCCGCGGCCTCGTCAATATCCAGAATCGTTAGGCGGGTTGTCGCTCGGCTGACTCGACCACCGCCCATCATCCGAGCGGAGTCGCTCATGCGCTTGATATGTTCTGGACCGGTGCCACAGCACCCGCCGACAATCTGAACGCCAGCTTTAAGGTAGCGGCGTCCGTAAACGCCAAAATACTCAGGCGTGGCCATGTAAATCAGGCGTTCATCGACCTTTCGGGGATAGCCAGCATTAGGCATCGCCGCGACCGGCACGCCCATTCCGATCATTTTTTCGACCACATCAAAGATGACATGGGGGCCTTCCAGACAGTTGGCGCCAATCACGTTGGCGCCCCAGTCGATCAACAGGCGAGCCACGCGCTCGGGCTCGGCGCCATCACCAGTCCGATGCTCCGAATCGAAAGCCATCATTGCAATGATCGGTAGCTCACAGACACTTTGAATCGCTTCGATCGCGAGCCGGATTTCACTGAGTAGCCGAAACGTTTCAAGGATGATCACATCCACACCAGCATCAGCCAGGACCTTTGCTTGTTGCGCAAAAGCCTCACGGATCTCGACCAGTTCGACGTCGGTCATCATCGTTGGCGTTAGACTGGTGGGCCCCATCGAGCCCGCCACATAACAACGTCCTTGCGCCACACCTCGTGCGAGTTCAACGCCGTTACGGTTGATCTCGACCACCTTTTTTTCCAACCCGTGGCGCTTCAGCTTGATGCGATTGGCCGCAAACGTATTGGTGGTGATGACATCTGCGCCCGCGTCGATGTAGGCAGCATGGATGGCTTGAACGAGCTCGGGGTGCGACAAGTTCGCGTCATCAAAGGATTTGTTGATGAAGATGCCGCGCTCATAGAGCTGTGTGCCCATGGCGCCGTCAAAAACGAGGGGGCCCTCTTGAAGGGCGTCGAGAAATTTTTTCATGGGAGATCCACACCTGCAGCGCGAGGGGCTAAACAAACGTAGACCACAAGGCAACCCGGAGAACGCGGGCCCGTGGGCCTAAATTCCAAAGAACAGGCGCTTGGCGAAGTCTGACGAAAGATCCGATTCAAAGATCTTCCGTGCCGCTTCGCGAATATTATACTCGACCCGATTATATTCGAAGGTTTTGGCTTCGGAATCGTACAGACCATAACAAGCACGATTATCGTTATCTCGCGGCTGACCGACGCTGCCGACGGTGACGATGTACTTGTAACCTTCCTTGAACTGAAGCAGGGGCGGCTCCAACTCAACTACGCCTTCTTCCGGGTGAAGCTGGAAAGACTTGGTCAAATGGGAGTGCCCGATAAACGTGACGTGCTTGAGTTCATCCCAATGATGGATGAGCTGTGACGCCTGATGGACGTTGAAAACGTATTCAAAGTCTTTCAGGTTGATCGGCGAGCCATGGCAAAACGTGACGTCTTCCCAATCCTGTTTATAGGAAAGAGTTTTAAGCCATTCATGGTGCTCTTGTCGCAATTGTTTTGCGTGCCAATCCAGCGCGTTCCGTGCCGCATCGTAGTAAAAAGCGTAATTCATACGACCGCATACAGCGGCATCATGGTTCCCCAAGATCGTATGAGTTGCGACTTCACGGACAACATCACAACATGCATTCGGGTCTGCGCCGTAACCGACGACGTCGCCAAGACACACATACATATCGACTGCAGGGGTGGCGTTTTTGTATTCCGCCATCACAGCTTCGAGGGCTTCGATATTGCTGTGAACGTCGCTAAATATACCAACTTTCATGGACCGCACTCGCCGAAAGGGCTGCAACCCTACAGTTAAATCAAATCAGGTCCAACCCAGAACGCGCATGTATTATCTGACATCACGTTTTTCTCGGGCCAGTCTTGCCGCGTCCCGCAGCACTTTGCTGCGGTCCTTCGATAGGTTAGCCAAGGTGCCGCTTTGAACGTCTTCAAGCGCGGCCAGCAAATTAACGTATTCAGAGAGCGCACCGTCGCGTTTGACAGCGCGGGTGAGCGCCGGAAGCAAACGATCACCGTATTGGGCAATCACCCGAACCAGTCGGTTTGCATCGCCACGGGTTATCGGGTCGTTGATGATGTCCAAGATCGCCGGAATCGCAGTGCTGCTCCGAATCGCTGCCAGGGCATGAATCGCGACATAACTGCCGCTCGGCCCCATAGAACCAAGTGAACGCACCAACTCTCCCTCAAGCGAGCCGCTCTTTGTTTCAACAAACCGGGCGAGCGCCGCGACTTCTGGAGAATTCATCGACTCGCTTGCTTCAAGCACCACTGTCAGTGTGTCGGCGCCAAATCGCTCGATGAGCACCTGTGAAGCTTCGAGCCGGCCTTTCGCGTCCTGAACCAGCAACTCGAGGTCTTCTCGGGCCATGCCAGCAATATCGTCGAATGAATCCACGATCGCGTCATCAGGCAAGAAGTAAGTGACTCCAGTCGACTCGCTCTGGCGAGCAACCACGAGCGTTCTGTCGACGCTGTAGGTGCGCCCAGCCTCAACGTCGGCGACAGGAACTTCATTAAGTTCTGCTATCTCTTGAGCGCGCTTCAGGCTGACTTCGGCCAGCTCGACGACGTCGGAATCCGGCGGAATTCCGAGCTCTTCGCCAAGGCCCAAGAGCGCATCCCAGTTATCCCATTGTGCGGCGGGGTCCAGATCGTTGACCCGAAGCGAGACACAAACTTCGGCAAAGTTGGCGACCAGCATTTCTGCCAAGCGATCTTCAGTTTCTGCCAGGCCAAGTTCGATCGCTCGATCGCGTAACTCTTCGGAGAGGAAAATGCCTGAATCGACCGCTGCACGTACCACGGCATCACGAGTCTCTTCGTAGCGTCGCAGCGGGAACGAGCGATTTGCGATCACATACTGCAGTTTTTCGGGTTGCGACCAAAATCCGAGGATGCCCGAGGCCAATTTGACCTCCGAAGTCGAGGTGAGGTCGTCGAAGGCACGGCCAAAAAATGGATGTCGCATAGCGCCAACGCGCTCAAACGACCGTTCCGTGTACTTCTTGGCTGCCGGTGCAAAACTGCCGCTCGCGCCATCGAGTGCTGCCGTCGCTTTGTCGACAATCCATTTCACATTCGAGCGAATCGGCGCTTGGACCTCTACGGCGCGCAATAACGAGCCGAGGGGTTCGTACAGACCGACCCGCATGCTCGCGCCCTTGCCAAGTCTTTCGAGCAATTCGATATCGTCGGCATCGCTGATATCCAAAGCCCAGCCGACAGATACCGTCGCTTTGCCTTCAGCGAGATTGACCAAAACCAGCCCGATCACCGGGTAGTTTTCAACATCGTGAAGCTGCACAAAACACTCGGTGGTGTCCGCGAACAGGCCCTCAATATCAGTCCGAGGAGCGCGTGCCGCAAACACGACGTGTTTGTCGCGAATCGTGGAAACTCGGTCTCCCGGCAACTTATAGTCTGCGAATCGCGAAGGAAGCCCGGTCATGAGCGGGTTGATCATGGTCGTTTCAGGGTCAAACTCTTCGATGCCCTCGTCTTCGATTTCGGACACTTCGGAAGCAAGGTCCTCGGCGTCGTCTGCAGCGCCGAGTTCAATGAACTGGTCGTCGGTCACGATCTGGGTGGACTCTTCGGCGTGCGAAATCGGCCCGCCATGCTGTTCGGCGATCAGGCGTTGCTCGATATTCAGTTTTTCGGCTTCGATGCGCCGTCGCTCGACTTCGAGCGCTTCTTGTGCCGCTTTGAGCTCAGCGCGTTCACCGGTGATTCGAGTTTCGATATCATCCATGCGTGAGCGTTCGCGGTCGAATCGTTCGCGCAGGTCCGTCAGCTGCTGGCGTTCCACCGCAAGGGCCGAACGCTCCACTTCAACCTGCGCACGTACGCCTGCGATCTCGGCCTTGGCGGCTTCGATGTTTGGTTCGACGGCTTGAGCGGCAGGTGCGGTAGCGGGTGCGCTTGCGACTTGATCGGGAGCACCGGCTTTTATCGACTGAAATTCGTCCACCGAAAAGACGGCAACAAATTCCCTCACATATCGGGGCAGCGCAGCGTCGTCTCGGTCGAATTCGGCCAGAATGCGTCGTCGTTCTTCGGTTTCGCGATGTCGCAGACTGTCCGGCAGGTACAGCGCCATGACCGCCCGTTTGGGGTCATGTAGCATCACCGGTTGCGCAAGCGCGTACTCGGCTCCCGATGCGGGATCAGCGACTTGATGAAGAGTGCCGGCCTCGAGCTCGTAAAGCAGGTCCGGCGAATCCGTGACGTTGATCGACGAATATACCGTCGCTGGGAACGTCGTTCCGGAGCCGCCTGTGACGTGTACAGATGCTCGTGTAGTTGTGCCAAGACGACCTTGGTAGGTCGTGTGTCCGCTGGATTCCATGATGCCTCGATGCGATGCAGGCGCGAGAAGAACGGGTTGATACCACGCGGACTTGCACGCTCGCAAGCGTTGCGACCGTTGCTCCTCGCGGTTGAACGTCGTATACGCCGATCGCACCTTCACCCGGAGCCTAAAATGACCAACGCAGAATTAATGAGTGAGGTGGACTTCCATTTTGCAGAAGACGCCAGCGCCCTCGGCCCCAAAGCACATGCCTGTTTCGCGAGGTTGCTCAAAGCCCTTGAGGCAGGCGAGATCCGTGCCGCCGAGCGCCGCGAGGACGGCGAATGGGTGGTCAACGCTTCAGTGAAACGGGGGATCTTGCTTGGCTTTCGGCTCGGAAAGAACTCGGAATTCTCGAGAGATCCACTTCAGTTCAGCGACAAAGACACGTATCCGGCTCAAATTCTTCCCGTGCTGGAACGCAATATTCGAATTGTGCCCGGTGGGAATTCAGTTCGTCGCGGAGCCTACGTGGGCCGAAATGTAGTGATGATGCCTCCTGCATTTATCAACGTCGGCGCATACGTTGGCGACGGCACCATCGTGGATTCTCATGCACTGGTAGGTAGTTGCGCGCAGGTCGGGAAAAACGTCCATATTTCAGCCGGGGTACAGATCGGCGGCGTGCTCGAGCCGATCGGGCAGACGCCCGTGATCATCGAAGATGGTGCGATGCTTGGCGGCAATTGTGGGGTCTATGAAGGCGTCCGAGTGCGCAAGGGCGCGGTGCTGGCCTCTGGCTGCATTATCACCGGCAGCACGCCGGTCTACGATCTGGTCAATCAGGTGGTACTGCGGTCCACACCCGAGGCACCACTTGAGATTCCTGAGAACGCCGTGGTTGTGCCTGGCTCACGCCCTGCGAAAGGTGACTTTGCTGCCGCCCACGGTCTACAGATGGCAGCGCTTTTGATCGTCAAATACCGCGACAGCAAGACCGATGCCCGCACGGCGCTTGAGGAATTGCTTCGATGAACATCGCTGAGCGCGCAAGCGGGATCTTTCCGTCTCAGATTCGCCGCATCACCGACCGGGCTCGTCCAACCAGCATTCATTTGGGCCTAGGGCAGCCCGATACCGCCATTCACCCCGAGGTTCAGCAAGCTCTGCTGGCCTACGTCGCCATTGGTAAGGCGCCATATACACCGAATTTGGGGACCTTGGCCGCTCGTCAGGCCGTCGCCGATCATTTGGGAATCGATGTGGCTGGAGTCATGATCACTCATGGTGTCCAGGAAGGTCTCGCGTTGTCGCTGCTGGGTACGGTTGATCCTGGCGATGAAGTCTTGGTGCCTGATCCGGGATTTCCGGCCTACGCAAATCTGGTTCGGGCTGCCGGCGCAACGCCCGTCGGATACGCTCTGGAGTCAGGTCAGTGGGGCCTTTCTGCAGCGGCGATCGAGGCGGTGATCACACCTAAAACTCGCGCTATCGTGTTAAACAGTCCGTCGAACCCGACAGGGGCAATTCACAGGGCTGCTGACCTTCAACATGTTTTGGAACTGTGTGCTTCGCACGGAATTCACTGGATCAGCGACGAAATCTACGAAGACTTTGTCTACAGTGGAGTTCATACAAGCCCCGCGGATTCCCATCCCAATCAAGGGTTAAGAATCGGCGGCTTATCCAAAAGCCATTCGATGATGGGCTGGCGCGTGGGGTGGGTGACGGGTCATCCAGACATGATCGAGGCCTTAAAAGGCCTGCACCAACATATCGTGACGGCCGCCTGCGGAGCGTCTCAAGCAGCGCTGCCGGTGGCGCTGCAGGTGCACGCCGCTCATGTCGCGTCGATGCGCGATATTTTTCGTGGGCGTGGTCGGTTGCTACAGGACCGATTGAAGCAGGGCGGCCTGGAATGTTCTGACCCTGTCGGCGCTTTTTACCATTTCGTGCCGGTGTTTGATGCTGCCCAAATTTCTGGGGGAAGCGTCGCCCTGGCAGAAGCAATTTTGGAACATACTGACGTCGTCACGATCCCGGGTTTTGGGTTCGGCACTGGCGGCGAAGGGTATCTGCGTTTAGCTTATACGGTGAGTGATGACTTGCTGTCCGAAGCCGCCTCAAGGGTTGCTGATTATATTGCGGACGTAGTGCAACGAGGATGAAATGACAGAATTTGATATGAGTGAAGGGGCCGAACCCACGGTCTGGGAAGAGCGATTTGAAGGGCAAATCAACACATTATTTGACGAGGCAATCGCGCGGGTGCCGAGTTTCGCCGATCGCCACCTCCGAAGTTTTCGAAGAGTGATGGGCCGCAGTTTGGCCCCCAAAACAGGCATCGGTGACGTGTTGGTCGGTGTGCGAAATGTCGTTTCCGGAGTGTCCGAAGCCGCAGGTGGGCCAGGTTTTTCGACGACTACTTTTACTCATGACAAGTTGGTCCAAGCTTTTGAGCGCGAGGTGATCAGCCCGCAGGAACTCGAGAGTCTCCTTGCGCGTCTCTTCGCAGAATTCGAGGAAGCTTTGTGGAAGAAGGCGCAAAAAGAGCTCTCACTTGAAGACGCAGCGGAGCTGGCCCTCGTCCGCGCCAGGCTGGAAGCCATGATGGAGCGAGATATCGGCCATGATCCTCTGTTGGCGCAGGCGCTTCGAACGGGAGTAAAGCTGGGCGTGCCCGCCACGCTCGGGTACGTTTTGATGGGCAAATTCCAAAGCGGCCCGACGTTTGGTGACGCAGCTCAGAAGATCTACAAGACCAACCTCGATACGTACCAAAAAGTGCTGGTTAAGGTCGGTCGTCTTGACGTTCCGGGCTGGGTTGGGGCGGTCGGCTGGGCCGGTGGGATAGTTGGAACCTTGGCGATCGGCGGATTGATGGAGTTCACTTTGAACTCGGTTCGCGACGTCAAAGGGCAATACATCCGACAGTTAAATGCTGCTCGTTACGAGCTGCTTTACGGCGATAATGCGGACGATGTCGATGGACGAGGCATTCTGCACATCGTGCGCGGTCTCGAACGGCGCTACGAGCGCATGCCCGAGCTTACTTCGCAGATTCTGGAAGCCTCGCCCGAGGCTTTCGAGTCGAAAGAGTCCAACGAGACATCCGGGACCTAAAGCATGGCTTTTTTAGCGGTCATAGCGTCCACACTGGTGGTGATGGGGTACCTCGTCACGATCTGGTGGCTCGACCGCTATGAACGCGAGCCGATATGGGTGATCATTCTTACTTTTGGCTGGGGAGCGTTGGGCGGCACTTGCTTAGCGGTTGCGCTATCAACGGGGCCCCAGGCCGGACTGATCGCACTGTTTGGCAAGGATATCGGGGTTGCTTTAACAACTGTTGTCGTAGCGCCGCTGGTCGAGGAGTTCACCAAAGGGCTGGTGTTTTTGCCCCTGTTGTTGCTGCGACATATCGACACCGAGACCGACGGCCTGATTTACGGCGCAGCCGCAGGCTTGGGCTTCGCGGCGGTCGAGAACCTTCTTTATTATGCTGCGGCAGGTGACGCGATTTACCAGACCATCATTGTGCGGACGTTGTTTTCGTCGATCGTGCACTGCGTGGCGTCGGCATTGGTTGGAATCGGCGTGGGTTGGGCGGCTCATCGCGGCTTGTCGGCGACTTGGGCCGTTTTGCTGGGATTTTTGTGCGCCGTCGTGACGCATGGCACCTGGAACGGCCTAGCGGTCGCGACCGAGCGTTCGGGGCAAGGAATGTTCTTTTTGCTGTCGTGCGGATTGCTTGCGGCGGCGGGCGCGATGATGTTTGTCCTGACCCAGTGGATGCTGGTTCGCGAGCATCACATGATCCGGCGGATCTTAGAGCACGAGGCCGCGCTCGGCGTTTTGCCTATCGAGGACGCACGGTTAATCCCTTACTGGACCAAGCGAAGAAAGATCCGCGGGCCCAATCGCGCGCGCTACATTCGTCTGGCAACGATGCTCGCCTTCCGGCAACATCAACAACAGCTATCCCAAACGCGCCGAAATCCAGCGACTCAGGCCGAAATCGACCGCCTACGTTCAGAAGTACAAGGTATCGGGCTTACGTGAGCTTGTTCGACGTTGCCCAAAGTGCCTCCTCGGTCTTATAGTGCGCGCGTTTTGGCAATACATTTGAGGACGTCATGACAGATGAAGATAAATACATCGCTCGCAAAGAAGTCGACAAGATTCACGACCAACGTCGTGAACGCCAACTGCAGGCTTTGAGCGACCAAGAACGCTCGAAGATTGCATTGACGCTGCACACGTCGGAAGACGTGGCTGCCGAGGCATTGGCGCTTGGTTTCGACGCTGCCACCGCATCAGTCCTGCCTTTGATCCCGCTCATTCAAGTGGCTTGGGTCGACGGCACGCTCACCGGCGACGAAGCAAACAAAGTTCTTGAATTTGCGAAGGCCAAAAATATCGTTGCTCCTGAAGCGATGGAATTCCTCGCCATGATGCTCGCAACACGCCCGTCGGAAGTGTTCTTTGAGCGAACCGATCGTGTGATTCAGCACATTATTGCTCAAAATCCGTCGAACGAGGCGACCTCGGATATTCTGGAGATGGCGAAAGCCGTTGCCGAAGCATCGGGCGGTTTTTTCGGATTGAAGAATCCAGTGGGTAAGGAAGAAGCGGCGTTGCTCACGGAGCTCGCTGAACTCTTCAACCGCTGAGCCTACGGGGCTTTCGCCCTTCGCTGAAGGTCTTTGGCCTGCGCGCGAAGAGCTTCGGCCTGTCGTTTCAGGCGGTCGCGCTCACGCACCAAAGTATCGATCTGCCCATCCACGCCCGCGCTCACCGTATCGCTCGCACTTCCTACCGAGCGAGCCGGATCCGAATTCGCATTGATCACGACCGTTCGGGTTGAATCGACAAAAAGGTCGTCGGTTCTCTCGGGAGCCACGGCAGGTACGCTACTCGAGTCAGTCAGGGGGGCCGAGGCCGGTCCACCCGCTGCATTCGGCGCGGCGTCGAACTCCAATGCGCCGTCGTCATTATTCTGACTCCGGTCGCCTGCGGTAACGGGCGAGTTATCGCCCTGAACGTTGACCGTCGGACTGGCTTCGTTGGCAGTATCCGTGCCCTTTGGGGTCGACGTGGTCCGTTCATACCGAGCGATCACGCGATCACGATCTGTCTCCTCGAAAAAGCGTTCCTCACGAGAGAACGACGATGCACGTCGAGTGAGGCGTTTGGATTCTTTCAATTCGCCCAGCCGTTGGTCAATCGCAGTGAGGCGACGCCGGACTTGGTCTTCCGAGTCCAGCAGCTCGTCTGCGGCAGCCAGCAGTTCTTCGGGGTCAGTGGCTCGCTCAGCAAGGTTTAACGCTGCGTTTAGATCGCGCACCGTTGGCGCTACAGGCAAAGGAGCTTCAAAACTGGACCGCAGGGTCCGCAGACCATTCAGCTTTTTGACCGTCTGGACGCGCTCGGCCGGTGTGGCCTTGGCGAGCGTGGTCTCGAGACTACGCATTTGCTCGTCCAGTCCCGTCACGATGCCTGACCGTTGGGTGTTGATTCGTTTGTCCAAGACCCGCAACTGACTGTCTTGTTCGGCGAGTGCCTCAGACAGTTGCTTGCTTTGGCGCAGAAGATCTTCGAGCGCGAGCCGAGTTGTCAGAGTGTTTGCACCCTGCTTTAGAGCGGTGATTCGAACGACCACGCTCTGATGCTGGGATTCCAAGTCGGTCATCGTGTCGATCAAAGCTCGACGTTTTGCCAGATCGGTTTCGTAGCGCGCCTCGATGGCTTGAAGGGCCGCGCTCGGCATCAGCGGACTGACGCCTGGCATCCACATGGCCATGGTCATAATCAGCTGCAAAAGTATGGTAGGTGCGGTCATCATCGTCGTTAAGCTTCTGCAATGCCCGATCCAAACCGATTTCAAAACCCCGCTATTTTTATAAGGTGCGTGTTTTAAACGCTTTTGTTTGCGCCGTTGGATCCGACATCGACTTCTACGTCGCAGTTTTCTGTGACTCCACGAGTGATCTCTCAGATTTCTGACGGGAATAACGGGTCGTCGAACTCTTTCAAGAAATCATAAAAGGATAGGCTTGCGAGGAGAATGCAATATGGATAGTCTTGGACCTTACGCTTCATGGTGCGACAAGCCGCTGCAATTGAGACAGGTTGTTGGCTTGGGGCATGTACGGGCCGCCGGGCAAACGCTCCATGTCGGAAAACTTCTCCATTCCAACCGCTGGCGATACGGTCGCCGGAAAATACCTAGTCAGAGAGGAACTGGGTCGTGGCGCCTATGGTGTGGTGTTCCGTGCCGATCAAATTGGCCTAGGAAGAAGCGTTGCGTTGAAGACTCTGCTGCCGCAGGCCTTCTTACAGGTTGATATCGTCCAGCGCTTCCATCGCGAAGCGCAGTTGATTGCGCTGCTGGACCACGCAAACGTCATCAAGCTTTACGATTATGGGGTCGATGAAGGGCTTCTTTATATGGCCGTTGAGTACGTCGAAGGCCGTACTCTTTCTGAGCTAATCAAAGAAGAAGCGCCACTTTCTCAGGATAAAGTCCGCGAGATCATCACCCAGATCTTGGCCGCGCTTGAGTACGCTCATGGTCAGGGGGTCGTTCATCGCGACCTCAAGCCAGATAATATCGTACTTCTGAAGTCCCCACCCGATGAGGGTACGGTCGACGAGATCGTTAAGATTCTGGACTTCGGGATCGCAAAGTTAATCCGCGGAGATCTCGAGGAAAACCAGCTCACGACGCTCACCCAAGACGGTACCGTTTTGGGGACACCGCATTATATGTCGCCCGAAAACATCGTTGGCGACGTCATCGATCATAAAACCGACCTCTATGCGGTCGGCGTGATCATGTACGAGATGTTGGTCGGAAAACACCCGTTCGAGGCTCCAAGTCCGTCCGCCGTGATGGTTCGCCATCTTAGGGACGACGCGCCCCACCTGACCGCTGAACTTTTTGGCAGTGCTTTCGATCACGCGATCCAAGCGTCGCTCCAAAAACAGCCAGAAGACCGAATTGGCACTGCGCGCGAGCTCCGGAATCTGCTCGATACACCCGAAGCCGACCTTCCTCCCATCCCGATTCCTCTCGAACTTCCTGAAGAAGGCTCAAGTCTCATCAGTGGCATTGCGATTCAGGCGCCGCCGTCTAAAGCTCAGCGCGCCCGATGGACTGTGCTCTTGGCACTCTTAGGATTGATCGCCGGTTCGCTGCTTTGGTTAGTCTTTTTTGACGCAAAGCCCGTCGAGCTTGTTGTCGCAAATCAGACGACCCAAACGACGCAGATGCCTCAGACGACGCAGGCGCCGCAGACAGTGGCGGCGGTCCTCCCCGACATTGATGCTCCGCGTGAAGATGTCGGATTTGAGTTCGAAGACGACGTGGTGGAGCCTGACGCGGTGATCGCTTCACCGATTCACAAGCCCAAAGAGCCAAAAAAGAAGCCCGAAGAGCCCGCCAAATCCGAGTTGGTCACGTTTCGGGTCGGCTCCACCCCCGCAGATGCAACGGTCACCTTCGACGGAGTTTTGGTGGGCAATACCCCGCTTAAACGTGACGTCAAAGCCGGCGACAAAGTCGTGCGAATTCGCGTTTCGCACGTCGGGTATAAACACGAAGTCTTCGAGTTGACGCCGGATCAGGACCAAGAGGTCAATGCCAGGCTCGATTACGAACGCATCAAAATGTTTTAGGTGGGTGGGCAGGCTGCCTGATTTGCCAAGGGAACTCTAGCGGCAGCGTGTGTCGGTTTCCTGGCACTTGAAGCGCACATGGAAATGCCGCGCATGACCGCGTGCATGGCGGACAATCGCAAGCCCGGAGCGAGAGCTGCGGTACTCAAAAACCGCGTTCAGCCACTCTTCTGTAGCACCCTGTTCCTGAGCGTATTCGCGCAGTTTTCTCTGCCAGCGCCGATCCACAAAAATGTACTCGACGTTGCCTGAGTCGATGAACTGCTTGAGGATCCAGAAAGACTTCTCGACGTCAAAATCACGACGCGCAAGATACTGAAAACGCTGATAATTGGCAGGCTCACGGAGGCGAGGATAAGTGATATCCACGTCTCGACCGCTTTGGTGTGATTTGTGAGGCTTGATGCGGCGGCCGTGTTTGACACTGATATCGCCGATAAGCAGTGGCTTGGCGTCCGGGTAGCGCACTTTGAAGCTATCGAGCACCCGCACGATCTCACTGACAGTGTAATAGGTCCCAAACGTTCGGTGCGGATAAAGCACGCGGTAGGCGTCTCCATCCGGGAGCGGCTCGCCGTTATACAAGCGGCCTCGATTCGCTTCTCCCCAGCTGCGTGGAATCGACGCGCTGCGTTCCCAAACTAGGATCTGCTGGCCTTCAGTAAGCTGGTCGAAGTCGACCTCAGGGTTCAGAGCCTGCAGTTGTTTCATCGGCCCTAGGCCCTGCGCCAAAAGCTTGTACTTAGAAGGATATTGTACGGTGTGCCACATCTCATCGAGTCGCCGGGTTTCAACCACCGGTGCACCGAGGTCGACTTTCCAAGCTGGATCTGGCTCGGGAATTCTCCACCGCTCCTTCGACGCGAGCCGTTCAACGTGATGAACGAGCTCCGGAGTGAGCAGCGTGCTGTTGGGCAGCGGACTGAATAGCACCGCGGCACTTCTCAAAGCTGATGGCGACAATAAAGCGCCGTGTTGGGCCTGACTGTCCATTACCATCAAACTGGTCGTCAGCGTTATAGCTGCGGTCAGGAACGTTATGCGTAGGGTTTTGCTTAGAGCCATGCGGTCTTTCGGGGATTGCTACGTTTTTGAAAACGTATTTCAGAAGGCAGTAATACTGACGACTCAAACCACTGACGTCAAACAATATAAACCTTGATTTATTTCAATGGGTTATCGAGTTTATCTGCGACATGCCGCTTAGAACTGTGCCGAGAATTGGACGCCTGCTGTGGTCGCGTCTATCAGCGGTGACAGCGTGACAACGTCGTCCTCGTAGGCGAATTCGTAAGCGACAAGGCTGCCACCAACGACCACAAATACAGCTCCGGCACCGGCGAGCCCCCAGAACACGGCCTTGCGGAACTCAACGTCGCTCTTAAGCTGATCGTAGTGGGCTAGAGAGGTGCCCGGGCCGCCCTCAGATTCTTTGACGAAGTCATCGGCCAACGTTTGGCTCAATACGTCGACGGTCAGCGCACTAGCCAGAAACGCTGCGCCGACTCCCATCGAGATTAGGCCCACATCGGCAATATTCCACGCCTCGTCGGTACGACCAGCCGGCAGCGGTCCTGTCGCGATGTCTTGAGCGATGATCACCGAGTGAGGCCTGACGATATTATCGTACGCAGAAACACCGTGGTACTGCGCGTCGATCTGCGCCAACTCGCTCGCGTCTCCCTCAAAGTTGTCGCGGCAAAGCCGGAGGCTCTTCACTGCCTCCCCGGTTTCCTTAAGCTTCACAAGCACAAGGGCGCGGTTGCAGTAGAAGATCGCCTGCGGCGAGATCTCGATGGCCGCATCAAACTCGTTGAGTGCGTCGAGGTATCGACCTTCGCTCAGAAGCAGCACGGCTGTCTGGTAATGTTGTTCTGCTTCCGTACGGCTCCCATGCGGGTCCTCCTGAGCCAGAAGGCCCGGAGAAGCCACTACGAGAGAGGCAATGAGCAGGATAGAGACGATATCACGCATACCCTGTTGTACGGCGGCAAGCGCGGTCCATCAAGCGCCTTCATGCGATGCAGGTAGGATCGACCAACCTGCAAGTCGAGCGTCGTCGAAAAACTCCGGGTAAGATTTTTCGACAACCCAGGGGTTTTTCAACACCAGAGGCCCGGCCGTCGACAGCACGAGTGCGGCAAATGCCAATCGATGGTCGTGACCTGGGTCCAAAGTTTTGGGGTCTGCGTCCCCCCTTTGAAGTGTGATCCCGTCGGTTTCAGCCATCGCGGAAAACCCGTTTTTTTGTAGCTCCACAACCAGATCGTCGATTCGATTCGATTCTTTACCTCGAAGGTGAACCCCGCCCACGACACGGATCTGGTCCCCGCGCACGGCGAGCCCGGCGCATAATACCGGGAACACATCGGGCATATCCGTCACATCAATGTCGTTAGTTACTCCTTCCAATCGTTGGGTTAGCTCGGCATCGGGTTGATGACCCGATCCAGCTTCCACTGAGATCGGGTAACCAAGCCATGCCAACACACGCCAAACGGCGTGGCTGCTCTGATCCGGAGCAGCACGCATACTAATAGGGGCGCCAAGGCCACCGGCATCAAAATGGTATGCGCCTAGTCCTGGCGTGATTTTTACCCCGGCTTGGCGCAAGAACGCGCAGGTCATTTCGAAGTAGCGCTCGCTCGCGATCGAGTCTGCAATATTCAACGTGAAGGTCAGGCCGGCCGCTGATAGAAGGGCGAGCGCCGAAGCAAACTGAGACGAGACCGAAGCATCGACGTGGAGTTCTTTGGGCGGCTGACTCCAGCCCTTCACTTCGATCGTGTGGGTCTCGTCGTTTTTGCGAATCACGCATCCGCTGAGTTCAAGCGCATCCAATAACGGCCCGTGCGGGCGTGCGTAGAGTCGTTCCGAGAGCTGAAAGACGCTGGGAGTGGGGCGCAGCGCACTTGCAGCGAGCAAGAAGCGAAAAGTCGTGCCGCCTTCTCCGACGTAAATGGGGTGATTATTCTGCATCGACCGCAGGCCGCGTTCCAATAAAACGACGTCTGCGGCGCGAGACCACCCCTCGACTTGAGTAGCGTCCGCGCGCAGGTGCGCGATCATCATCAATCGATTTAGTTCGGATTTGCTGGACGACACCTGGGGCGCGGCGTGCCAGTCAAAGCGCTTCTGAAGCATCACCGACTCGTTGTGCCACCGCGAAAACACGGTTTCGAACGCAGCCACCCATTGCGGGATCGAGATAGGTAGCACCGACGGCTTGCCAGCATCCGAGACGACCACTGAACGCAGCAATCCCCCGATGCGCTTTTTATCGCGTGAGAGCGCGGCATGCAGTTCAACGGAGCCTGGACGTTCAAACTCATGGATATGGCGCATCATAGGATAGACGTGCCGGTAAAGTCGTTCGTAGGTCGGTTGTGATAGCCCGGCATGTTCGATCGACAGATGGCCGGCCGCGGCCATGCCCCACGCCACTGCCGATCCATGGTCGAGGCCGCAATGAAGCTCGAGCGCGTGGGCGAGCGTGTGCCCCAAATTCAAGACGGTCCGTATGCCGAGCTTTTCGTGTGGATCGCGCGCCACAATGTCCAGTTTCACGTCGATGGCGAGGTCAATCAGGCGCCACAAATTCTCGCGTATAGAAGGGTATGGCGCGGAACCCAAGCGTTCGACGCCAAATTCGTCGAGCAAATCCAGACCTGTCGGGCTGCCCAGCCACAACCCTTTGATAAGTTCCACGAGACCCTGACGCCGCTGAGTCACAGGCAGTGTCGCAAGCACGTCTTCGCAGAGAATAACTTTGGACGCAGGGTAAAAAGTCCCGAGTTGGTTCTTATTGGCGCCGGCATTGACCGCTGTTTTTCCACCGTGGGCAGAATCCACCATCGCCACCAGCGTGGTCGGCACATGCCACAGATCGACTCCTCGCCATAAAATACTCGCCAGGAATCCGACGGCGTCGCCCAGTGAGCCTCCACCTACTCCAACAAGCACCAAAGGTCTGGAGTCTCTGCGCTGCAGAACTTCTTCGGCCAAACTTTCGATGCGGGTCATCGTTTTGAGGCCTTCTCCGGCTGTTACTCGGATGGGGTTGGGCAGGAAGTCTAGTATTTCTGCGGGCAGCGCGTCGTCGGCGATGATAACCGCGTGTTCGGGCCACTCGATCTGAGACAGCTGGGAAACGCGAACCGGCGAAAAATTCGCGGGTGAGGTGGTGTATTGTGTCATCCATGCCACACGTTGGGGTGAATCGACCGGGGTCAAAATGCAGATCTGTGATGTCTGATCCACAGATCTAGTTCAAGATGGTCTGGAACCCAAAAAACACCAAGCTCGAGGCCCACCATTCACGAGAATACCGAAAAACGGCGGGTTTCTGCGCGGATTCGCCACATGCGCCTACATGTAGGACAAGGTGGGAACAGTGGAAATTCCCGATCATCACTGAATTTGAGGCCTTTCCAATACTTGGCACACGCGTTGCATCATAGAAGTGTGTACATCGTCGCTACGAGGAGCTGCTGATGAAAACTCCAACGCAAAGAACACTCACAACCCTAACTGTCTCGGTCGCGGCTATGTTCGCACTGACCGGATGTGAAAAGGGCGTCTTCGAACTCCAGATGGACGGGGGCGACGTCGAATACGTCAAGCCAACCACTGGAAAAGACCCCGTCACGACAGGGCCAACAACTTGTATGCCCGATGACCGCTTCTTCCTTCGCGAAGTTTGGGCACCGGTCGTGTCGAAGACCTGTTACGCATGTCACAACTCACAAGGTTCGGCGAAAGAGACCAACTTGGTTCTCTTCAACGCTGGCTGGGGCAACTACCTTCAGTCAAACCTTGACGCGTTGACCGACCAAGCTCGTACGCAGAAAGACGGTGAATCGGTGTTGTT
Source organism: Bradymonadaceae bacterium (assembly GCA_037968515.1). Taxonomy (GTDB): domain Bacteria; phylum Myxococcota_A; class Bradymonadia; order Bradymonadales; family Bradymonadaceae; genus JBFFMO01. The sequence goes on from JBBKVQ010000361.1 coordinate 23,291, forward strand.
GCTTAAGGCTACTGGCCGGATGGCACACGGCGGCGGACAGCTCATGGAAGTGGGCGACGAAAACTACCAACGGCTCGACGCATTAATCAACCGAGCCGAAAGCGACTCGAAGTGCGAAGTTGCTGACGACGCCGAGTTCTTCCAAGATGTTCAGTTCCTCGACTATGAACAAACTCTTCGTAAAGTGA